>JAYVCF010000390.1:0-7868 GCA_043750095.1 Deltaproteobacteria bacterium
GCCGTTCGTGGTCCCCTGACCGAGCTCGCCGCTGGCGTTCGCGCCGAAGCAGACGACGCCGCCGGTCCGATCGATCGCGCACACCGATCGGTCGCCCAATGCAACGTGCCGCGCACCGTCGAGCCGCGCGATGTGGGTTGGTCGATCGCAGGTGCCGCCCTCGATCAGGCATCCGACGTCGTTCGTCCCGCCCCAGCACGACGTCTGCGCGGCGTCCGCGACGCAGGTCATGCTCTCGAAGCCTCCGGCCCACATCCTCGTGATGCCCGCGAGGCCAGGCACGGGGGCGGGGACGGGATCGCAAGCGACGCCGTTGCAGATGAGCGACGTCGCGCGACCGAGCGCCAGCACGTTGTTCGCGCCCCAGCACCACGGCGTTCCTGCGATCAGCGCGCAGGTGAAGTGCTCGCCGGCCACGAGCGCAGTGGGGCTCGCGGTTGCGCCCGGGAACACGATCTGCGTCGGCGGCCCGGACGACGCGGTCACGGTTGCCGCGTTGAGCTCGCCCTCTTGCCACTGACCCGCGCACGTGACGGTGTCGCCGGCCAGGGTGCAGATGTGCCCGAGACCGAGCGCGAGAGAGCCCGCGAGAGTGCCCTGCCAGCCGGAGGTCGTGGGCCGGGAGATCGAAGTGTCGGTGCTCGCCGTCCCGAACAGGAATGCGTCCGCGCTGTCGTAGCCCCAGCACTGGGGGATGTATCCGCTGCGCATCCCGCAGAATCCGTTGCGCATCGCGCTCACCTCGGTCGCTAGGTGATCCACCAGGTTCGCGCGGGCCGTGCCGACGCCCGCGGAGACGCCAGCCTGGCCGCTGTCGTTCGTCCCCCAGCAGAACACGTCACTTAGCCCTACTGCCGTCGGGAGCACGACGGCGCATGCGGTGTCGCCGGCGCACGCGATCCGTGACGCGGAGAGCGGTGCGCCGGTGCTCGTGAGCACGCGCGTCGGTCGCGGCGAGCACGGCAGGCCCGACGAACATGGCGCGTACGCGTGCGGCGTCTCGGTCGTGTCGCCGTCGCCGAGCTGGCCTCGACTGTCGCTACCCCAGCAGAGTACGGCGCCGTCGGATCGCACCGCGCACGCGAAGCCGTCGCCGACGCAGAGGTCACTCGCCGTGCTGCACGTCGGTCCGGTGCAGCTTCCACCCTCGCTCGCAGCGTCGAGCGCGCTCGCGTCGGCTACGGTGCCTGCGTCGTCGAGACCCGGCGCGAAGCAGAACGACGTGCTCGTGCCCAGCGCAGGCAAGCACATCGCGTTGCGCGGACAGTCGCTCGCTCGCGTGCAGGTGTTCACGCAATGATCACCGAGGCACGTCAGGCCCACGGGGCATGCGTGGCCGGCGGACTCGCAGCGCTCATCGACGTCGAGCGAGCACGAGCCCACGCCTCCGCTCAACAAGCATCGCGCGCCCAGCGGGCAGTCGCGCGCCTCGAGACACTGCGCGCGACAACGTTCGAAGAGGCAAGCGAGCGGCGCCGCGCAGTCGCCGTTGCGCGTGCACGTCGCGCCCGGAACCACCGCCGTCTGACACGCCACCACCACGAGGAGCGTGAGGAACAGAAGAGCCGGACGCATCACCTCCAGCCTGCCACGAGACGTGCACGCGCGGCACCACGCGAGCTGCTGCTCGCGCTGGGTCCGTGGGTCGGTGCCCGCTCTCGGGCCGCCGGTGACATCACTCGCCGAGCGCATGGCGCGAACGCCGTTGGACACCGAGAAGCTCGCGCGGGCGCTCGGAGCGACGCACGTCGGATCGGTTCGCGCGGGGCGCGGGCCAGGCATATTCCCGGTCGTCGTCTCGCTCGCCGCGGTTCTCGAGGAGCTCAGGGCCCTCAGTGCGGGCGGCGCGGGCTGGCGGAGCTCGCGCACGCGCCGTCGACGCAGACGGCGTCCGGCAGCTCCGGGCACTCGGTGAACGGGCAGGTGGCTGGCCCGCCACGGCCTGCGCACGCGTGTCCGATCTCGGCTGCTTGCGCGTGCGTCATCGCGCGACCCTCGCAGCCATTGCAACAATCGGGTGGAAGCGAGAAGACCATCACGCAGTCGGAGTCGGCCGCACACTCGGGCGTCCAGGCGTCGACGTCGTCCGACGCAGGCGTGGGAGGCGGCGGTCGAGGCTGTGGGAGCGGCGCGATCTCGAGCTCGGCCCAGTGGCCACCGCTGCAATAGTACCCGTGCGCCCAGCCGGTGCCGATCGGGGCCGGCAAGCAAGTGCTCCCTTCCGCCGAGCACGAGCCTCCGAGCTCGCAGGGCACCGTCGTTGCCGGCGTGCCTCCGGTCGTGCCGGTCCCGGTCGGCTCGCTCGCATGGCCGCAACCAGACGCGAGCGCGCTGGCGATGAGCGCCACGAGCGCACCAGCTCTTCGGGTCATCCGCGCCTGCACGAGATCAACCTATCACGCGGGGCCGCGGTCCGAGAAACGCCGGGTGCGCGGGTACGGACGGAGGAATCGCTCGGTGCGCGAATGCGGATCGAACTTCCGAACCGACGTACTAGCCTGCGCACGTGACCGGGTTCGTCGCCGCATCCACGTTCGAGCGTGTCGCTCCTGGCGATCACCACGGCGTGATCGATGCGGGCTGGGCGCAGGGGCGTGGCGCTTACGGCGGGCTCGTCACGGCGATGCTGGCGCGCGCGCTCGAATCAGACGCGCCTCGTGGACAGGCGCTCGCCACGATCACCACGACGTTCTCCGCGCCCGCGACCGAGGGGCCGGCGATGATTCGCACCGAGGCGATCCGCGCGGGGCGCAACGTGTCTTCGTTTCGCGCGTCACTGCTTCGCGACGAGAGCACGCTCGCCACGTGCCTCGCGACGTTCGCGCGCGCACGCGATGACGCGCTCACGCATCGCGCGCGCCCGATGCCCGAGGCGCCGCCGCCCGAGTCGGTGAGCGACGGGCCGGAGGAGCACTACATCCCCGCGTTCGCGCGGCGCTTCGAGTTTCGGCAGACGCATGGGCCGCGGCCGTTCTCGGGCGGCAGCGAGGCGCGCGTGGCCGGGTGGTGCCGGCTGGTCGAAGCGAACGTCGCGCTCGATGCGGCCCTGGTCTCGGCGATCCTCGATGCGTGGCCGCCCGCGGCCGTCGCGCTCTCGCCAGCGTGGTGTCCGGTCGCTTCGGTCGATCTCACGGTTCACTTCCTCGCGCCGCTTCCTCTCTCGGAGGCGCTCTCGGAGGCGCTCTCGGAGGCGATCGCGATGGATCGCGCGTGGCTCTTCTACGACGCGCGATCGGGTCACGTCGCCGGCGGGCTCGCCGACGAGCACGCGACGCTCTGGACCGCGGACGGAACGCCGGTCGCGACCTCCCGTCAGCTCATCGCGCTGTTTCCGCCCGAGCCGCGCTCGTAGTCGGCGCTCTCCCTGCCATCTCCACACTCGGGTTGCCGGATTCCTCGCGATTCGGAGCAAGCGAGTCGAACGTCGACGGCGTGCGCTAATCGGAGCCGGCAAACCAGGACGTGCCGATCTCGGTGAACCGGAACCTTCGACGCTCGCGCGCGCAAGAGCCCGGCGCCGCATGGAGGTACACCGAGTGCCGCACGGGGAAGCCGCCGCCCCAAAAAAAAATCACGCAGAGCCGGGCGTCCTCGTCGCGCGACGCTTGGACGCCGTAGGTGATGTCCTCGAGCGCCGGGGGCGGAGGGATGGAGGGCGTGTCGTCATCGACTCGGATCTCGCCGCGCTCGATCCGAGCGATGAACTGCTCGTAGCGCGGTCGGACTCGAAGCTCGAAGTCCGCGCGTCGGATCGCGTGGCCGACGAGGAAACCGACGAAGGGCGAGGCCACGATGGCCAGCGATGCGACGAGGGCTCTGCGACGGTAGCGCTTCAGTACGAAAGGCACGACGACGGCGATCACGAGCCCCACCGGACAGAGGCACATCGTCAGCAACTGCGACGTGCCGCTCGGCCGATATGCGAACCAGGTGAACGCGGCGACGCAGAGGACCGCCACGCCAGGGGATAGCCACGCGGTCCCGTCTCGCACGCCCAGGCTCCGGTCGTCTCGATCCGTCACTGGCCTCCCCCGAGCGTGCGCCTCACTCGATCTCGTCGGAGTACCGAGCTTGCCGTCGGCGCCGCTACCGTCACCGGCGGAGACAGCGGCTGGGCCCGTGCGTATTCCCACGCGGGGAAGACGGGGCCGCCCGATCGACGCTTGAGATGACTGCGATTACGAAGACCGCAGCCCCGTGCGAAGCGTGCCCACGAGTTCGCCCAGAGAGCGAGCGCGGCGTGGTGGTAGGCTTGAGCCGATGAACAGCGCGAAGAAGATCTACGAGAGCGACGAGCAGGGCGTCGTGCATGTGGACGTGTCCGTCGGTCGGCCGGGGCAGCGCGTAGAGGTGCTCGTCGTGTGGAACGACGTCGGCGATCCCACCGACGCCGCGGACGAGCAAGCGGGGATGGCCGACCTGGTCGGGTTGCTCGAGGAGGGAGATCTCGAGCGGCTTCCGCAGAGCGAGTACGAGAGGCGGCACCCGATCACGTGAGGTACCTGCTCGACACGAACACGTGCATCGGGGTCTTGACGAACCGCGTCGCGAACCTGACCGATCGCTGGAACCAAGCGCAGCCTGGCCAGATTCGACTGTGTAGTGTCGTGAAGGCCGAGCTGCTTTTCGGGGCGGAGAAGAGCGCGAAGCGAGAGTTGGTCCAGCAGAAGTTGCGCGTCTTCTTCTCGCGCTTCAGGTCGATGCCCTTCGACGACGCGGCCGCACAAACCTACGGCGAGCTCCGCGCCGCGACCGAGAAGCAGGGGCAGCGGGTCGGCCCCAACGACATGCTCATCGCTTCCATCGCGCTCGCGAACCAGCTGACCCTCGTGACCCACAACACCGCTGAGTTCAGCCGAGTGCCCGGCCTGCTTCTCGACGACTGGGAGACCTGATCGCGCCGGACCGGCGCTGTCGCCGGTCGCGACCTCGCGTCAGCTCATCGCGCTGTTTCCGCCCGAGCCCACGTAGCGCGACGGCGCTGCGCCGAGGTGGATTCCCGGCGTCGGGTCGTGCGACAACAGATCCGTGCTGAAGGACGGTGCAGGGTACGTGCTGCTCGTCGTCGCGCTCACCGCGCTGGTGCTCGGGGTGAACGCGGTGCGCGGTCACGACTACGTCGCCGCACTCCTCATCCTGGGAACGGGCCTCGCGGTGCTGCGCGCGTCGGTGACGCTCTTGCGGCCTTCGATCGGCGAATGACCCTCGAGCCTCGTCGACTCGTGCTCGCGCTCGCGCTCCTCGGGGCGTGCGGCGCGCCGCCGATTTCGACGCCCGCGCCGAGCGAGATCGTCGAGGCGCCAGCAGCCGCCGTCGTCGAAGGACCGATCGCGGCCACGGTCGACGGGGACCCCATCTCGGTCGCGGAAGTGGAGCAGACCGCGCGCGACACGGGGCTCTCGCCGCTCGAAGCGCTTCATCGCCTCGAGCAAGAGCGCGCTCTCTTGCGTCGCGCCGCGCACGCTCGGCTCGACGTCGATGAACGAGCCGAGAGCGCGATGCGCCGCGCGTCCGTGCAGGCGCTGCTGCGCGCGCGCATCGAAGACACGGTCGGGGACGCCGACGTCGCCGACACGGAGATCGCCGCGCGCTACCAGGCGAGCCGCGCGTCCTGGGCGCGTCCCGAGCGGCGCGCGAGCGAACACGTTCTGGCCACGCCGCGCGAGGCGAGCGACGAAGCGGCGCGAGCGGCAGCAGAGCGCTTCGTGCGCGCCGCCATCGTCCGGCTCGCGGCCGCCGCCGATCCGAGCGCCGAGGCCGCCGCGATCGAGGCCGAGGGTGCCGAGGGGCGCTCGTTCACCGTCACGGTCGAGACCGTCCCGGCGGTCGACCGACATGGCCCGCTCGAGGCGCCCTACCTCGCGGCGCTCTTCGCGATCCCGTCGGCGCCGGGTGTCGCGCCCGAGCCGGTGACGACGCGCTTCGGACTTCACGCGATCGTGCTCACGTCGATCGAGCCGCCCTTCGAGGTGTCGCTCGCGGAGGCCACGCCGGTCCTTCGTAGGCAGCTGGTCGCCGAGCATCGCGCAGCAGCCCTCGACGCGCTCACGGCCGAGCTCGCGTCGCACACGACCGTCGCGATCGACGAGCGCACGGCGGCCGTCGTGTTCGCCGCCGATCTGAGCGAGCCGGGAGCGCACGCGCCATGACGGCGGCCGCGCACGCAGAGCATCTACGCGACATCAACGAGAGCCCGTTCACCAGCGTCCTGCGCTCCGTGCTCCGCGGCGTCCCCGAGGCGTTCCTCGCGGTATTCGTGGACGAGGAGGGCGAGTGCATCGACTACTGCAGCTCGCTGCCCCCCTACGACACCAAGGTCACCGGTGCGCAGCTCCACGTGATGATCCACGAGATCGCGCCCGCCATCGCCCGGCTGCGCGGCGGCAAGATCTGGTTCGTCCACATCAAGGCGACCGAGCGCGAGATGATCGTGCGCCGCATCAGCGACGAGTACCTCCTCGTGGTGATGACGCGGCCCATCCAGGTCGAGGGCCCGCTGCGCGCGGCGATCGATGCGAGCGTCGCGGCGCTGCGGGCCGAGGGCGAGATCGCGCGACCGTCCTGGGAGCCGCATCGCCAGCCCCTCGTCGTCGACGTTCGCGAGGCGCGCGGCTGGGGCTACGCGCCGACCATCATCTACGATCGTGGCGTCCGCACGGAGATCACGGCCGTCCTCGGCCGCTTCGGCGAGGGGGAGGGCGCGCAGCGTCGCGAGCTCTTCATCGTCCGCACGGAGCACGGCGAGGAGCTGACGCTCGCCCACCTTCTCGAGGGGGGCGTCTGGGAGCGCCGATGAGGCCGATGTCGTTCTCTTTTCGATCCTCATGCCGTCGAGTAGCATCGCCCCGTGAGTCGACGCTGCCCGCAATGCGGGACCGAATACCCTGACGACACGTCGTTCTGCGGCAACGACGGAACGATCGTGATCCAGGTCCCACCGGCCGGGCAGATCGCCGACCCGAGGCTCGGGCTCCGCTTCGGCGAGTACGTGGTCGCGGCGCACGTCGCAGACGGCGCGATGGGGCGCGTCTACGAGGGACGACACACCCAGACCAAGCAGCGCATGGCGATCAAGGTGCTTCACGCCGAGGTCGCCAAGGACAAGGTCGCGGTCGAGCGCTTCAAGCGCGAGTACGAGACCGCGCAGGGCATCGAGTCGCCCTACGTGGTGCGCGTCATCGACTTCGGCGAGACGCCGGACAAGTCGTACTACCTGACGATGGAGTACCTCGTCGGCCTCGAGCTCGGTGCCTTGCTGCGTCGGGATGGGTCGGTCCCCGCGGCGCGCTCGCTCCGCATCCTCGCGCAGATGGCGCTGGGCCTCGACGATGCGCACGCGTTCGGCGTGATCCACCGCGACCTCAAGCCCGACAACATCTTCCTCGTCGATACGCCCGAGGGCGATCAGGTCCGCATCCTCGACTTCGGCTCGGTGAAGCTCCAGATGGAGACGGGCCCCAAGCTCACGGCGTTCGGCACCACGCTCGGATCGCCGTATTACATGTCGCCCGAGCAGGCGATGGGAAAGGCGGACGTCGACAACCGCACCGACGGCTTCGCGCTCACGGCGATCTTCTACGAGATGCTCTCGGGCAGGATCGCGTTCGACGGCAAGCAGGTCGCCGAGATCTTGATGAAGATCGTCAACGGCCGGCCCGAGCCGCTCTCGCAGGTGAGGCCCGGGCTGCCGCACGCGCTCGACGATCTGATCGACAAGGGCGTGGCGAAGGACAAGAAGCGCCGCTTCGGGTCCACGCTCGAGCTCGCGGGCGCGGCGTTCACCGCGTTCGGAACCACGCTCGGCTCGCCGTATTACATGTCGCCCGAGCAAGCGATGGGGAAGGCGGACGTCGACAACCGCACCGACG
>JAYVCF010000391.1:0-5800 GCA_043750095.1 Deltaproteobacteria bacterium
CGCTCGGCTCCGCCGGCGGAGCGGGCGACCCGTTCTCGGAACGCGACGACGAATGGTGCTCGATCGCCCAGAGCTTGACGCGATGGTCTGTGTTTCTCGAGGACGGCGGCGAGCTCGATGGTCACTGCGCGCAGATCGAGGCGGCCACCCACGACGTGATCGCGAAGCTGCGCGATCGGCTGGTCACGCTGGAGCGTCAGGGTGACAGGGGACACGATCGAGCGTGTGCGATCCGCGTGCTCGCGTCGATCGACGACGCATGCGAGGGCGCGCTCATGGCGTGGGGCTTCCGCACGCCGACGTGGGCGCCGGGCGATGGTGCGCGGCTCATGCCGCCTCTGCCTCGCCGCAAGACGCGCGCACGCGCGGAGGAGCCACGAGCCTTGCCGATCAAGCGCGCTTGCCGTGAGGTCATCCGCGAGCCGAGGCAGGCGCGCCTGAGACGCATAGCCGAATGGCTCCGCGATACAGGGCTGACCGAGGGAGCGGTGCAGCTCTCGGACGTGCGTCACGACGCGCTGCGCTCGAGGGAGGCGCCCGCAACGTGGATCGCCGTCGCTCGTGCGCAGCACCTCGGGCGCAGCGCGGGCCTCTCCGAGCTGGGCGTCCACATCGAGCCCACCAGCGGCGTCGTGACGCTCGGAAACGAAACGGTTGGCCTCGCGTCGCCCGACTGCATCGTGTCGGGGCGTCGATGACCCTGATCTTCTTCGAGGGCATGCAGATGGCCCGGACGCAGCGCGTGCTCAACGTGCTGCTCGAGGCGCCGTTCTTCTACGTCGAGGACGACCCGGAGCTCTTCGGCTATCTACGACGGCATCGGGTGGAGCTCGCGCGCTTCTTCGTCGAGGCGTTCGACTGGCAGCTCGTCGTCGACACGTCGGTGGCGCGCGTCCACAAGTCGCACTGGCACAACGACGCGATCACGAAGAAGCGTCGCGCGACGTTCGAGCCCACGCGTCCCGGCGAGTGCATCGCTTTGATCGTGCTCTTGGATCTGCATGAGCGGCTGCGTGGAGACGGCGGACCGGCGCGGCCGCGCGTCACCATGGGCGCGCTGCTCCAGCACGCGGCGCAACGCCTCGCGGAGCTGGGCCTGGCCGATCGCTACGACGAGAGCGTCCTCGGCGGGCTCTATCGCGATCTCGTGCCGACGCTCATGCACCACCGACTCGTGCGCGAGCTCGCGGAGACGACGCAGGGTGGCGATGGCGCCCGCACGTACGAGCTCCTGCCCGGCCTCGGCCTGTACGACCCTCGCGCGCTGGGCGACGACGCGATCCGAGAGGCGTTCGACGTCGAGCGGAGGACCGAATGAGGACGAAGCGATCGGAACGCGCGCCCTTGGTCCTCGCGCGCATTCGACTGGTCGGCTTCCACAACTTCGTGGACGAGACGATCGAGGTCGGTGCGGGAGCAACCGGCGGCGGCCACCTCTTTCTCTTGGGCGACAACGGGTCGGGAAAGACCACGGTGCTCGATGCGATCCACATCGCGCTCACGGGCGGCGACATCGAGCTGAACGCGGCGGCGAGGATGGGCGGACGCCGACACGAGGGTCGATCGCTGGCGGGCGTCGTCCTGCGCCAGGGTCCGACCGGCGTCGTTCGTGAAGGAGCTTCGATTGCCTACGTCGCGCTCGAGCTTGCGAGCGCGACGGAGCGTCACGTGATCGGGGTCGGCCTCGCGGCCACCACCCTGGAAGCGACGGTGATGCGCTGGGGCATCGTTCACCGAGGGATCCTGGACGACGTATCGCTGACGGTCGGCGGTTCGGATCAAAGGCGGCCGAGAACGCGGGACGAGCTCGCCACGGCGCTCGGTCCGAAGGTGGTCCTCGGACGCATCGGCGACTATCGCTCCCGCGTGGCGGAGCTTCTGTTCGGGTGCGACGCCGCGTACGAGCGCGCGTGTCGGCTGTGGTCGATCGCCAAGGCCTATCGCGAACTCGTCGTCGGCACGCGTGATCCCGGCGCGCTCTTCGAGCGATTCTTGCCGGCGCCGTCGAGCGAGGTGCTCGACACCGTGCAGAGGAGCCTGCACCAGCTGGCGGAGCTCGAGGCGAGCCTCCACGGTCTCGAGGCGCAGCGCACGTGCGTCGCGGGCGTCGCGGCGTGTCGGGCGGAGATCCTGGCGCTCCGTCGAGAGCGATCGGCGCTCGACCGGCACGAGCTGCGTGTGCGCGAGACCGAGCTCCGAGCCGGGCTGTCCGCGCTCACGTCCGAACGAGAGCACGCGCGTGCCGAGCTGGCTCGGTGCGCGGCCGAGCTCGCGGACGCCGAGACACGTGCTGCTCGTGCAGATGCGGCGCTGGCATCGCTGACGAGTGGCGACGCGGCCGTATGGGCACGAGACCTGAGTGCCGCCGAGCGTGAGCGCGACGCGCGGCGGAACGAGCTCGCGAGCACCGAGGCGATGCGGGAGGTCGCAGTGGCGCGGCGCGAGGCTGCGAGCGCCGCGCGGGACGCCGCGAGACGGGTCCTCGATGGCGCGATCCGAGAGGCGCGGGACGAGGCGCGAGCGGCGGTCGAAGAGGCGAGTCGGTTGCCCGCGCTCCTGGCGCGTTGCGCTTCCGCAGCAGACGCATCGAGCGATGACGTGATGAGCGCGGCAGAGATCGAGCTTCGAGAAGCGCTCGCCTCCGCTCGGGTCGCCGAGACGGATGCCGTGGTGCTCCTCCGCGAGACCGAGCGCGCGGCCGCCGAACCGGCGACCGATGACGATTTCGATGCCGGGCCCGCTGCGGCTCTCGTCGCGGCGCTGAGTCGGTCACGCATCGAGGCCGCGCGGCTGTTCGAGCTTTTGGAGCCATGCGCCTCTGCCGAGAGCGGGCGGATTGCTGCGCTCGAAGCGGCCGTATCGAAGGACGCTTGGTGCACGGTCGTGACGCGGGACGACGATGTCGTGCGTGCACGCGCGACGCTCCAGGCTCACCCAGGAGCGCGCCTCGCGGTTCCACCGGCCATGAAGGAGGCCGTGCTCCCGACATGGGTGAAGGGGCTCTTCGAACCGCCGCACAGTCCCCTCACCGAGCGCGCGCACACTCTGCTCGCCCACGAGCTAACGCAGCTCGGATCGTTCGAGCCGCCCGATGCGCTCGGTGGAGTGACGCTACGCGGTGCGCTCGTGCGAGCAAGCGAGGGCTCGCCCTTGCTCGGGAGCGAGCGCCGCGCTCGATCGCAGATGCAACGTGATCGCTCGGCGGACACGCGAACTCGAGACGAAGGTGCAGCGCGCGCGCGCGCGCAGACGGCGTGCGACGCAGCGGCGGCGCACATGGAGCGGCTCGTTCGGGTCGAGCGCGCCTTGCGAGCCCTCGGCTCTCCCGAGCTACGCGCGCTGGGTTCGGGGCTCGCGGCGCGAGAGCGCGATGTGGAGTACATGCGCGCCGCAACGGATCGCGAGGAGCGAGAGGTGCTCGCCGCCGGTGCTCGGCTGCGCGATGTCGAGCGTACGATCGAGTCGCTCCGCCTCCTCTCCGAAGGGACCGATCGGGCGCACGTCGCGCGCGACATCGACGTAGCCACAGACGCCGTTCGCCGGACGCGACAAGAGCGCGACGCGGCGCTCGAGTCGCGTGTGCGTTGGATGTCGCGAGATGCGGCGCTCGCGGAGCGCGAGCGAGACGCTCGCCTTAGACTCGACGAGACGCTCGCAGCGCGGTCTCTGACAGAAGCCGCAGGAGCGGTCGACATCCCGAACGAAGGCGCCGCGCTGACGCTCGAAGAGGTGGCGTCGGCGCGCAGCGAGCTCGCGCAGGCCGAACGCGCACGCATCGACGAGCTTCTCGGGGACGGGTCCCGTGGTCTACGAGGCGGCGCGGCGACCATCGGTCTCGCCTTGGTCGGCGTCGATTCGGACCTGCGCATCGAAGATCGCGCCGGCAGTCCCATCGAGAGCGTCCTCGCCGAGCTCGACCGCGCGCTCGGAGAGGCGCGGATCATCGTCAGTGACAGGACCCGCGAGCTCTTCGACGTGATCGTCGTCGGAAGCCTCGCCAAGCAGCTCCAGCGAGACGTCGAGCATATGCACGCGACGGTCACCGATCTGAACCGTCTCCTCGCGCGCACCGAGCTCGGTGGTGTTCGCTACGCGTTCCGTATCGTCCCGAGGCCCGAGCGCGCTGAGCTGAGCTCGCTCGTGCGTCGAATGAGCGCGCTCGATCCCGCGAGCCGCGTCGAGCTACGCGGATACTTGGAAGGTCGCCGCGGAGAGCTCGGATCGAAGGGCGACGACCCGCCGGCGTTGCTCGACTATCGACGTTGGTTCGACTACCGGCTCGTCACGCGCGCCGCCGCCGATTTTTCCGAAGAGACGCCTTGGACGCGCGAGCGACGTGCGGCCGGCTCGGGCGGCGAGCAAGGCGTGCCCAACCACCTGATCGTCTTCGCGCTCGCCAAGCTCACGTTCGACGCGGCGAGTGCACGCACGATGCCGCTGCTCCTCGACGAAGCGTTTCAGGGGATCGACGCAGGCCGTCGCGAAGGCCTCCTCGCGTTCGCAACCGAGCTCGGGCTGCAGCTGGTGGTCGCGAGCCCGGATCAGGACGGAGTCGTCGCGTCGGCCCGCAGGACGACGACGCTTTTCGTCGTGAAAGACGAACATGGCGATGTGCACGTCGCGCCGTACCACTACTGGAACCACATCCCCGCAACGCAGACCGCGCTCGCGCTCGAATCGATCGAATCGTGATCGCAAAGTCTCTCCGTCTACTCGACGGAGAACGACGGAGAACGACGGAGAACGACGGAGAACGACGGAGAATGTGTTCGTATGCGGCGTCGTTCGGGGAGTCGATCACCTCGGTCACGAACGTCTTGGTTAACTCGGAGCCGCGCGATATCCACGCGGCTTTCGACGTTTCTGGGGGGCGACGGCGAGAGCGGGCGCGATCTGGCGGCGTCTCCGGGAGGCCGTTCTGGGCGCGGTCTGCCCGGGACCTCTGGCGCTGGTCCACACCCGACCGCTGGTTAGCCGCGGGCTCCGTCAGTCTTCAGTGTTCCGGAACGTCGGACGTGGGTGAGCGCGCTTCGTCCTGCCTCGGAGGAACAACTCTACGAGCGCATCGCCGTGATCGTCGACGAGGCGCGCTCGCGCGTGGCGCGCACCGTCAACACGGCGATGGTCCACGCGTACTGGCTCATCGGCCGCGAGATTGTCGAGGTCGAGCGGGCCGGGGCCGAGCGCGCGGGCTACGGCGAGGGCCTCATGAAGGCGGTGGCAGCCCGGCTCTCCGCCCAGTTCGGCAAGGGCTTCAGCCTCGCCAGCCTGAAGCGGATGAAGCAATTCTACCTCGTCTTTCCGCAAGGTTCGGCGCTGGTCGCGGCATCCGATCGAAAAGGCGCAACGGCGTTATGCGTTTCGGAGGCCGCGCCCGCGGCCGCGAAAGGCGCAGCGGCGTCGAGCCTTTCGGAGGGGCCTGTGGCGCTCTTCCCCCCGCTGCTCGGCTGGTCGCACTACCTCGTGCTCCTCCGCGTCTCGGACCCGCGGGCACGATCCTTCTACGAGATCGAGGCCGCGAGAGAGAGCTGGTCGGTGCGTGAGCTCGAGCGCTAGGTTGCATCGCTCCTCTTCGAGCGGCTCGCGATGAACCGCGACCAGCAGCACGTGTAGTCGCTCGCCGAGCACGGCCAACAGATCGCCGTTCCCGCAGACGTCCTGAAGGATCCATTCGTCCTCGAGTTCCTCGACCTGAAAGAGAAGCCGAGCGCGCTCGAGCGCGATCTCGAGCAGGCGATCATCGATCGCCTCGAAGAGTTCCTGCTCGAGATGGGCAAGGGCTTCTGCTTCGTCGCGCGGC
>JAYVCF010000392.1:0-9139 GCA_043750095.1 Deltaproteobacteria bacterium
CTCGTGCAGTACGACCTCTCGCTCGACGAGGTCATCGCGTCGATCCAGCACAACAGCGCCAACGCGGGCGGCTCCGTGCTCGTGCGTGGCGATCAGGGCTTCGTCGTCCGCGGCATCGGCCTCGTGCGCAACCTCGAGGACCTCGGCAACATCGTCGTCAGCGAGCAAGAGGGCACGCCCGTCTTCGTGCGCAACCTCGGCGAGCTGCGCATGGGTGGCATGCCGCGCAACGGCATCCTCGGGATCGAGGCCGGGACGCCGCCCGTGGACGTGCCCGACGGCGTGAGCGGCATCGTCCTTCTGTTGCGCGGGCAGAACCCCTCGCGCGTCCTCGAGGCGGTCCA
Source organism: Deltaproteobacteria bacterium (assembly GCA_043750095.1). Lineage (GTDB taxonomy): Bacteria > Myxococcota_A > Polyangia > Polyangiales > Sandaracinaceae > JBBSAT01. Next base: position 345 of record JAYVCF010000392.1, read on the forward strand.
CGCCCAGATCGACATCCTCAACGGCACCGCGGACACCGAGGGGCTCTTGCCCGGCGACGTTCAGGTCGTGCCCTACCTCGATCGCACGACGCTCGTCGAGACGACGCTCCACACCGTCTCGCACACGATGATGGAGGGCATCGCGCTCGTCATCCTCGTGCTGGTGTTGTTCCTCGGCTCGCCGCGCAGCGCGCTGATCGTGGCGGTGGTGATTCCTCTCTCTCTGCTCATCGCGTTCATCGCCATGAGCATCACGGGGATCCCGGCCAACCTGCTCTCGCTCGGGGCGATCGACTTCGGGATCATCGTCGACGGATCCATCGTGGTGATGGAGTCGTTGCTCGCCTGGCGCGAGAACAATCCCAAGAAGGAGATGACCGAGGACGACGCGACGACCGCCGCGAGCGCCGTCGCGCGGCCGGTGTTCTTCGCCAAGGTCATCGTCATCACGGCGTACCTGCCGCTCTTCGCGTTCCAACGCGTCGAGCACAAGCTCTTCACGCCCATGGCGTGGACGGTGGGCTTCGCGCTCGCGGCGGCGCTCTTGCTCGGCCTCGCGCTCGTGCCGGGTCTCTCGCTCGTGGTGCTGCGTGCGCCGCGGCACCTCTGGACCAACCCGGTGCTCTCCATCGCCGAGCGCGGCTACTCGCGCGCGGTGAAGTTCCTGCTCGATCGGCCCATCTTCGCGGTCGTTCCCGGAGTCGCCGCCGCCGTCGCCGCCATCGTGCTCGGCGTGATGGTCGGCAAGGGCTTCCTGCCTGAGCTCGACGAGGGCTCCATCTGGCTACAGGTGCAGCTGCCGCCAGGCCTCTCGCTCGCGTCGGCGAGCCAGATCGCCACCGAGATTCGCAGCGTCGTGCGCGAGGAGCCGCAGGTCAGCTACATCGTCACGCAGCTCGGCCGCAACGACGACGGTACCGATCCCTGGACGCCGTCCCACATCGAGAGCTCGATCGGCCTGACGCAGTACGCGACGTGGCCCGATGGGATGACGAAGCACGATCTGATCGATCGGCTCTCGGCGCGCCTCTCGCGCATCCCCGGCATCACGTTCGGCTTCTCGCAGCCGATGATCGATGGCGTCAACGACAAGATCTCGGGCGCGCACTCCGATCTCGTGGTGAAGATCTTCGCCAACGACCTCACCGAGGGGCGCGAGATCGCGCGGCACATGGTCGACGTGCTGCGCACGGTGCCCGGCGCGGTGGACGTGGCGATCGATCAGGAGCCCCCGCTGCCGCAGCTCCAGGTCGTGGTCGATCGCGAGGCGGCCGCTCGCTACGGCGTGAACGTGCAGGAGGTCGCGCAGCTGATCGAGGTCGCCATCGGCGGCGCCGCGGTCGCGCAGCTCTATCACGGCGAGCGTCGCTACGACGTCGCGGTCCGCTTCCCCGAGACGGTGCGCGACTCGCCCGAAGAGATCGGCTCGCTCACGCTCGCCACGCCGGGCGGTGCACGCGTGCCGCTGGCGCAGATCGCGCGCATCGAGACCACGAGCGGCGAGAGCACCATCACGCGCGAGCGCGGGCGGCGACACCTCACGGTGAAGCTCAACCTCCGTGATCGCGATCTCTCCTCGTTCCTCGCCGACGCGCAGCAGCGCCTCCACGACGACGTGGACGTGCCCGAGGGCATGGACGTCGTCTGGGGCGGTCAGTTCGAGAACCAGCAGCGCGCCGCGCGACGGCTCGGGCTGATCCTGCCGCTGGTCCTCGCCTTGATCTTCCTTCTTCTCTACGGCGCCTTCGGCAAGCTGCGGCACGCGGCGCTGATTCTCGTGGCCGTTCCGCTGGCGATGCTCGGCGGCATGACGGCGCTGATGCTGCGCGACATGACGCTCAACGTCTCGTCGGCCGTCGGCTTCATCACGCTCTTCGGCGTCGCCGTACAGAACGGCGTGATCATGGTGAGCAAGCTCGAGCAGCTACGCGCCGAGGGCGTGCCGCTCCGTGAGGCGGTCGAGCGTGGCGCGGCCGATCGTCTGCGCGCCGTGCTCTTGACGGCCACCGTGGCCGGCCTCGGCATGCTGCCGGCCGCGCTCGCGCGCGGGATCGGCTCCGACGTGCAGCGTCCGCTCGCCACCGTGGTCGTGGGCGGCCTGGTGTCGGCGACCGTCCTCACGCTCTTCGTGCTGCCTGCCCTCTACTACATGATCGAGCGCTGGATGGAGAAGCGGCGCCGTCCGGGCACGGGCTTCGGGCCGATGTCGATGCTTCCGCCCGCGCCGCTCTCGCAGCTGATGGCGCAGGTGCAGGCCGGCCGTGTGTCCCTCGAGCCCGATCCGAAGAGTCCGAGCGCGCCGCCCGAGAGCACGCCGCCGCCGAGCGAGCCGCCCGAGAACGAGCCCGAGGAGGACGTATGAGGATGCTCCTTCGAACGATCATCGGGGCTTCGACGCCTGCTGCCGTGATCACCCTCGGTGCGCTCGTGACCATGCTCGTACCGTCCAGGTCGGCGTCGGCGCAGGCCACCGCCACGATCTCGTTCTCGCAATACCTCGACCGCGTGATGGATCGGAACCTCGATCTCGCCGCGACGCATCGCGACGTGACGGCGGCGGAGGCGCGCATTCAGATCGGCGCGCGGCTTCCCGATCCCACGATCTCCGGCGGCCTCCTCAGCTTCGACATCTCGCATCCGACGCGGACCGAGCTGCGCACCGACCCGGGAACCGATGGCCTCCCGCTCTGTGGCCTTCACCTCGGGGCCGGTGGCGCGGTGGTCCCCTGTCGCTCCCAGCTCCCGACCGTAGTCGGCGCGGCGATCGACGTCCCGATCGAGCTTGGCAATCAGCAGGGTGGCCGCATGGACCTCGCGCGTGTGGGTGTCACGCAGGCCGGCGCCGGCGTCGATGATGCCGTCCGGGTTCTGCGCGGCCAGGCCGGAGGTCTCTGGGTCGACGCGCTCGCCACGCGCCTCGATCTCGAGCGGCTGCGCCAGACGCTCGCGAGCCTCGAAGCGCTCGTGCAGATGAACCAGACGCGCGTGACGGCCGGCGCAATCGGCGACGTCGAGCTCGTGCAGTCGCGCGTCGAGGCGCAGATGTTCCGCTCGCAGGTGCTTCGGGCCGACGGTGCCGCGACGGCCGCGTTGGTCGGTCTCGCGGCCCTGCTGACGACCGACGACGGCGTCGACCCCTCGTTCACGCCGACCGGAGATCTCGCGATGGACCCCGTGACCTTCGATCTGCAACACCTCGTCGATCAGGCGATGGCGAACCGCCCCGATCTGCGGCGTGTGCAGCTCGACATCGAGGTGGCCCGTGCAGCGCGCCGGCTCGCGGAAGCGCAGCGCTGGGGCACCATCGACGTGATGGCCAGCTGGCTCTACAGCGTTCCCGGGATCGACACGCAGTACGGTCAGTCCGACTACCACGCGGTCGGACTGATGCTGGCGATCCCGATCCCGTTCCGCCTGCTCTGGCACGGCGAGATCGACGAGGCGAACGCCATGGAGAGCGCCGCCGACGCGCGCTACCAGCAGGCGCGACAGCGGCTCGAGGTGGAGATTCGGCAGGCGCTCACCGTCTACAACGCGGCGGTGCAAGCGCGCGCGTTGTTCGACGCGTCGGTGATCGCAGATGCCGAGCACGTCCTCGAAGCGACGCGCTATCAGTACGAGCACGGCGGTGCGAGCCTCGTCGCGGTGCTGGTGGCGCAGCGCACGGTGAACGACGTGTACGGCGCGTACAACGCCGCGCTCACCGCGCATGCCCACGCGCTCGTGGATGTCGAGACCTCCGCCGGCATCTGGGACGTGGACTTCGACGACACCGTCGCGCCCACGCCGCCCTAGCTCGTGCGCGGCATCTCGGTTTGACTTGACGGGGAGCGGCGCCGGACACTCAGGGGTGCCCCCATGAGCGCTAGCTCAGCTGAAAAGACCCCTGCAACTGCGCCTGGCGAGACCAAGGGCTACACGGTCACGGCCGTTCCCGCCGCGCAGTTCGGCAAGTACACGCTGATCGGCAAGCTCGGTCACGGTGGCATGGCCGAGGTGAACCTCGCCGTGATGTCGGGCAAGGGCAACTTCCGCAAGCTCGTGGTCATCAAGCGCATGCACGCGCACCTCGAGGCCGAGCCGGGCTTCGTGGACATGTTCCTCGACGAGGCGCGCCTCGCCGCTCAGCTCGATCATCCGCACTGCGTCGCGACGCTGGAAGTGGGCGAGGCGAACGGGCAGCACTTCTTGGCGATGGAGTACCTCGATGGCCAGGGCCTCGAGCGCCTGCTGCGCATCACGGGACAACGTGGCGAGACGCTGCCGCCGACGCTCGTCGCGCGCATGATCGCCGACGCGCTCGACGGGCTCGGCTACGCGCACGAGCTCACGACGTACGACGGGCAGCCCCTCGGCTTCGTGCACCGCGACATCTCTCCGCAGAACCTCTTCGTCACCTACAACGGCGTCGTGAAGCTGCTCGACTTCGGCATCGCGAAGGCGTCGTCGAACGTGGTCGAGACGCGCACCGGCGTCGTGAAGGGTAAGTACGCGTACATCGCGCCCGAGCAGGCGCTCGCCACGCCGGTCGACGCGCGCGCCGACGTCTGGGCGATGGGCGTGGTGATGTGGGAGATGCTCACCTCGCGTCGCCTCTTCAAGAGCCACAACGAGCTCGCGACGCTGCAAGAGACGCTCACCGCCGTGATTCATCCGCCCTCGAGCCTGGCGCCGGGCGTTCCGGCCGAGCTCGATCGCATCGTCCTGCGCGCGCTCACCCGCGACGTCACGCAGCGCTACCAGTCGGCGTCGGCGTTCAAGGACGATCTCGAGGCCTATCTCTCGACGGCGCCTGACCGCGTCGAGCGACGCGACATCCAGAAGCTCATGCAGGAGCGCTTCGGTGATGCCGTGAAGGTCCATCGCGCGAAGATCGCCGAGTGCCTCGCGGCGGTCGCGCGCGACGACAAGAGCGTGCAGCGCCTGATCGAGGGCGCGTCGGTCTCGGCGAGCCAGGAGATGCACGCCGGCATTCCTTCGCTCACGCCGCAGCCGGGCACGCCGGTGCCTTACATGACGCCGAGTGGAATCTCGCTCTCGCCGCGTGTGGCTCAACAGCAGCAGATGGCGGGCGGTCCGTACCCGACGCCGATGCCGATGCAGCCAGGGCAGATGAGCTATCCGCCGCCCAGCTCCGGTGGCTACGTGATGCCGTACCCGACGCCGATGCCGGGCCCCGTTGCGGGACACGTGATGCCGCCGATGAGCACCGGCTCACAGGAGCTCACGCCGCCGCCCTCGCCTTTCGGGATCGTCCCACCCAAGAAGGACGAGCGGCGTCCGTTCGCGATGTGGCTCGTGATCGTCGCGGCCGCTGCGCTGCTGGTGATGATCGGCTTCATCGCCTGGCCGCGCCTCTCGGGCGAGGCTGTGGAAGAGATTCCGCCCACGGGAGTCGGTGTCGTGGTCGTGTCGGGTCTTCCTGCACCGACGACGGTGGCGCCGACCACCGAGGTCGCGCCCGTTCCCACGACGAGCGTCGCGGCGACACGCGACGACGATCCGGGATCGCATCGCACCCATCGGCGTCCGACCGCCGATCCCACACCTCACGTCGACGCCGTACCGCCGACGCCGACGAGCGCGCCATCGAGCGGCGGCGAGGGCACGCTCTCGCTGATCACCTCGCCCTGGACGCACGTGACCGAGGGCGGGCGCGATCTCGGCGACACGCCGCTCGTGCGCGTTGCGATGTCAGCGGGCCATCACACGCTGCGCCTGGTGAACACCGACGAGGGCATCAGCGAGACGTACGACGTGGAGATCAGCGCGGGTCAGACGACGTCGCGCCGCCTCGGCCTTCGATAGAGCGCTGCGAGCAAGAGCAGCCACGCGAGCGCGCTGCCTCGCCCCTGCGTCGCGCTGCACCCGCCCGAGATCGCGGTCGGAGCACCGCTCCGTGCGGCGTGTCCCCCCGCGAGGCGCAAGCTCGCCCATGCGCGCGCGTCGCCGAGGCCCGCCGCGTCGCTGAACGCGGGCGCGAGCCACTCGTGATCGAAGCCCGCGCCGTTCGAGGTGAAGCAGCGCAGGCCATCGGCGGCGCGCGCGCAGAGATCCGCGCGGCCGTCGGCGTCCACGTCGGCGAGGCGGATCGATCGGTAGCGCGTGGCGCTCGTCCAGCCGCTCGCGTCGTCGAGCGCGGGGCCGATCAAGACGCGATCGAACGCGCGATCATCGAAGATCCAGCAGCGCACGCCGGTCCGCTCGCGCGCGCAGAGGTCGGCGTGTCCGTCGCCGCTCACGTCCGCCATCCGGATCGTCGTGTAGACCTCGGGGCGATCCCATCCGTCGGCGTCGGGCATCGCGGGACCGCCGAAGGTCTCGCCGAAGCTCGTGCCGAGCGAGCGCACGCAGACGAAGCGATCGGCGTCACGCCCGCAGAGATCGGCGCGCGCGTCGCCATCGACGTCGATCAGGCGGATCGTGCTCCAGCGAGCCAGCGCGTCCCATCCGCTCGCGTCGCTCCAGCGCGGGCCGCGGACGCGATCGCCGAAGTGATCGCCGAGCGAGCGCCAGCAGTCCACGCCGCTCGCATCGCGCACGCAGACGTCGGCGCGGCCGTCGCCGTCGAGATCGCCGAAGCGCAGCGTTCCGTGATGGATCGGATCAGCGTATCCGCCTGCGTCCGAGAGCGCGCCGAGCGTGACGAGACGATCGAAGCCGTGTCCGCTCGCGAGGTGACACGAGAGGCCGCTGGGGTCGCGTGTGCAGACATCGAGCCGCGCGTCACCGTCGATGTCGGCGAGCTCGAGGTTCGTGAGCGTCGTGCTGAGCGTCGGGCCCTCGATCGCGCGGTCGAGCGAGGTCGCGCCGGCTCCGAAACAGGCGAGGTGATCTCCGCTCGGCCAGCACACGTCGGCGCGTCCGTCGCCGTCCACGTCGGCCATGCGGATGCGTGCGGCCGCGGTGACGTCGCCCGCGATGATCGCGGGGCCAGTCATCACGCGCTCCATGCCGTGCGGGCCGCCGAGCAAGCACGTGAACACGCCGTGGACGAGCGCGCATGCGTCGGCGCGTCCGTCGCCGTCGACGTCGCTCTCGAGGGTCGGGCTCTCGGTGCCGGGCCCGAGCAGCGCTTCTTCGCGCTCGCAGACGCGATCCTCGTCCACCCTGGCATCGCAGTCGTCGTCGAGCTGGTTGCAGATCTCGGGCACGGGACCGACGTTGCCCTCGCACTGACCCCAGTCGCCGCGACGGCAGGTCTGTGCACCGGCGACGCACTCGCCGACGTCGGTGCCGCACGAGCGCACCAGGTGATCGTCCACCGCGCCGTCGCAGTCGTTGTCCACGCCATCGCAGGTCTCGGGGTTGCCGGGGAAGCGATGCGGATCGTGATCGTCGCAGTCGTGGCCTGCGGGGACGCCATCGTGATCGGCGTCCGTCGGCGGAGGCGGTGGCGGCGGAGGTGGCGGAGGAGGCGGAGGCCCACCACCGCACGGACCACCGCCGGGCCCGCCGCCCCACCACTCCCAGTGCCAGGCCTCGCTCGGAACGGTGCGCGAGAAACCGTAGTGCGCGCCGTGCGCCGACAACCACGAGTACACGCCGCCGCTGCTCGTGTTGAAGTCGAGCGCATGGCCGCTCTGATGGTTCGAGTAGCCCGGGCGCGCTGCGAGGTTGCAGCTGTTGCAGCTGCAGCTCGTGTAGCAGTAGTAGAGGTGCTGCTGCTCCGCCATCGTGCGGAAGCCGGAGACGATGCGGATCTCCACGCCGTCGCGCTCGGCCGCTTGCGCCATCACGTAGTACGCGTTCGCCGTCTGGCGCTCGACCGGATGACCATCGACGGTGACGACCGTGATCGTGAAGGCCGAGCCGCTTCGGTAGCCGGTGTCCGTGTGCGAGGCGCACGAGATGCTCGAGAGCGCCTCCACGCTCGCCGACGGCATCTCGCACCGATCGGCGACCTCCGAGGGGAGCGCGATGCAGCCGCCGAGCAGGGTGAGAGCGGCGATGGAGAGGAGGCGCACGCGAGGCGTATCGCAAGGTGAGTGCCATCGCGGCGGGTGCGCGGACGCGGCACGGAGGCAGCAGATCGAGCGGTCGGCTCGCGAGATCGCGTCGGGCGGGCCCGCACGGCGACCGGAATCTGGTCGGCGTCCGAAATTTCGCGGGAGGGCGCGTGGGAACAGTTCGCGACGCGCGGAGCCGAGCCCTTTTGTGTTCGGCGCGGAACGCGCGCACGATCGTTCTCGATGCGCGTGCGACTGCTGCTCGTGGCTCTACTGCTGACGGCGTGCGATCCGATCGCGCCGACAGGCCTCGTGCTCGAGGGCGTGCTGAGCCACGACGATGCGTGTACGAGCGGAGTTGCGCTACCGCTGCTCGGCAACGGTGTGCTCGACACGAGTGCGCTGCCCGTTGCGGTGCGACCTCGCGGCATGACCTATGTGGCGACGCTTCGGCTTCGTAACTATGAGCGCCACGATTTCGTCGGTGCGGTGAGCGCGACGCTGGACGTGCTCACCGTGGATCACCTCCAGCTGGAGATCCGGCGGGACGGTGCGACAATACCCCTGACCGGCCTGCCCAACCCGTTTCTCGTTCCCGCGGACGGGCGGATCGGATTCGCGACGAGCCACGGCGGACCGGCGGTAGGCGCCGCGCAGGCCGGGCTCGTGCCAGAAGCGTATGCCGAAGCGATCGATGTCGCGCTCGCGTCCGGCGGCGAGATCGAGCTCAGGTTGCGCGCGTTTGCGACGACGACCGAGGGCACGGCGCGCACGAGCACGACCGCGAGCTTCCCGTTGCGATTGTGTCTGGGCTGCCTCGTCACGTGCGCGATGAGCGGGACGATC
>JAYVCF010000393.1:0-3975 GCA_043750095.1 Deltaproteobacteria bacterium
TCTCCCATCCGCGCCGATGCGCGACACGATCACGCGCTTCGCGACGCGGCCGGAGGCATCCGTCTCGATCCGCTCGGCCTTGGTGTGGGTGAAGAGCCGGACGTTCGGGTTGTCGAGGATGGGCTCGATGCAGCACACCGCCGAGTCGGCCTTCGCCTTGAGCAGGCAGGGGAACCCGTCGCACGTGTTGCACTTGATGCAGCGGCTCGTGTTCGGGCTCGACTCGTCGAGCATCAAGCCGAGCGGCACGTGAAAGGGCTTGAGGCCCATCTTCGCGAAGTCGTCGCTCAGCGTCTGCATCGTGGGCTCGTGTCGCACGGCCGGATACGGAAACGGCCCGCCCGGCGGATCGGTCGGGTCCTCTCCCCGCGTTCCGTGCACGTGATAGTGGCGCTCGGCCTCGTCGTAGTAGGGCGCGAGCTCCGCGTACGTGATCGGCCATGCGGGCGAGACCCCACCGTGATGCGCGAGCTCGCCGAAGTCCTGCTCGCGCAGCCGGAAGAGCGCTGCGCCGTAGAACTTGGTGTTCCCCCCCACGTTGTAGCTGGTGTGCGGATGGAGGGGCCGCCCTTCGCCGTCGCGCCAGACTTCCTTGGTGTGGTAGCGGCCCTCGACGTTCACCGATCGCGGATCCCAGTTCTGCTTCTCGCGAGGCACGAAGTCGCCGCGCTCGAGGATGGCGATCTTCAGGCCCGCGCGCGCGAGCTTCCACGCGAGGGTGCCGCCGCCGGCTCCGCTCCCGATGATGACGACGTCGAAGTGCTCGCTCATGGCCGGGCAGAGTGCCCGAGATCGACGGTGCGTGGAACCGATGGTAGAGGGCTCGCTCTACCGCGCTTCGGAGTCGACATGCACGCCCCATCGAGTTGTTCGCGAACGTTCGTCTCGTTCCTCGTGGTCGCGCTCGCCGTCGGCTGCGGTGACGGGGGCCTGCCACCCACGGACGACGCCGCGGTCACCGACGCGAGCACCATCGATGCGTTCGACCCGTACGCCACGCCCGAAGTCTGCAGCTCGGGCGCGACCTGGACACACGGCGACATCGGCTCGGCGCTGATGCACCCCGGCCGCGCCTGCATCACGTGCCACGCGACGAACTTCCGCGCGCCGCGCTTTACGGTCGTGGGCACGGTGTACCCGACCGCACACGAGCCCGACGACTGCAACGGCGTGAACGGGTTCAACGAGGACGTGCACATCCTGGTGATCGATGCGAACGGTGTCGTGCAGGACCTCTTGCCGAACGACGTCGGCAACTTCGGCTCGGGCGACGTCACCGCGCTCCCGATCACCGCCCAAATCACCTACCAGGGTCGATCGCGCACGATGACCATCCCGGCCAACAGCGGCGACTGCAACTCCTGCCACACCGATCAGGGCACGAACGCTGCGCCGGGCCGCTTGATGCTGCCCTGACGCTCAGCGAAGCACGATCGTAGGGCCGGCCGTAAAGGGCTGCGTGACGACGCGGACACCGGTGTGCATCGCGGGCGCGGGAATGAACGTGAGCCAGACCGCGCTGCGGCTCTCGTCGTCCATGTAGTGCTCGCGGCTCGCCATGAGCATCTCGCGCGTGCCGTCGCCGTCGAAGTCCGCGATGAGGACGTCCACGAAGGACTCACAGCTCGCGCCCAGCCAGGGCACGGACCAGCAGCGCGTCGCATCACAGGTCGCCACACGGAGGTGATCGTTCGTGCAGAAGGCGAGCGCGTGCATCCCCGTCCCGTCGAGGTCGACCAGACCGAGCACGCGGGTGGATTGGTGATCGACCACGCGAACGCGATCGATCGACGACGACGCGATGTAGATGCCGTCGAGCGCCGCGAACGCGATGTCGATCGCGCCGTCGCCGTCGAAGTCGGCGAACGTGTCTACCCAGGCGTCGTGCGGCAGCGGGAGCATCGTCGTCGCGCCGCCGATGACCGGCGTGACGGCGAGGCTCGCGGCCACCGTGGTCGTCTCGCTGCTGAAGGCCTGGCTCGCGACCAGCACCTGCGCGCTGGTGCCGGTGCCGCTGATCGCGCCGTCGACCGGCGCCATCACCACGTCCGCCAGGCGCCGCGTTCGTCGACCGCGCACGTAGATCGAGACGCCGCCGGCGTGCGAGGCCCATGGCTCGCCGTTCTCGATCACCACGAGGTCCTCGCGGCCTTCACCGTCGGCGTCGAAGTGCGTCAGCGCGGTGGGCAGGCCGCGAAATGGATGCGTCGCGCGACCGAAGGTGCCATCGGGCGCCAGGGGAACGAGATAGACGCCGCCGCCGCGTCCGCCGCCGTGCGGCGAGAACTGCGCGAAGCCGAGTGCGAGCTCGGGCTCGCGTCCACCGGCGAGATCCATCACCAGCGGGCGCACCGTCTGGAGCGTGTCGGGATCCGTTCCGTCGGTCGGCGCGGCCGCGGCGCCCGACCAGGCGAACGTCGCATCGCCGACCGCCGTGAGCCCGCTCGGCCCGCGCTCGACGTGCAACGCGATGTACGTGCCGCATGCGCCGACCAGCACGCGATGATCGTCGCCGGGAAGGAGCGTGAGCGACGTGCCTGGCGCGTCCACCGACGAGCAGATCAGCTGATGGACCTGAGCGCGCGCGGGCGTGGCGAGCGCGAGCACGAGAGCCGAGACCAGAAGCACCGAGCGCATGAACGAAGCGTCCCCGACCGGATGGATCGCCGTCAAACGCGGCCCGCTTGACAGAACAGTAAACGTCATTCACTTTGTAAGCGTGGTTCACGCAAACACGACGGCCCTCAAGCCGACCCCGCGCGCGATTCGGCGCGAGAAGACGCACGAGCGCATCCTCGACGCGGCCGAAGCCATCCTCGGCGCCGAGGGAATGGCGGCGCTGACCATGCAGCGGCTCGCGACCGAGCTCGGCTACACAGTGGGCGCGACGTATCGGTACTTCGACTCGAAGGAAGCGATCGTGGCGGCGCTTCAGCGACGCGTGTTCGTGGGCCTCTCGACGGACGTCGGAGCGATGCTCGACGGCAAGACGAGCGACCCGCTCGTCCGCGTCGCGATCGTCGCGCGCATCTACAACACGCTGGCCGCGCGACGTCCGCTCCACGCGCGCTTGCTGTCCCGCATGATGGGTGAGCCCGGGAACGTTCTGCCGGCTGCGCACGCGCATCCGAACATGCGCATCGCGCTCGACATCGGGGCCGCAGGCGTACGCGAGCTGGCCGCGGCCAGGCAAGCGGGTGTCCTCGGCGCAGGCCACGATCTCGAGCGCGGCCTCGTGCTCTGGGCGTCGCTCTCGGGCATCGCGCAGACGCGCAAGCTCGAGCGCTGGCAGGTGCATGGCTTGTCGGCCGACGCGCTCGCCGACGAGCTGGTCACGACGCTGCTCGTGGGCTGGGGCGCGGACCCGAAGAAGACGAATGACGCGATGGCACGCGCGAAGAAGCTCGTGCCCTCCGACCCGACAGAGGAGAAGAAGCGATGATGGCGTTTGCGATCGGCCTCTGCGTCGGTGTCGTGCTCTGGACCTTGCTCGAGTACGCGATCCACCGCTTCGCGTTCCATCGTCGGATCTTCGGTCCGCACGTGGCCAAGGAGCATCTGCTCCATCACGCCAAGGTGGACTACTTCGCGCACTGGTCGATGAAGGTCGCGATGGCGATCCCGGTGCTGCTCGCGATCGTCACCGTGTCCTCGCTCATCGTGGGATGGAGCCTCGGCACGAGCGTGCCGATCGGCGTGCTCGCCGGCTACGGGTTCTACGAGGTGCTGCATCGCCGCATCCACGTGAGCGCGCCGCTCGGCGCGTACGGGCGCTGGGCACGGCGTCATCACCTACTCCACCACTTCGGCAAGTCCGACATGAACCACGGCGTGACGTCGCCGATCTGGGACATCGCGTTCGGAACGCTGGCGCCGCGAACGACCGTGCGTGTCCCTCGCCAGCACGCGGCGAAGTTCCCCTGGCTCTTCGACGGAGCGTCCGCTGCGATCTCGACCGGAGTCGTCCGCGGAGCG
>JAYVCF010000394.1:0-33537 GCA_043750095.1 Deltaproteobacteria bacterium
GTCGAGAAGCGCGAACCCACGCCGCTCGTAGAACGCCTTACCGAAGGGCACGAAGTCGAGCGTGATCAGCGTGACGCGCCGTGCACCTCGGGCGCGCGCGAGCGAGACGGTCGCGTGCAAGAGCGCCGTGCCTCGTCCGTGGCGCCCGTAGCGCGGCTCCACCGCGAGCTCTTCGAGGTGCAGGTCGTCCTCGTCCCAACCGATGAGCGCGTACCCGATCATCACGTCCGCATCGTCGGCCGCGACGATCAGCTCGCCCCGCGCGATCGCCTCGGTGACACGCTCGCTCGCGGTCTCCGTCGCTGCGAACACGCCGTCGAGTCCCCAGGGAGCGTACAGCGTCGCGGCCGCTCGCTCGATGATCGCGTAGCGCGGCAGATCGCTCGGCCGCGCCTCGCGGATCGTCAACGATCGACCTCGCTCACGATGTCGCCCACGAAGCGCACCTCGAACGTCGCGTGTCGGCTTCGCCAGTAGCGCCACACGGGCATGTCGAGGCTCGGCGTGCCGCGCTCCGGCGGTAGACCGAGCGCCAACAACACGCCTCCGCGCGTCATCCCGACCTCGGCGATCCCGCGGCTGATCCCGTCCTGATCGATCGCCGAGAGCTGCCCGAGCTCGGGCGGACATCGCGTACCGAACACGCGATCGAGGTGCGCAGTGAACGGCTCGCCGAGCGAGGGATCGACGCGATAGTGGAAGCGCACGCCCAGCGAGGGCACCGAGAACTGCATCTCGCGCGCGCTGACCGACTCGATCACGACTGGGGTGCAGATCGGGAGAAACCCGTCCTCTTGGTAGTTCATCGTCCAGAGCTCGGGCCGCTGTGGGTGCGGGTGAAGGTCGACGAGGGTCACCACGCCGGGCTGACCGACGAGCGGATACAGGATGCGGTGCTGGCAGCCCAGAGCCAGCGTCGCCCCCGCGAGCGCGAGCAGTGTCACGAGAACCCGCACCCTCGAAGCATGCGCCGCTCGCCCCCCCATTTCTAGGCACACACCTTGCGACACTCCCGACCGATCGGCCGAGACCGGGGCTTGCTGCGCCTGATTCTGCGGAAGATCAGCTGGTGATCGGAAACGAGACCGGCGCCCCGTGTGGCCACTGGCGAGCTTGCTCGCCACCCACGCACAGATTCTTCCGAGAGTGCCGCCCTTCGGGGATGGACGCTCGGGTGAAGCGAAAGCCCGCTCCGAAAGGAAGCGGGCTTTCGTCTTTGTTGGCAGTTAAGGTTCGCGCGCTCATGTCGAGGTCCGAGCTCTGGGCGCGCGTCAAGACGCCTCTCGCCATCTACGTCGTCGTGGCGGGCGTGTACGTGGCGATGCTCGGTCCGCGCATCCAGGGCCCGACGAGCGACAACCACTACGTTCATCTCGCGTCGAGCTGGCTCGCGGGGCAGCTGGGCGTGATCGACAACCGTCCGCCAGGCAACAACGACTGGGCGTGCTTCGACACCTCCTTCGACGACGTGTGCCCGCAGTCGGCGTTCACGCACACCACGGAGACGCAGCACTGGTACGTCTCGTTTCCGCCGTTCCCTGCGCTTCTGATCCTGCCGCTGGTGGCGATCTGGGGAACGGCACTGCGCGACGCGCTCGTCTGGGCGCTCTTCGCGGGGTTCGGGCCGACGTTTCTGTACGTGCTCTTGCGCGATCTCTCGGAGCGGAAGTCGAGCACGCGCACGCCGCGCGAGAACCTGACGCTCACCGCCCTGTTCGCGTTCGGCACCGTCTTCTTCTTCGTCGCGGTGCAGGGAACGGTCTGGTTCGCCGCGCACGTCGTCGCGTGTTTTCTGCTTCCGCTCTATCTCCTCTGTGCGCTCGAGGGGCGGCGGCCCGCGCTCGCGGGGCTCGTGCTCGGCTGCATCTTCATGACGCGACCGACGATGGCGCTGCTGGGTCTCGTGTTCGTGTTCGAGCTGATGCGCACGTGTCGTGTCGCGAGCGCTCCCGAGATTCCGTCGGCGGACGATGCGGGCATCGCGCGGCGCTTGCGCGCATTCCTCGCGGGTGTCTCGTGGCGCGAGGTCGGCAAGAGGCTCGTTCCCTTCGCGCTTCCGATCCTCGCCGTCGGCGCGATCGCGATGTGGATGAACGAGGCGCGCTGGGGACGTCCGTTCGAGTTCGGACATCGCTATCTGATCATCGCGTGGCACGACCGCATCGCGCGCTGGGGGCTCGTCAACTACCACTACCTCTCGAAGAACCTCGCGATCTTCACGGCGTCGCTGCCCTGGCTCAGCGCGAACGAGCCGCACGTTCTCGTCAGCCGTCACGGGCTCGCGCTCTGGGTGACCACGCCGCCTCTCCTCTTGCTCTTGTTTCCGAAGAAGCGGGTGGATGCGCGCATGGTCGCGCTCTACGTGCCCGCGGCGCTCGTGTGCTTGAGCGACCTCATGTACCAGAACAGCGGCTGGGTTCAGTTCGGCTATCGCTTCTCGCTCGACTACATGGTGCTCCTCATCGTGCTGCTCGCGCTCGGCGGCCGGCCCTTCCGCGGCGGCTTCCATCTCGCGCTCCTCTTCGCGATCGTGGTCAACACGTTCGGCGCCGTCACGTTCGACCGCGTGTGGGGTTACTACGACGACGACGGCACGCAGGAACGCATCTTCCAACCCGACTGAGGCCCATGAAAACGTTGCTCCCGATCCTCGTCGTGTCGTTCGCTCTGGTCGGCTGTCCGAGCACGGGCCCCACGACGCCTCACGTCGAGCCACCGACCGCGCGCGGGCTCTACCCGATGGCCGCCGGCTACATCTGGACGTACGACATCGACACGCAGACGGGGATGAGCTCGCTCGGCATCGCGCGCGTGGTCGACATCCAAGGGAACACGGTGGGCATCGCGGCCGATGGTGGTGACGTGCACACCTACGAGCTGCGCACCGACGGTGTCTACCAGCCGGCCTCGCAGACCTGGCTCCTGCGCGATCCAATCACGGTCGGGCAGACGTGGCCCTCGACCCACGGCCGCACCGCGACGATCGAGTCGGTCTCCGAGTCCGTCGACGTGACGGACGGCCACTACGATGGCTGCGTCGCCGTGATGGAAGAGGGCGGCGAAGCCGGGCTCCACGTTCGCACGACGTACTGCATGGGCATCGGTCCGGTGATCGTGGAGTCGCGTCAAGAGCTGATCACGTCGATGACCGGCGGGCTCACCGTGATCGGCCGCCTGCGCGCACACCAGCAGGGCGAAGACGACGACATGTAGCTCCACGGGGGGCTTCTGGCCGCGTTATCGTCTCCTGATGTCCGAGCGCGAATACAAACAGAAGACCTCCGAGCCCACGCCGATCGCGCTCGGGAAAGAGCCCACGGGCATGGCGCCTCCCGACGGTGCCGTGCGCGCCTTGATGGCGGCGCGTCGCGGGATGACAGGTGCGATCGATCGCCTCGCGCCCATCGATCTGGTGCTCTGGCAGATGGCCACGGGCGTCACGATGACGAAGATGCTGGGCGCAGCGGCGCGACTGCGCATCGCGGATCTTCTCGCGGACCAAGGCGCGCTCGACGGCGCTGCGATCGCCGCCAAGACGGAACAAAACGCCGACGTGATGCATCGCATGATGCGCGCGCTCGCGACGCAAGGCGTGTTCGCGCTCGATGCACGCGGGCGCTTCGCCAACAACTTTCGCTCGGACGGCCTTCGTTCTGGCCGACCCGGCGCGATGCGCGAGTTCATCGAGTACTTCGGGACGCGCTCCAACGTCGACGCATGGAACGCCTTCGACGAGACGCTCGCCACGGGCAAGAACGGATTCGGCCTCGAGCACGGCATGAACGTGTGGGCCTGGTTCGACGCGCATCCGGGCGAGCGTGAGCTCTTCGCCACCGCGATGATGGGGCTCACGGTGATGAGCGCGCCCGTGATCGCGAGCCTCTATCCGTGGAGCGAGCTCGGCACGGTCTGCGACGTCGGCGGCGGCCGAGGCACGCTGCTCTCCGAGCTCTTGCTCCGATTTCCGAGCCTGCGCGGTGTTCTCTACGATGGAGAGGGCGTGGTGGAGCTCGGCCGCGAGCTCTTGAGGGAGCGCGGCGTGATCGAGCGCGTCACCTTCGAGACCGGCTCGTTCTTCGAGCGCGTTCCGCGAGGCGCCGACGCGTTCATCTTGAAGAACATCCTGCACGACTGGGACGACACCGCGAGCACGACCATCCTCGGCCACGTGCGCGCGGCGTGCAGAGCGGGACAGAAGGTCGTGCTCCTCGAGACGTTGACCGAGCACGACGACGTCCACGGCATGGGCGCGCTCGCCGACGTGCACATGATGATGGTCTGTCAGGACGGTCGCGAGCGGAGCCGAGCCGAGTACGGCGCGTTGCTTGCGGCCACGGGCTTCGAGCTCGGCCGCGTGACGGAGCACGCCCTCGTCAGCGCCATCGAGGGCGTGGCGGTGTGATCTCGACCGGAGTCGTCTGCGGAGCGGAGGCGACCCAAATTGTGTCGGCCCGGCGAGCCGGGCACTCCGGTCGAGATCAGCTCCCGCCGCCGGCTGGCGAGGGATGCATCGAGAGCGTGAAGGTCCGACCGGGCCCGGAGACGATCGCGTCGATGCCGGAGTCCGTGTGTCGGTACTCGATGCGAGTCGGAAAGTCGTGGTCGGGGTTCTCGGCGACGAAGCCCGTCGCGCCGCTCGAGGTCAGGTCGAACCCGGTGCGATCTTGTCCCGTCGGCCAGGCGACGTAGACGAGGCCGCGCGCTTCCGCCTCGACGCGAAGGTCCTCGTCGAAGGGCTCTCGCTCGGCCGAGGGTGGGTTGCAGAGCTCGCGCGCGTGCCCCGCGAAGAGCATCGCCGACTCGCGATGCCACTGCTCGTGATAGGTGCAGCCGTGCTCGTCGAGGGCGGTCTCCCAGTTGCCGAGCAACCAGGCGACGTCGTCGATGGTGACGCTCTCGTGCGTCGACCCGTGGCCCGTCTGTACCGTCACACCGCCGCACGAGGCGAGCGCGAGGACCGAGAGCGCGGTGAGTGAGGATCCGAGAGTACGCATGCCGCGCACCCTAGCGCGTTCACGCCGTTCCGCGGAGCCTCGCCAGAAATTGTTGGGCGAGCGCGAGCGCCTCGGCGTCCCCCGCGGGCGCGTCGTCGTCGCGCTCGTACTTCTCGGTGTCCTCTTCGGGCAGCCCCTCGAGAAAACGTGAGGGCACGGTGGGCTTCTCCGCACCGCGCATCTCGCGCCGCAAGAAGCGGCAGAGGTACAAGCGCTCTCTCGCGCGGGTGACGCCGACGTAGAACAAGCGGCGTTCCTCTTCGACGTCGGTCGGGGCCGCCTCGCTGACCTTGGGATCGATCGTGCGCAGGTGCGGCAGCGTGCCCTCGTTCACGCCGATCATGAACACCACGGGCCACTCGAGGCCCTTGCTCGAGTGAAGCGACGAGAGCGTCACCTCGTCTCCCGGCTCGACCTCGGACTCTTCGTCGCGTCGGATGGAGAGGCGCGCGAGGAACGTCGCCAGCGAGGGGCGATCTTCGCTCGGCAGCTTCTCGTAGCGATCGAGCGATCGCAGCAGGAACTCGACGTTCGCCCAGCGAGCGCGCTTCGGGACCTCGCCTTCTTTGAGCGGCGCGTCGTCCTTCCCGTCTTCGAGCTCGTGGCGTAGGCCCACGTCGTCGAAGAGCTGGCGCGCGACGAGCACGTGCGGCGCGATGCCGAGCGAGGCACGGGCGCGCTCGATCGCGACGGAGAGCTTGCGTGCTCCTTCGCGCGCGGCCTCGGGGACGTCGGGCAGGATCTCGGCGCGGCTCGGCAGCGTCTCGAGCGCGACGTGCGCGAACGTGTGACGCCGGGCCTTGCCGAAGCGCTCCATCCGCTCGACGGTCGCATCGCCGATCCCACGCGCGGGATAGTTGAGGATGCGACGCAGCGAGAGCTCGTCGCGCGGGTTGGCGACGACGCGCAGGTACGCGAGCGCGTCCTTCACTTCTTTCTTTTCGAAGAACTGCGTGCCGCCCACGACACGGTACGGAATGCCCTCGACGCGGAGCTCTTCTTCGATGGCGCGCGCCTGCAGGTTCGATCGGTAGAGCACGGCGACCTCGCCTGCGCGCCTTCCCTCGGCGCGGAGGCTGCGGACCTCTTTGGCGACGAACTTCGCTTCCTGCTCGGGTGTGCCGAGCGTGCAGAGGCGAACGCGATCGCCGCCCTGCTTGTGGGCGCGGAGCGTCTTACCGTGTCGCTTGCCGCTCCCGCGTGAGATGGCGGCGTTGGCCACCGCGAGGATGGGCTGACGGCTGCGGTAGTTGGTCTCGAGCTTGACGAGCTTCGTTCCTGGGAACGTGCGCTCGAAGTCCAGGATGTTGCCCACGTCGGCGCCGCGCCATCCGTAGATGGACTGGTCGTCGTCGCCGACCACGCACACGTTCTTCTCCGTCGATCCCGGCGTGCTCGGCGCGAGCAGCTTCACGATCTCGAGCTGGATCGCGTTCGTGTCCTGGAACTCGTCCACCATCAGGTAGCGAAAGCGCGAGACCCACTTCTCACGGATCTCGAGGTTGGTCTTCAGCGTTCGCGCAGGGACCAGCACGAGGTCGTCGAAGTCGAACGCGCGCATCGAGCGCAGCGCCGCCTCGTAGTGCGGGTAGGTCTCGAGCGCCATCGCGTCGTACTCGAAGCTGGCGTTGGCCTTCACCTCGCCGGGCATCCAGCCCTTGTTCTTCCAGAGCGAGATGCGCGAGTGCACCGCGTAGAGGTCGACCTTCCGATCGCCGATGCCCTCGCGCTTCACGATCTCTTTGACGAGGCCCACGCAGTCGCCCTGATCGAAGATGGAGAAGCGCGTCTTGCCACGCTCGTCGCCGAGGATGGTGGCGGCCTCTTCTTGCAGGAACCGAACACCGAGGCCGTGAAACGTGGAGAGCCAGAGCCGGCTCGCGCGCTCGCTGCCGACGAGCGGAATCATCCGCTCTGCCATCTCTTCGGCTGCCTTGTTGGTGAAGCTGACCGCGCAGATGGTCTCGGGGCGCACGCCTTCCTCACGCACCAGGTGCGCGATGCGGTGCGTGATCACGCGCGTCTTGCCGGAGCCTGCGCCCGCGAGCACCAGCAAGGGGCCGCGCGTGCTGAGCACGGCCTCGCGCTGCGCCGTGTTCAGTCCGTCGAGCAGGCTCGTGGTGTCGGCGGCGCGGGGTGCGGCGCGTGCGCTCTTGGACTTCTCGCGCTTGCGCATGGGCGAGCGCGTGTAGCCAATCGACGATCACGCATCAAGCGAAAGAATCGCCGCAGAGCTCCTCGCTGACTCGCCAGAGCCTTTCCTGCGCGTTTTCGTCTCGGCTCGCGGCGCTCGCCAACACTTCGCGCGATCGTTCGTCGAAGTACTTGCCCGTGACGAGCTCGAACTCGCTCGCGGTCGCGAGGTGAACGCTGGAGCGCGCGCCCTTGGCGGGCGTGGCCAGAAAGGGCGCCACGACCTTCACGCCGAGGCCCATCCATCCCCGATTGTTGTGACCGAAGCCGCTCGCGATCACCCCTGGATGAAGGCAGTTCGCGGTGACGTGTTTTCCGGAGAGCCGCCTCGCGAGCGCCATCGTGAACATCACGTTCATCAGCTTGGTCGCGCCGTAGACGCGAAGGCCGACGTAGTCGTGCGTGCGTGTGTGCAGATCGTCCCAGTCGATGCGTGCCTGCGCGTGCACCATCGAGGCGACGTTCACGATCCGCGCCGCGCGAGACGAGGCGGCGCGCTCGATCGCGGGGAGCAAGCGGCGCGTGAGGAGGTAAGGCGCGAGGTGATTCACCTGCAGCGTCGTCTCATGGCCGTCGACGGTGACGCCCCGCTCCATGTAGACCGCGCCCGCGTTGTTCACGAGCACGTGGATGCAAGGGAAGCGCTCGCCGAGCTCGTCGGCGGCCGCACGGACCGAAGCGAGCGATGCGAAGTCGCAGCGCACCGAGGCGAGCTCGACGCTCCTTGCCTCGGCTCCGATCTCGCGAACCGTCGCCGCGAGCTTGTCGGGGTCGCGGCCGACGATCACCACGTCCGCGCCCTTCTTCGCGAGCACGCGCGCGGTCTCCTTGCCGATGCCCGTGGTCGCGCCCGTCACCACCACGCGTCGTCCGCGCATGTCGCTCATGCGGGCGGAAGCGCGAGTGCTTTGTCGATGACCTGGCGGATCACCGCCTCGGGCTGCGCGCCAGAGAACGCGAGCTTCTCGCCGACGACGAAGAACGGAACGCCGGTCACACCGTGCCGCTGCCAGATGCGCGCCTCGACGCGCGTCGCCTCGAGCTCGTCGTCGTCGGTGACGAAGCTCCGCACGCGATCGACGTCGAGGCCCTGCTTCGCTCCGATCGCCGCGAGCCGATCCGGATCGGCGATGTCCTCTGCCTCGACGAAGTACGTCTCGAAGAGCGCGCGGTGGATCGCATGCTCCACGCCCGACTCGCGACCGAGCCGCGCGAGCGTGTGCGCGGGGATCGTCGGGTAGGTCATCGGCTGCTTGCTCAGGTCGAGCACGAGGCCGCTCTCGGTCGCCGCGGCCTCCACGCGCGCCCACATCTTCTCCGGCGCCTGTCCGTACTTGCGTCGGAGCATGTTGGGCACGTTGGTGCCCTCGCGCGGCGTGCCCGGCATGAGCTCGAAGGGATGGTGGTGAAGCGCGATCGCGAGATCCGGTCGCTCCTTCTGGAGGTCGGCGATCACGCGATCGAGACGATGCGTGCCGATGAAGCACCAAGGGCAGACGACGTCCGACACGAGATCGATGGCGAGCGAGGAAGGCATGAGAGTTCCGCTGAGGAAGGCAGGAACGCAGGAAAACGCAGGTCTGATCTTCTGGGTTCTTCAGAGATAGATGGCAAGGACCGCGATGGGTAAGAGCGCCCAACGCAGCGCGGTGAGCGCGCGCGATGTGCGAGGTCCTTCGATCATCGGACCGAGCGCGAGCACGGCTGCGATGAGCCAGAACGTGAGAGGCAGCGTGGACCAAGCCCCCTCGCGCTCGGCGTGGGCGTTCGCGAGACCCGCGAGCGCGCTGGCCGTGGCGAGCACGAAGACGAGGCGGTTCTTCTCCGACTTCGTGGTCTCTCGTCGCAGCTTCGGCCGTCCACGCGCCTCCGGAATCGTCGCCGTGCCCTCGGGCGTCCACTCGGGCGGCGCGAAGAACGCCCAGACCGCCTGACGCACACCGTGCGCCGCGCGCACGTGCTTGCCGATCTTCCGCCAGCCCGAGAGGTTGGCCTCCAGGATGTCGAAGCGCCCGAGCGGCTCGACGGTCCCGTAGGTCGGCGCCGCGGCCTCGCGCGTGTACGTTCCGTAGAGCCGATCCCAGATCGAGAGCGTGCCGGCGTAGTTCTTGTCGATGTACTCGGGGTCGATCGCGTGATGCACGCGGTGCTGCGACGGCGTGTTGAAGATCGCCTCGAACCAACTCGGCATGCGATCGATCAAACGCGTGTGGATCCAGAACTGGAAGAACGCGCTCGTGAGCACGCACGCGATGAGCATCTCGACGGGAAATCCGATCAAGGCGAGCGGCCAGTAAAAGGGCGCGACCAGCGACTCTTGGATCGCGCTCTGCCGCAGCGCGGCCGGAAGGTTGAACTCCTCGCTCTGGTGATGAACCGCGTGCGCCGCCCACAGGAACGACACGCGGTGGCTCAGCCGATGGAACCAATAGTAGTCGTGGTCCATCAGCACGAAGCAGAGCGGCCACGCCCAGATCATGCTGACGCTGATCGAGGTCATCGCGAAGCGCGACTCGATGATCGCGTAGAGCCCGAACACGAGGATGCGCAGCGGCACCGCGAGCGCCTGCTGCAGAGCCCCGCACCCGATGCTCGTGATGGTGTCGGGCGTGTGATGCAGCGAGAGCCCGCGCCGCTTGGCGACCGCGAGCTCGAGGAAGATCCCGCCTAGAAAATAGGGCCCGGCGACGCCCGCGGCGATCAGCGCCTCGGAGAACATCGAGGGCTCAGCCGAGCGAGCGCAGCGACTCGGCGATGCGGGGCATCGCGTCTTCGATGTCGCGCAGCGAGACGGCGCCCACGCTGAGGCGGAACCATCCGTCGTCGCCCGGGTAGCCGAACGCTTGGAAGGGCACGGCTCCCACGCCGGCGGCGTCGAGCAGGTGCTTGCGCACGTCCTCGTTCGTCTCGAGGGTCTTGCCGGCCGCGTTCTTCTTTCCGAAGGGATGCACGCGCACCGTCAGGTAGATCGCGCCTTCGGGCGAGAGCGAGTCGACCGGCAGTCCTTGCGCCTTCAGCTTCTGAAAGCCGTCGTGCAGTGCCTCGAGGCGCAGCGCGAGCTCGCTTCGGAGGTGCGCCAGGTACGTCGCGATCGCGGCGGGGTCGTCGAGCAGCTTCGCCGTGGCGATCTGTTCTGCGCGCGGCGCCCAGGCGCCTACGTGGCCGAGGATCGCGCTCATGCGATCGATCACGTCCACGGGCCCGACCGCCCAGCCCACGCGCACGCCCGTCGATGCGAACGCCTTGCTGATGCCGTCGACGAAGATCGTGTAGCGCGCCATCTCCGGGATGAGCTCGGGCGGCGTGACGTGCGTCGTGCCCTTGGCCGTGAGCATCCAGTAGATGTGGTCGTACATGAGGTAGACGGGACGCGCGCCGTTCTTCTCGCGCTTCTCGTTCTCGAGAACGATCGCTTCCGAGATGCCGCGCACCATGTCGCGGCTCATCGCCGTGCCGCTCGGGTTCAGCGGCGAGTTCAAGCAGACGAGGCGCGCGGTCGGCAGCGTCGCGAGCAGGCTCTCGCGCGTCGGAAGGAACCGCGTCTCGGGTCCGCACTTCACGGTGACGCCCTTGGCGGCGAGCATCGTGACGTAGTGGTTGTTGTTCCAGCTCGGCACCGGATAGACGACCTCGTCGCCTTCCGCCACGACCGCGCGGTAGATGCCGTAGATCACCGGGCGCGCGCCCGAGGCGATCAAGATCGACTCGATCGGTACCTCGAGGCCGAGATCTCGCGCGTAGAAGCGCTGCACCGCCGAGCGCAGCTCGGGCATGCCGTTCGAGGGCGGATAGTTCGTCTCGTGCGCCGCGTACGCAGCCGTGATGTTCGCGCGCAGCACCTCCGGGATCGGAAACTGCTTCGGATCGAAGTCGCCCACGGTGAGGTTGCAGACGGGCTTGCCTTGCGCGATCAGCCCGCGAATCTCCGCGGCGATCTTCAGGATCTCGGAGCCCACCAGCTTCTGCGCGATCGGCGAGACGCGGTCCTTTGGAGCCGCGGAGGTACGTACGAACGCGGAGAGATCAGTCGCCATATTCGGCGATGCTGACACGAACGCGCCCAGTGCTGATCGTCCGCGCTGGGAAAGCTCACGCGTCCACAGACGCGATGCGTCACACCACACAAAAGCGTCGCGCTGGGCTCGACGCAATTGTGTCGGCCCGGCGAGCCGGGCACTCCGGTCGAGATCAGCGGCGAGCGCGCGGCGCCGCGGCCGCTGCGGTGTCGATCCCGGCGAGCGCGAAACCGCGCTCGTGATCGAGCTCGCGCACGACGATCGGCGTTCCCACGTCCGCGATCCAGAGGTCCATGCCGTCGCCGCGGGCGTGGATCGTGTCGATCGGAGTCGCCTGGCCATCGACGCGAACCGAGAGCGTCTCGTGACCGACGGGGGTGAGGGCGACCGCGCTGCCGTGGTTCTCGACGCGAAGCACCGTGCGCTCGTGATGATCGAGCGCGGTGAGCGCGCGCATGGAGACGAGGAAGGCCGGAAGCGCCGAGTCTTCGTGCACCGTGCGGCGATCGCAACGATCGATCGCGTAGACGTCGCGCCCCGTCGCGAGCGTGGTCGAGCTGACGACGCCGCTGCTCGGTGACGCGAGCGCACGCGCCGGCTCGACGTGACCGCACGCGAGCTCGTAGGTGAGAGAAGAGCCGGTGCCGACGATCGCCACCGTGAGCTCGTGCGGGCTGCGCGGATCGGCCGACTCGAAGTAGAGGCGAGACCCCGGCGCGATGGGCAGAGCGCCATCGGCGATCTCCACCACGCGTGGCGCTGCCGCACCGCATCCAGCCAGCGCGACGAAACAGAGAAGCACCCAGGGCGCCGATCTTCGGTCCATGAACGTTCGTTGCGCGCTGGGCGCGGATCGTTCGGCGCGTTACCGTTCCGCCGCATGTTCCCGCGGATCGCGTACCGACTCGTCACCGACAGGCTTGAGCTGCGCTGCTGGCACCCGAGCAACGCGGCGGAGCTGCTCGACGTGATCGTGAAGAGCAAGCCTGCGCTCGAGGTGTTCTTGCCCTGGGCGCGGCTCGAGCCGACGACGCTCGAGCAGAAGGTCGAGCTCCTTCGCACCTTCCGGGGCCGCTTCGATCTCGGGCAGGACTTCGCGTACGGCGTGTTCTTGCGATCGACGGGCGAGATCGTCGGCGGCAACGGCCTCATGCCGCGCATCGGACCGGCCGGTCTCGAGATCGGCTACTGGACCGTGACGAGCCACGCGGGCAAGGGCTACTGCACCGAGGGCAGCGCCGCGCTCGCGCACCACGCGCTCGTCACGCTCGGCGTCGATCGCGTGGAGATCCACTGCGAGCCACAGAACGGCCCGTCCAACGCGATCCCGAAGAAGCTCGGCTTCGAGCGCGAGGCGACGCTGCGTCGGCGCTACCCCTTCGCCGACAACGATCTGCGCGACACGGTGATCTGGAGCCTGTTCCGCGGCCAAGTTCCGCGCGCCGACAAGGTGAACTGGGCGCGCTACGAGGCCTTCGACTGCGCGGATCGCAAGCTGGTCTGACGCTTCAGCGCATCACCCTCAGCGCAACACGACGATCGGACCGACGATCGCGTCGTTGAGCGCATCGAGCTCGCCCGACGGAACGCGATGCTCCTGGCGCGGCGTCTCGCCGAGCGGGGGATGACGCGAGAGAAAGTCGTTTCGCAGTGCGAGGCGCGTGACCCAGCCCGGACCCGCGAGCGCGCGCGCCTGCGCTTCGTCGCACACCAGCTGGATCGTCTCGGCACCCTCCATCGGCGCGAAGCTTCGGTGGCCTCGTTCCTGGAGGCGCGCGAGCTCGGCTGCATCGACGGGCCGGTAGAGCACCGTCGTCATCGGGGCGACCAGTGTTGGTTCGTCGCCGCGCGCTCGCTTGGGGCGCGGTCGTCCGGTCGTGGCGACGAGCGTCGGGTCGGTTCCGCGGACTCGAGGCTTGCTGGACTTGCGCGGTCGATCTCCAGTCATGTCGGCGGCAGCTTACCGGAGATCGATCTGCAAGATCGCGAGCGTGTTGGTGCGGTCGTCGGTCCAGAGCGCCACGTCTTGTAGGCCGCCGGCCGAGAAGCGTGTCCAGCCCCGAGCGTCGAAGCTCGCGAGGTCCGCCTCGGTCGGCGGGAACACGACGTACTCGCTCGGGTCCTCGCCGATGCCTGTCGGCTGCATGCGACGGCGCCATGCGCCGGGGCGGCCGAGCGCGCGAGAGATGCCGGCGAGGACGGGGCGAAGGTTGTAGTAGCGGTTGGACACGTGGAAGAGCACCCAGCCCTGGTGCGCAGCGACCAGCCGGAAGTAGAGCTCGGTGGCCTCGCGCGTCACGAGGTGCGTCGGGATCGCGTCGCCCGAGAAGGCATCGACGAGGATGAGGTCGTACTCGGGCGGATCGTCGGAGGCGGCGAGCTCCTCGAGCGTCACGCGCGCATCGCCGATCACCGTCTCCTCGAAGCCGCGACAGTCCTCGAGATAGTGGAAGTACTGGCGCGCGAGGCGGTCGTCGAGCGCGTCGATCTCGAAGAACGTGATGCGATCGGCCGGACGCAGGTACGCGGCTGCCGCGCCCACGCCGAGTCCGATCGCGGCGATGTTCAGCGGCCGATCCTCGGCCTCGAGGATCTCCATCACCTCGCCGAGCGATCCCTCGCGATGGTAGTAGCTGAGCGGCCACTCGCGGCTCGGCGGATCCATGAACTGCCGGCCGTGGCGCGTGACGCCGCTGATCAGATCGCGCAGCGGCCCGAGCTGCGTCGGTCGCTCGATCACCTGGTAGACACCGTAGAAGCTGCGCGCGCGCGTGAGCAGGTGCGCCGAGTCGGTGTCGCCCAGCGTTCCGCGCGCGAACTGCACGAGGATGACGACGATCAAGAGGAGCGCCGTGCCGATGGGGAGCCAGCCCGCATCGCGGAGCCAGCCGCGGAAGTCCGTCCAGCGGCCGACCAGGACCGTCAGCACGAGGACGACGATGGCGATGGGGTACTCGAAGAGCTGCGTGAAGATGCGCGGCGCGACCAGCGCGACGAACGCCCCGCCGACCCAGCCTCCGAGCGACATCACGAGATAGAAGAGCGTCAGCCGGCGCACGCTGGGGCGCGAGTCGTAGAGCTCCGCGTGCGCCGCGAGGCAGAGCACGAGGAACACGCCGAGGTGAAGGAGCACCTGCTGCTGCTCGCTCCGCAGCGCGCCTCCCATCGCAGCGTAGAGGCCGACGGCGGCGAAGAGCGGCCAGAGTCGCCGCACCCAGTCGGGCACGCGGCGCAGCGGCACGCGCTCGGCGACGGAGTCCCGCAAGCCCGCCGGCACGCGCGCGCGCATCGCCGTCCAGACGCGCGGGATCCAGAGCGGGATGCGGTCCGGATCGTCGAACGCGAGGACGAACGTGAACAGATAGAGCGCGAGCGGGATGATCCAGACGAGAGGAACGTTGCCAGCGTCGAGCGCGATGACGTTGGTCACGCCCATCAAGAGCGCCGAGGGACAGGCGGCGAGCAGGAGCCAGTAGAGGATGCGCCCCCGTGTGATCTCGGTCGGAATGGCGGAAGGCTCGCTCTCGCTCTCGCTCTCGCTCTCGCTCTCGCTCTCGCTCTCGCTCTCGCTCTCGCTCTCGCTCTCGCTCTCGCTCCCGGCCGCGGCGGGTCGTGTCGCGCGGTATGCGAAGACGCCGGCGACGAGCCAGAGCCCGAACGCCACCGAGAACGCGGTTCGCTGCGCGCTGACGCCGACGAAGGGCTCGACGAGGAGCGCGTACACGATCAGCGCCATCATCGAGCCAACGTTGCTCGTGCCGTAGAGCCAGTAGGGGTTGTCCCGATCGGGCAGGCTCGAGCGGCTGACCCAGTGCTGCGCCACCACGCTCGTCGTCGCGAGCGCGGCGAAGGGGAGCGCGCTGGCGCGTGCGAGCGAGATCAAGAGCGCAGGCACGTCGTGCACGCCCGCGATCACCACCGTGGGCGGCAGCGCGACGAGCGGGATCGCGACGACGGCGAAGTGCCACTTGCCGAGCCGATCGGCACCGAGGTGCGCGTACGAGTACGCGAAGAAGAGCACGCCCTGAAAGAACATCAGCGACGTCGTCCACACGTGGAACGCGCCGCCGAAGTGGGGCAGCAGCATGCGCCCCACCATCGGCTCCATCGTGAAGAGCAGGAACGCGCCGAGAAAGACGAAGAGGCGAACGGCGTTCAAGCGATCACGCCTTCGCGTTCAGCCCGATCGGACACGACACGCCCGTGCCGCCGAGCCCGCAGTATCCACCAGGGTTCTTCGCCAGGTACTGCTGGTGATAGTCCTCGGCGTAATAGAAGGGCCCCGCATCGAGCACTTCGGTCGTGATGGGCTCGTATCCGACCTTCTTGAGCGCGGCGTCGTAGGCCACCTTGCTCGCGAGCGCGCTCGTCATCTGCTCGGCGCTCGTCGTGTAGATGCCGCTGCGGTACTGCGTCCCCGCGTCGTTGCCCTGCCGCATGCCTTGCGTCGGATCGTGGCTCTCCCAGAACGTCTTGAGCAGCGCCTCGTAGCTCAGCTTCTTCGGATCGAAGACCACGCGGACGACCTCGTTGTGTCCGGTGCGGCCGGTGCAGACCTCTTCGTAGGTCGGGTTCGGCGTGTATCCCTGCGCGTAACCGACCGCTGTCGAGTACACGCCGTCCATCTTCCAGAACGCCTTCTCGGCCCCCCAGAAGCAGCCCAGGCCGAAGCACGCGAGCTCCATTCCGTCGGGGAACGGCGGCACGATTCGGTTCCCGCTCACGAAGTGCTTTTCGGGCACGCGCGACATGGGCGTGGTGCGGCCCGACAACGCGTCGCCTGGGGCGGGCAGCGTCAGCTTCTTCGAGTCTTTGAAGAAGAGCATCGGGGGACCTCCGAACGCAGTGTCGGGAAAGGTTCCCGGCATGTAAAGGTCACTCGAGCTCGTTCGTCACCGAGAGCTCACCACAGGCGCAGCCGCTCGATCCTCCGGCGCTGGTGCATCGGACCTCGAAGCGCGAGCGGACGCCGTCGCCATCGAGGTCACCTTCCGCGACGACGAGGGCACTCGATCCGTCCGGCCGCTCGATCGAGTACGCGTAATACATCGGGTCGCCGCCCACGAGGCCGTACGCGTCCCAAGCGGGGTCGAGCGTGGCGAGCTGCCGCTGCGGGCCTGGCGCTGCGAGCGTCGGTGTGAGCGCGGCCGGCAGAACGCCGCCGGCATTGGTGCACGTCGCTTCGAGGCTGCTGCGGATGCTGCCGATGTTCGCGCGCGCCTCGGCGGTCTTCGCGCGTCGCGTGTAGTTCACGAATGCGGGGATCGCGATCGCAGCGAGGATGCCGATGCAGGGCACCGCGAGGGCGGCGAGCGCGAGACAGCCCACGACGTACCAGAGTGTCTTCGGTGTCTTCGGTGTCTTCGGAGCGTCCGCCATGCGCGCGATGCTAGCGCGCCCGATCATGCCGCTCGACGCCTTTGCGCCGAAATCAGCGGCGACCTTCGTTGAGGTCTTCGGCGTACGAGTACGCCGTGTAGGCCGCGACCAGGTGGCAGATCCAGCCGAGCGTGCCGCCGGTTCCGATCCAGAAGCCCGGCGTGATGATCAGCCAGAACAGACCTCGAAGGAACGCGCCGTTGTAGATCTGCCCGACGCCGGGGACGACGAACGAGAGAACGGCGGCGAGTCCTGGGTTCTTGCGCGGCTGGGCCATAGCCCATTGTACGCCCGGGGACGCCAACCTATTTCCTGGATGATCGGGGCAGCTCAGGCCGCGACGATGCGCAGGTCGCGCGCCGTCACCACGCCCGGTCCACGCGGCGACTCGAAGCGCAGGAGATCGATGAGTCGCTGATCGACGCTGCGGCGATCGGCCACGATCGGCGTCAGCGCGCGAGAGAGCGAGCGCATGGAGGGAAAGCGGTCTTCGGGATCGCGCGCGAGCGCCGTGGCGACGACCGAGTCGAACGCGTGGTGGAGGTCTTGCCGGATGAGCGCGGCGCGCGGTGCGTCCTCGCGGATGATGCGGCGAAGGAGGTTCGCGACGTTGCTGCCGCTGAAGGGAAGCCGCCCCGTGAGCGCCTCGAACATCACGATGCCGAGGCCGAACACGTCGGCGCGCGCGTCCACTTCCGGATCGCCGCTCGCCTGCTCGGGCGACACGTAGCTCGGCGTGCCGAACACGCGGCCGATCTCGCGCTCGCGCTCGTCCTTGGGCGCGCGAAGCGAGGAGCAGACTCCGAAGTCGAGGAGGCGGACGCGCAGCCAGCCGTTCTCGTCTTTGTCCATCAGGATGTGCTCGGGCTTCACGTCGCGGTGCACGTAGCCGTGGCTGTGTGCGGCGTGCAGGATCGAGGCGACGCGCATGGTGATCGCGCCCACGAGATCGGCCGAGAGCGTGCCCGTGCGGCGGAGCAAGCGCTGCAAGCACTCGCCGTAGACGCGCTCGACCACGAGATAGGGCGAGCCGTCTGCTCCCGGAAAGCCCATGAGAGATCCTTCGTCGAGGATCGGCACCACGCCGGGGTGGCTCACGTTTCGGTAGACCTCGAGCTCGCGGCGGAGGCGCCGCACGAGATCGGGATTGTCGACGAAGGTGGGACGCAGGACCTTGATGACGACGATCTCGCCGTCGTCGAGGCGCTCGGCCTCGAACACGACGGCCGTTCCACCGATGCCGAGGACGTCGCCGACGCGATAGCGACCGTCGAGGACCTTCCCGCGTAGCTCCGAGCGTTCCGTGCCTTGCATCTGATCTGCCCCGCTACCGAGGAACGTCGGGGAGGCGGCGATCGGGGTCAAAAAAATGACCACGCGGCGTGCTCCGCGGGCCCCCGCATGATTCACTTCGGGGTTGGAAACGCGTGCTCGAACGGTCGGAGCGATCCTGCTCGCCCTCGCTCTGGCGGGGGCGATCGCCTGGGGGTCGAGCCAAGCCGGGGGACCCGCCGACCCAGCGCCAGCGCACGCGACCGAGCACGATCGACCCGTCGGCGCGGGAGCACCTGCGATCGCGACCGCGTCCCCCGCGGATCCGATCGCGCCACCGCAAGATCCGCAAGCGGCGATTCCCTCGGAGGCGGCGCGCGCGATCGATCCCTGCGGAAGTGGCGAAGACGATCCGCCCATCGAGCGCACTTCGATGAGCGAGCTCGTTCAGCTGCGGATCGCCGAGCTCAACGACCGCATGCTCGCGACGCTCCGATCGCCGCATGCGAGCGGCGCGCTTCGTCGTGGCTGGCAGGCGGCGCTCGATCCTGCGCGCGGCGACGAAGCGCTGCAGCTGATCGCGCGCGCCCCCGATCGCCGACAAGACGGCTTCGACACGTACGTGGCTGTCTCGATCGTGCTCGCCGCCAATGCGCTGCACGCCAACGATCCCCTTCGCGCCATCCGTCTCGCGGAGAGCGCCGCACGCTACGACCCAGGCGACGCGCTACCTCTCCTCATCGCTGCGATCGCGCACGAGGCACGCGGGGAGCACGCGATCACCCGCGATCTGTTCGCGCGCGCATTCGCGATCGACGGTGAAGAGCCGGCGATCGCGTACTCACTCGCCTGGCGCCTGGAGGACGGCGCCGATGTGAGAGCGGCGCTCATCGCGTTCGACGCCTACCTCGCGGCGGTTCCAGACGATCGCGCCATGCAGCGTCGGCGCGCGCGTCTCGCCATCCGCGCGGCCTCGCTCGCGGACGCCATCACGTACGTTCGCGGCGACATCCGGCTCGTGGTGGCTCCGACGTTTCCTAGCGAGCGAGCGATCCACGTGCTCGACGTCGTCGAGACGGGGCTCACGCGCGGTGCAGCGCTCCTCGGCGTCGCGCGACGCGAGGAGCTCGCGGTGTTCGTCTACGCAGATCGCGACGCGATGCACCGCGCGACCTGCGTCCAGGGCTGGGCGGGCGCCGTGTTCGACGGAGCTCTCGAGACCGACGAGGTCACGGCGCTCAGCCCCTCGGGTGACTCGTCGCTGACGCACGAGTCGTTTCACGCCGCGATCCATCCCGCGGTTTCGAGCGTGCCCACCTGGCTCGACGAAGGACTCGCGCAGTACGTCTCGGGCGAGGAAGGACCCGCGCACGTTCGCAGCTACGAGCTGATGGTCCGCGAGCACACCTGGATTCCGTTCGCGTCGATGAACGACGCGTTCCTCGTGATCGACGACTCGAGCGACGCGGGCCTCGCCTACCACCAGGCGCTCGCGATGGTGGACTGGCTCGTCGATCGACGCGGCGAGCGCGGCATTCGCGATGCGGCGCACTGGCTGATCGGGGGGGGCGACCCGAGGCGTGTGCTCGCCGAAGCGGCGCACGGCGAGCTCGACGGAGAGACGCTGCTCGCGTTCGTCGCTCGCCACGTGGCGGCGCTCACTGCCCAGGGACATGCTCCTCTGCGATGAGCGTCGCCGAGATCATCGCGTCCCACGAAGAGCCGTCGCGCATCACCGTCGAGCAGTTCCATGGGCTGATGTTGGCCACCGTTCCGGTGGTGGGTGAGCATCCGTACTCGATCGTGTCGCTCCGCTTCGGAGAGGCCGTGCTGCGGCTCGACTATCGCGAGACGCAGCTGCGCGCCGGCGGAACGCTCAACGGGCCGACGATGATGACGCTGGCCGACACCGCGCTCTATGCCGCGGTGCTCACGCGCATCGGCTACGAGCCGCTCGCGGTGACGAGCGACCTCAACATCCGATTCCTGCGCAAGCCCGAGCCGAGACCGCTCATCGCGCGTGCCCGGGTGCTGCGCGTGGGTCGCCGTCTCGCGGTCGGGACGATCGAGATCGCGAGCGAAGGAACCGAGCGCGGCGTCCTGATCGAGCCGCTCGTCGCGCACGCGACCGGAACGTACGCGATCCCGTGAGCGACACGGACGATCGATCCGAGCCACCGAGAGGCCCAGCGCCCGATCGGAACAAGTCGTGGGTGCGGCTCGGCGTGCTCGCGGTCGTCATCGTGGTGAGTGTCGTCGTCGCGCACGCCACCGGCGCCACCGAGTATCTCTCGCGCGAGCACGTGCGCGCGCTGATCGCCGGGCTCGGGCCCTTCGGTGTGCTCGCGTTCGTGGGGCTCTTCATCGTGGGCGAGCTCGCGCACGTGCCGGGCTTCGTGTTCATCGGTGCCGCGATTCTCGCGTACGGCCGACTCGAAGGAGGCGTGCTGGGCTACTTCGGTGCGCTCGCCGCGGTCGCGGTCGCGTTCGTCGTCGTGCGGGCCATCGGCGGCCCAGCGCTCGCCGCCATCGAGCGACCGTTTCTGCGTCGCATCCTCGCGCGCGTCGACGAGCGTCCCGTGCTGGCGGTCGCGGTGCTGCGCACGGTGCTCATCATGACGCCCGCGCTCACGTATGCCCTCGCGCTCACGCGCGTTCGCTTCCGCGACTACATGCTGGGCAGCGCGCTCGGGCTCGTCCTGCCGATCGCCGGCATGGCACTGCTCTTCGACTGGTTGCTCGCGCAGTAGCGGTCAGAGCAAGACGACGTCGCCGACGTCGAGCACCTCTTGGCCGATGACGGTGCGCGTCTCCTCTTCGCGATCGGTCGCCAGCTGATAGAGCTCGCCGAGCAGGGTGGGATGCGCGCGGATCGCCTCGGCGAAACCCTCGCGCGTGAGCTCCATCGCTACCGCCGACGAGAGCGCGCGGACGGTCGCCGTCGCCGGTCGACGCAGCACGATGCCGATCTCACCGACGACGTCGCCGGGCCCGAGCTCTGCGAGCACGAGAGGCTCGCCATCGCCGTCCAGCTTCGAGACACGCACGGTGCCGCTCGCGATCACGAACAGGCCCTCGCCCTCGCTGCCCTCCGCGACGAGCAGTTCCCCCGGCGCAAACGTCTTGGTCGTGAAGCGCGACATCAACGTCGCGCGCTCCGTCTTCGGGACGGCGCGCAAGATCATGGAGTGCCGCACGAGGTTCGCGATCATGCGTGCGCGACAGAACTCGCCGAGCTCCTGGCCGATGGCAGGCTCGTCGCTCGCGACCGACTCCAGATCCGCGCGCGCGATCACGAGCACCTCGCAGGGCTCTTGCGCCACGACGGCCGCAGCGCGCGGCGCGTCCGAGACGAGGGCCATCTCCCCCACGATCGCGCCGGGGCCGAGCACGGCGAGCACCGTCGGCGGCTCACTCATCGTCATCCGATCGGCGTTCATCGGCGTGCGCTCGGCGCGGAGGATCCCGTGCACGACGACGAAGGCCTCCTGCCCTTCGGTCGCTTGCTCCATCGCGCGCTCTCCCGTGACGAGCGCGCGCACCTTCATCGCGCCGAACAAGCGCGCGAGCGGCTTGGGTGCGAGGGAAGAGAAGAGCGGGAGCGAAGGCACGCTTCCCTCCGCGACCGGATCATTCACGGAGACGAACTTCGCGAGCGCCTTCTCCGAGCGCTCGAGCAGCGCGTCGCCTGCGAGCGCGGCGAGCTTGCCGTCGATCGCTGGCGAGGTCGGCAGCGCGGGAGGCAGCGGCGCGACGTCGGCGATGCGCTTACTGCCCTTGCCGAACGCCTCCGCGATGCGCTTGAAGATCTTCTTGCCTTCGCCGCCCGCCTCGTCGGCGAGCTTGCCCGCGGCGACGGCGGCCGGCAGATCGCCCCGGCGTACGTGCGCCTCGGCGAGCTTCTCTGCGGCCTCTGCGACCGCGAAGGTGCGGCCCTCCGCCACGAGCGTTCTCGCGAGGAGCCGCACCGCCGCGAGCTGCAGCGCGTCGTCCTCGACCATCGCGATCCCCGCGCGCAGCGCGTCCTCGTTCTCGCCCGCGAACGCGTGTGCCCACGCGTCGTCCAACATCGAGTGCTCGCTCATGGGACGAGAACCTAACACGACGATGGACCTCATCGTCCTGGGTGCGCAGCGGCACGAGCGCTGACGAGGCGCGCCGTCACCCCTTCGTGCGCAGCGCGTAGCGACGCTCGCAGTACGCGACGTCGTCTGCCCAGAGCTTGCGCGCGCGCGCCTCGATCATCGGCCGGAGCAGGGTCGCCCGCGGCAGCCACGCGATGCTGGTGCGCTCGCTGGTCGCGATCGTGGCCTCGACGATGGCCGTGCGACCGGGCGCGATCGGCGTCGCGTGTGTCTCGACGATCGAGCCCACGCCCTCGCCCGAGATGACCGTCATCACGATCGTGCGCGGGTCGGGGCAGTCGAAGCGCGCGTCGACCTCCATGCCGAGGCGCCCCGCGATTCGATAGACCACGCGCACGCTGACGTGATCGATGGCTTCGTCGATCACCGTCAGCCGGGCGAAGCTGTGGCCGTGGTAGTGCGCGCCGTGCCATGGGTCGAGCCGGTTCGCGATCACATCCTCGGGCGCGCAGCGACCTTCCACGCGGATCACCGCGTCGAGCGCGCGCTCCGGGCGCACCGGCAAGAAGGGCCGATCCGTGGGCGCTTCGTTCGGCGCGAGCAGCGAGTCCAAGCGTGCCCAGACGAGCACACCATCGTCGAACGTGACCCGCGGCGCCCAGTCACCACGCGCGCGCTCGGCCGAGAGCGCGAGGCCGTGCCACGGACAGACGATGCGTCCGCGATCGTCGACGCGGCCTTTCGAGAGCTCCGCGCCCATGTGCGGGCAGCTCTCGGGTGCGAGCGCGGGCCCGGTGAGACATCGCCAGCCCACCAGCTCCTGGCCCTCGATCGTGTACGCGTGCGGCCCGCGCGCGAACGCACGGCTGGAGTCCACGACGCACCAACCGCCCGAGGGCTTGGCGAGCGCGTGCTTCAGTGCCCGATCGATCTTGAGAGGATCGGCGCCGATCCAGTCGGGACGATCGCTGTCCCTCTCCCCACCCGCGCTCTCGGGTGCGCGGCCGATCAAGAACGGGCGCTCGGACATCGCGCGCGAACATAGGAGATCTCCGTCGGTCGGCCACGCGTTTCGCGGCGTTCCGGAGCGCGATCCGCTACGCTCCGTCCCGGCATGAGCGACCCGGGTCCGAGCGAGCGGTCCACCGCCCTGGACGAGCGTGCGCCGATCTCGGGTGCGATCTCGGGCGCGGTCGCACGGCCTTCGCGGCCGGGGCATCCGATCGAGGTCGCGGGTCGCTATCGGATCCTGACGCGCATCGGCGACGGTGGGATGGGCGTCGTGTACAAGGCCGAGCACGTCCTCTCGAAGAAGAAGCTCGCCATCAAGCTGCTTCACCCGCACCTCTCGCACGGCAAGCAGGCGGTCGAGCGCTTCCGTCGCGAGGTCAGCGCGGCCGCGGAGATCGACCATCCGGGGATCGTCCAGGTGTTCGACGCCGGGATGGACTCCGACGGCTCCTTCTACATGGCGATGGAGCTGCTCGAGGGGCAGTCGCTCGCGAGCCTGATGAAGCGAGACTGGCCGGGCACGCGCCGCTCGATCGAGCTGATCCTCGAGCTCTGTGAGCCGCTCGCGCGCGCGCACAAGAAAGGCTTCATCCACCGCGACCTCAAGCCGGACAACGTCTTCCTCGCGTGTGACGCGGAGACGGGCGTCGAGCGGCTCAAGCTGCTCGACTTCGGGCTCGCGCGCGAGATCGCCAAGAAGGGCACGACCGAGAGCGGCGTGACGTTCGGTACACCCGAGTACATGGCGCCCGAGCAGTCGATGAGCGCGAAGGACGCCACCACACCCGCGGACGTGTGGTCCGTCGGCGTGATGCTCTATGAGCTCTTGAGCGGCTTTCATCCGTTCACGGGCGACACGCCGAATGCGATCATGGTCGCCGCGATCACGGACCCGCACGAGCCGCTCGCACGCCGCGCGCCGCACGTTCCGCCCGCGATCTGCGAGGTGGTCGAGCGCGCGCTCGTGAAGAACGTCGCGCAGCGGGTTGCCACGGCCGGCGAGCTCGCGGAGCTGCTGCACCGCGCGGTGGACGCGAGCGCGCCCCTCGACGATCGACGGCCCGACAAGACGCATCGCATGAGCGAGGCGCTCCCCGACGACGACGCGGCGCCGGACATGACGGGGATTCCCGCCGCCGATGACGACTCGATCGCGCGCTCGCGGCGACTCGGACAGCGCAACGTCTCGACCGCGCGACGCTACGACGCGCTCGCCGATTCGAACGCGAAGTGGAGGATCGCGATCGCGGCAGGAGCGCTCTCGCTCGTGCTCGCGGTCGTCCTCGGAGTCTGGTCCTCGACGCGCAGCGCCGCGCCCGAGATCAGCGTGACGACGCTCGCGCCGAGCCCGACGCCACGCCACCCCGTCGTCGACGACGTGGCCGCGCCCGTAACGGTCGTCGAGGTCGCGCCGCTTCCGCCGTCCGAGATCGCTCCCGAGCCGACGCTCGTCGAGGCCGTCGCCGACACGCCCGCCCCCCTGCCGCCGGAGCCCGAGCGCCCGCGAGCGCGTACGCCCGCGCTCACGACGCTCACGCCCGAAGACGCGACGCACGCGCGCGAGTGCCTCGCCCACAACGACTACGCCTGCGCGCTCGCCGTCTATCGGAGGTCGAGCGACCCACACGACCTGCGCCGCGTCGTGGACGTGCTCGACCACGTGGGTCGGCATCGCGAGGCACTCGGTGCGATGCAGGACTTCGTTCGCCGCTTTCCGCGCGCGTCGGAGTCGGACGGATACCGATCGCAGCTCGCTGCGGCCGGGATGTGACGAAGCGGACTACGACGCCGGGAGGAAGAAGCCCTCGCTGGTGACGTGCGCGATCGCGTTGGTGAGCGCGGCCTCGCGCGCGTGCGCGGTCTCCATCTCCGGGTGACCTGCGCCGCAGCGCGTGGAGCGCTCGCCGATGCGCGCGCGGGTGTCGGCCAGCTCGGCGTCGAGCGCGCTCGTCACCCTGGCGACGTCGATCGTCTCGTTGCGCGCGCGCGCTTCACGAAGTGACTGCGCCAAGGACGCGACGCGTGCGCGAGCGGCCGCGACGTCGGCGTGCCCGTCGCCGTAGCGGGTCCGCAGTGCGGCCAGCGAGGCCGTGGCGAGCGCGAGATCGATCTGCGTCTGCGTCGCATCCGTCTGTGCGCGCGCACGTGGTGCGACCGCCAGCATCGCGATGCCGACCAAGAACACACGTCGGTTCACGTCGACTCTCCTCGCAGGAACGTGCCGACCTCGCCCACCACGCGCTCGATCTCGTCCTGTGTGAGGGCGGGATGCACGGGCAGCGCGAGCACTTCGTTCGCGGCGCGCTCCGCTTCCGGAAACGATCCCACGCCGTATCCTAGGGCCGCGAAGCACTCCTGCATGTGGAGAGGCAGCGGGTAATACACCTCGCTCCCGATCCGGCGATCCGCGAGGTGCGCTCGCAGCCGATCGCGGTCGCGGGCGCGGACCACGTACTGATTGAAGACGTGGCCCGCCTCGATCTTCTTCGGCGTGATCAGCGCTCCGTCGGGCAGGTCTTCTTCGAGGAAGAGCAGGTCGTAGAGCGCGGCGTTCTTCTTCCGCGCTTCGGTCCACTTCGTCAGGTGCGGCAGCTTCAC
Source organism: Deltaproteobacteria bacterium (assembly GCA_043750095.1). Classification (GTDB taxonomy): domain Bacteria; phylum Myxococcota_A; class Polyangia; order Polyangiales; family Sandaracinaceae; genus JBBSAT01. The sequence continues at coordinate 25,549 of JAYVCF010000394.1, forward strand.
GCGCAGCACGGCGCCCTGCAGGCCATCGAGACGAAAGTTTCCGCCGATCACCGAGTGGTAGTAGCGGCGCTCGCCGCCATGGACCCGAAGCACCCGCACGCGCTGCGCGAGATCGTCGTCGTTGGTCGTGACGAGTCCGCCGTCGCCGAAGCCCCCGAGGTTCTTGGTCGGATAGAAGGAGAAGGCCGAGAGATCGCCCATGCCTCCGACCGGGCCGAGCGCGTGGTGCGCGCCGATCGCTTGCGCCGCGTCCTCGATGATCGGCACCGCGAACGCTTCCGAGATCGCCCGGAGCGCGCTCATGTCGCAGGGCTGTCCGTAGAGATGCACCGGTAGCAGCGCGCGCGTTCGCTCGGAGAGCGCGGCACCGACGGCGTTCGCGTCGAGGTTGAACGTGATCGGATCGATGTCCACGAAGACCGGACGCGCACCGAGCCGCGCGATGCAGCCCGCGGTCGCGAAGAAGCTGAAGGTCGACGTGACGACCTCGTCGCCCTCGCCGATCCCGAGCGCCATCATCGCCACGAGCAGCGCGTCGGTGCCGCTCGAGACGCCGATCGCGTGCTTGACGCCCAGGTACGCCGCGACTTCGCGCTCGAAGAACTCGACCTCCTGTCCGAGCACGAACGCATTCTTCGCGAACACGCGCTCGAAGGCCGCGCGGATCTCGGGCAGGAGCGGCGCGTTCTCGGCCGAGAGATCCAAGAGCGGGATGGGGGCCGTCTCGGTCACGCGCCGTTCAGCGAGGATGTCGGCGGGCGGCGCCGTCGATCGCGCTCGTGAGCGCCACCTGATCGAAGCCGACGAGCACCTGTCCGTCCACGTCGAAGGTCGGGAGCGTGCGGCGCGGGTTCAACACCGAGAGCTGCGCGATGGCGTCGGAGTGCCGGTCGACGTCGATCTCGTGATACGCGATGTGCTCCTGATCCATCCAGCGATGCGCCGCCTGGCACGCCTGGCACCAGGTGGCCGTGTACATGTCGATGGAGATCGACTGTGATGCGGTCGCCAGCGTCATGGGCCCATCGAAGATCGGCGCGATGGGCGCGATGGGGGCGATCGCGGGCATCTCGGCCACGTCCGGGTCCGCCAGGGTCGGCACGGCGTGCTCGGCTTGCCCGCTGAACGCGAGCGCGATCACGCCACCGCACACGATCGCCGCACCAGCGAGCACGATCCAGGTAGCGCGCCCGCCGGCAGACGGCAGGGGCTCGGGTTGGAGCTCGACCGGAGTGCCCGGCTCGCTGGGCCGACGCAATTGTGTCGCGTCCGCTTCGCGGACGACTCCCGTCGAGATCGGACGAACTGCAGGCGGAGACTTACCCTCGATCACGACGCTGCGAGCGTGACACGCGGTGCTGCTTTTTCCAACGCGCTTCCGACGCTCGCCCCGACGAAGGTCAGATGCGCATCAGCGCGGTGCCCCAGTTGAGACCGGCCCCGAGCGCGAGATAGCAGACGAGCTGGCCCGTCGAGAGGCGACCGTCGCGGAACATCTCGTCGAGCAGGATCGGGATCGTCGCGGCGCTCGTGTTGCCGTAGCGCGCGATGTTGGACGGCACCTTTTCTTCGGGCACGCCGAGCGAGTGGCGCACGCTCGCGTTGATGCGGTCGTTGGCTTGGTGCGCGATGAACCAGTCGATCTGGTCGAGCTTGACGCTCGCTTTCTCGCAGACCTCGCGCACCGCCTTGGGCAAGAGCGTCACGGCGCTCTTGAAGAGCTCCTTGCCCTTCATCGTCGGGATGTGCGAGTCGGGCGCGGCCGTCCAGTAGTGGCGACGCGTGAACATGCCGCCCGGGATCCAGATCTGGTCCATCGCGCGTCCGTCGCTGTGCGTGGCGACGGCCAAGAGGCCATGGCCCGCGACCTCGCTCCTGCGCAGGACGAGCGCGCCCGCGCCGTCGCCGAAGAGCACGGCCGTGCCGCGGTGCTTGGTGGCGAACTCGTACTGCTCGGGCGAGCTCTTCTTCGAGCCATCACCGAGGAGCGCCTCCCAGTCCCAGGGCATGAAGCCGGCGTGCGCCTCGGCGCCGATCAAGAGCACGGTCTTGGCCGCACCGCTGGCGACCAAGCCATCGGCGACCTGCATGCCGAAGGGCATCGCCGCGCACTGCTGGCGGATGTCGAGCGCGGGCACGCCGGGGATGCCGAGCTTGGCGCCGAGCAGCGCGCCCGATCCGGGGAACACGTGCTCCGGCGTCATCGTCGCGAAGATCACGTAGTCGATCTCCGCGCGATCGACGTTCGCGGCTTGTAACGCCTTCTGCGCGGCGAGCGCGGCCATGTCGCTCACGCCCTCGCCCTCGGCGACGAAGTGTCGCTGCGCGATGCCCGAGCGCGGGCGGATCCACTCGTCGCTCGTGTCCATCACACGCGAGAGTTCGTCGTTCTGGATCGGCCGTCCCGGTACGTGGCGCCCCGTGCCTACGATCGTGATCCCCGGCATCCGTGTCTCCCTCGGGTCGATCTACCCGTTGCGCGTGAAGGCGTCGAGCTACGCACGCGAGTGCGGTTACCCTTCGGCGCATGAAGACCCGCGCCGCAGTCGCTTACGCCGCAGGACAGCCTCTGGTCATCGAGGAGATCGACCTCGAAGGGCCCAAGCCCGGCGAGGTGCTCGTCGAGATCGTGGCGACGGGCGTCTGCCACACCGACGAGTTCACGCGCTCGGGGGCAGACCCCGAAGGATTGTTCCCCGTGGTCTTCGGTCACGAGGGTGCGGGCATCGTGCGCGAGGTCGGCCTCGGCGTGACGAGCGTGACCCCCGGCGATCACGTGGTGCTCCTCTACACGCCGGAGTGTCGCGCTTGTAAGTCGTGCCTCAGCAGGAAGACGAACCTCTGCACCGCGATCCGCGCGACGCAGGGCAAGGGCCTCATGCCCGACGGGACGAGCCGCTTCTCGAAGAACGGTCAGCGCATCCACCACTACATGGGCTGCTCCACGTTCTCGAACTTCACCGTGCTGCCCGAGATCGCGGTGGCGAAGGTGCGCAAGGACGCGCCCTTCGACAAGATCTGTTACGTCGGCTGCGGAGTTACCACCGGCATCGGCGCGGTGATCTACACGGCCAAGGTCGAGGCGGGGGCGAACGTCGTGGTGTTCGGCCTCGGCGGCATCGGCCTCAACGTGATCCAAGGCGCGCGCATGGTCGGCGCCGACAAGATCATCGGCGTGGACATCAACCCCGCGCGCGAGGCGCTCGGTCGCTCGCTCGGCATGACGCACTTCGTGAATCCGAAGGAGTTGAAGGGCGATCTCGTCGCGCACCTCGTCGAGCTCACCGGCGGTGGCGCCGACTACTCGTTCGAGTGCGTCGGCAACACCACCCTCATGCGCCAGGCGCTCGAGTGCTGTCATCGCGGCTGGGGCGTGAGCGTCATCATCGGCGTCGCGGGCGCAGGACAAGAGATCGCCACACGCCCCTTCCAGCTCGTCACCGGGCGCGTCTGGAAAGGCACTGCGTTCGGCGGCGCGCGTGGCCGCACCGACGTCCCGAAGATCGTCGACTGGTACGTCGAGAAGAAGATCGAGATCGACGCGCTGGTCACGCACCAGCTCCCGCTCGAGCGCATCAACGAGGCGTTCGACCTGATGCACTCGGGCGAGTCGATCCGAACCGTCGTGACGTTCTAGGGACCCTGCCTCATCGCGCTTCGACGGCGCGCGCGTGGGCTTCGAGGCCTTCGAGGCGAGCGAGCTCGGTGAGCAGGCCGCGCTGCGCGTGGATGGCGTCCTTCGAGTAGCGAACGAGCGAGGTGCGCACGACGAAGTCGTAGACGCCGAGCGGCGAGTGGAAGCGCGCCGCGCCTCCCGTCGGGAGCACGTGGCTCGGGCCCGCGGCGTAGTCGCCTGCGGCCTCGGGCGTGTTGTCGCCGAGGAACACCGCGCCCGCGGCGCCGATCGACTCGAGCAGCGTCTCGGGGTCGCGGACCTGCAGAGACAGGTGCTCGGCCGCGAGCGTGTCGGCCACGCGCGCCGCTTCTTGGAGATCACCTGCGACGAGCGCGAGCGCGTGGTTGCGGATCGAGGCCTCGGCGATCTCGCGGCGCGGAAGGAGCGCGAGCTGCGTCTCGACCTCGACCGTGATCGCCCGCGCGTGCTTCTCCGAGATCGTCACGAGCAGCGCGTACGCCTCCTCGTCGTGCTCGGCTTGCGACAAGAGATCGGCTGCGACCACGCGCGCATCCGATTGATCGTCCGCCACGACGAGGATCTCGCTCGGGCCCGCGATCCCCTCGATGTCGACCGTGCCGAACACCAGCCGCTTCGCGCACGCGACGTAGAGGTTTCCTGGACCGACGATCTTGTCGACGCGTCGCACCGACTCGGTCCCGTACGCGAGCGCCGCGATCGCCTGCGCGCCGCCGACGTCGACGAGCTCCGTCACGCCCGAGATCACCGCCGCTGCGAGGATCTCCGGCGTCGGCCGCGGCGTCGCGAGCACGATGCGGGGCACGCCGGCCACCTGCGCGGGGATCGCGCTCATCAGGACCGACGACGGATATCGCGCTTTGCCTCCCGGCGCGTACACACCCGCCGCCTTCACGGGTCGAACGCGCTGACCCAGCAGGATCCCGTCTTCCTCGTAGCGAAAGCCCGGGTCGCGCTGCCGCTCGTGGTAGCGACGGATGCGATCGGCGGCTTCCAGCAGGCGCGCATGGATCTTCGGATCGAGCTCCTCGGCACCCTTCTCGATCGCCGCGCGATCCCAGACGACGTGGGTGATGGTGCGCGACTCGAAGCGCGCGACCAGCTCACGCAGCGCGACGTCGCCGCGCAATCTCACGTCCTCGAGGATCGCGCGGACGGGGGCTTCCACCTTCGCGAGGTCTTGCTCTCCGCGCCGCTCGAGGGATTTCAGGGCCGATTCGTAAGCCTCGGACCCACGCACCACGATCCGCATCATGGCGCGCGATCTACCACGCCGACCAAGGTTCGCAGCCGTAGCGCGGTACCATCGAGGTATGCGCCTCGCCGTCCTCGTGCTGCTGCTCTCGTTCGCCTCCGACGTCCGCGCCGACGTGGTTCCTCCCCCCGAGTGCCCGCACACACAGCCCGCGAACGGATCGAGCTGTGAAGCCGGCGGTCCGGCCGCCTGTACTTATCCGACTCCTGGCGGGGTGCGCCGTATCTGCAGCTGTCGCAGCGGTCACTGGGCTTGCGAGGACTTGCCGCAGCCGCACTCCTGATCGCGACGGGAGTCGTCGAAGACGCGTTTTTGATCATCTCTGCTACGCTTCACGACAATGCTCGCCAGCAGTTGGCTCATCTGGCCCATCATCATCACCGCGATCTCGATCATGGTGATCGTCCACGAGAGTGGCCACTACCTGATGGCGCGCGCGTTCGGGATGCGCGTCCTTCGGTACTCGATCGGCATCGGGCCGACGCTGTTCAAGTACCAGCCCAAGAACAGCCCCACGATCTTCCAGGTCTGCGCGATCCCTTTCCTCGCCTACGTGCAGATCGATGGGATGAACCCCACCGACGAGATCGACCCGAAGGACCCTGCGCTCTTCGCCAACAAGAGCGTGTTCGCGCGGATCATGACCATCCTCGCCGGCCCCATGGCGAACTACGTCTGGGCGTCCGTTCTGATCTTCTTTCTGATCACGTTCGGCGGCGTCCAGCGGATCGTCGAGGGTCCGATGATCGTCGGGACGATCATCGATGATTCCCCGGCCGCGGCAGGTGGCATTCATCTCGGTGACGAGGTGGTCGAGGCCAACGGCATCGCGATCCACAACATCGACGAGCTGATCGCGGCCACGCGCGATCGCGCCGGTCAGCCCACGGTCTATCGCGTCCAGCGCGGCGGCCACTTGCTCGACCCGATGACGATCACGCCTCGCGCCGACCCCGATCAGGGCGGACGTGCGGTCATCGGCATCGTTCCTCAGCCGGCGTTCGCGTACGAGCCCGCCTCGATCGGCACGGCGCTCGAGAGCGCGATCATCATCCCCTTCGCGCTGACGATTCAGCAGGCCGAGGCACTCTCCGATCGGATTCGCCACGGCAGCACGCAGGGCATCAGCGGCCCCGTCGGCATGGCGCGTCACATGCGCGAGAGCGCGCAGGCCGGGATGTACTCGTTCGTCTCGATGCTCGTGATCATCTCGGTCGCGCTCGGGTTCTTCAACCTCTTGCCCTTCCCTGCACTCGACGGCGGGCGCCTGGTGTTCTTGTTCTTCGAGCTCATCACGCGCCGGCGCGCCAACGAGCGCGTGGAAGCCGTCATTCACATGGTCGGTATCGTCGTCCTGCTCTGCTTCGCGGCGTACGTGACGATCTACCGAGACATCCCGGGCTAATTCTCGTCGTCGTTGGGCGGCGGCTCGCTCGACATCGAGATGCGGGACTTCTCGAGGAACGTCGCCCAGCGCTGGTGTCGCTCTTCGGCGCGCTTCTGGAAGGGCTCGACGAAGTCGTCTTGGAGGCGGCTCCACACCACGACCATGTTGATGAGCAGCGCGCCGTTGCTCGCGGACATGCAGTAGAAGGCCCAGTCGGGACGCACGCACGCGACCAGGAACGAAGCGCCCGACGCGACGGCGGCAGGTGCGAGGCGCGGCTCGATGGTGTTCGCCGTCTGCGCCGTGATGGCCGCCCAGAGAAAGATCATCAGCGTGTTGGCCTGCTCGACGGCGATGCCCGCGACGTACGCGCCGATCAACAAGACGATCTGCGACCACACCGTGATGCGCACCGTCCAGACGAGCCGTCGGTTCATCACCGTCTTGGACATGGAGTCGCGCGCCCAGGCGTAGAGCACCTGTCCGATGACCCCGGTTCCGAACGCGAAGTCGATCGCGGCCCAGTGCGAGCGCGCGAAGTCCCAGCGCGGCCAGAGCCAGGCCCAGACGAAGGGGCCGACCGTCCAGAGCGAGCCCATGATCATCGCGAGGAACGCACGCGTGCGTCGACCGAGGCCCTCGTCGTGCTCGCGCGCGAGCTTCTGGGCCTTCTCGCGCTCGACGTTGGCCTTGGCCAGCGCCTCGCCCACGCGAACCGAGAGCTCCGCGGGAGGATTCTTGATCTCGGCCAACAGAACGCTCGCCGCGCGCGCGTCGTTCGCCGAGAGCTCGAACTCGATCATCGCCTCCGTCGCGCGTCGCAGGCCCTGCTGCGCCGCTTCGTTCTCGCGCCAGGCGCGCAAGGCCTCGAGGAAACCGAATCGGCACTCGCCGAAGTAGTGATAGAGCGCGAGACGTCGCTCGCCCTCGTCGAGCCCGGGCTTGTCGCGCTCCTCGAGCAGGCGCTCCAGCCGCTCTTCGGCCTCGGCCGCGATGCGAATCGAGCCGCGGTGCTCGAGAAAGCCGCCGATCGCGAGTCGGAATTGCTCTGCGGTCTCGAAGCGCGCGTCCGGATCGGGGTCCATCGCGCGGCGGATGATCCGCGCGAGCTCCGACGGCGTGTCCTCGCCGAGCTCGGGCTCGCTGCGTGCGACCGACACCAGGATCGACATGAGCGAGTCGCCCTCGTGCGGAACTCGACCCGTCGCGAGCTCGTAGAGGATCGCGCCGAGCAAGTACACGTCGGTGCGCTCGCTGATGCGCGAGTCCACACCGCCGATCATCTCGGGCGCCATGTAGCAAGGCGTCCCCGCCATGTCGGTCGCGTCCGCCGCTTGGGGGAAGCGCCCCGTGCCGTCGTCGCGCACGGCGACCGCGAGGCCCCAGTCGACGAGATAGACCTCGCCGTGGCTCCCGATCATCACGTTCTCGGGCTTGAGATCGCGGTGCACGATGCCGCGCGAGTGCGCGAAGTGAACGGCCATCGCGACCTGCTGCAGGATGCGCAGGTTCCAGTCGAGCGCGTCCTTGACGTGAAAGCGGCGCGCGAGCTCCTTCTTGTCGAGCATCAGGTCGCACCAGGGCGCGCCCTCGATCTTCTTGAGGACGATGTGCGGATCGCCGTCCTTGCCGAGCTCGATGTCGTAGACGGGGACGACGTTCGGATGCTCGAGCGCGCCGGTGACCCAGGCC
>JAYVCF010000395.1:0-3099 GCA_043750095.1 Deltaproteobacteria bacterium
GACACGCGCACGGAGCTCTGGCTCACCCGCCTGATCCGCTCGCCGAACCCGTAGCCGCCTCGCGCCGCGGTCCGTGGCAGAAGAGCGCCCTCGCGCGGATCCGAGCCTTGTCGTAGAAAGCGGCTCGTGGCGGACCCGGACGACGACGACGAGGGCCCCGAGCTACCGCTCGAAGGCGCGACCTGCGCGGTGCACGGCGACCGCACGGCGTTTCGCGTCTGCCCGGCGTGCAATCGCAACGCGTGTCTCGGGTGTTGGCACCAATCCATCGCGCGCTGTCACGCGTGCCTGGTCAAAGACGCCAAGACCTTCCCGCCCGTTCCCTGGGAAGATCGATCGCGCAGCTTGCCCACGCGCTTCGTGCTCACCGCGCTGAGCGCGCTCTCGCCCGACTCGGGCGCGACCGGCTTCGCGCGCGAGTCCGACACGACGGGCGCGGTGTTCGCGCTGCTCACGATCGTGCCCTTCGGTCTGGTCGCGGGGATCATTCCGTACACGCGAACGCTGCTCTTCGAACCGGCCTTCGAGGTACGCGTGATCCACGGCGCGGATCACCACGCGATCTTGATCGACGTGTTGGTCGCGGCGTTCACCGGCCTCCTGGTGACGACGCTCTCGTGGCTCGCCGTCGCGCTTCCGTACGTGAGCTTGTGCCGCGCGTATGCCGATCGCGGTGTTCCGACCGCACCACTGCGCCTGATGAACTATCGCGGGTGGCTCATTCCGCTCTATCTCGCGCTCAGCTCGATCCTGCCCTGGTGCCTGCCGACGCCGGTGTCGGACCTCGCGGTGATCTTGTCGCGGCTGCTCGCGCTCGTGCCGCTCGTGCTCATGATGGCCGCGATGCGGGCGGTGGCGCGGATGGGCTCGGGGGCCGGACCGATCGCGACGTTTGCGATCTTGATGGTGCCGCTCTCCTTGATGTTCCTCTCGCAAGAGATGCTCGCGCCGCTCGCGCCCGACGCGGTGGAGATGCAGGCGAGCGCCCCGACCGCGCCCGCGACGCCCGGCCCCCACTGACGACGTCAGGCGCTGGTCTCGGCGGAGGCCGACGCAGGCGTGACGGCCTTCTTGCGCGGAGTGCGCCTTCGCGCGAACGGCGAGAGCTTCGGCCAGAGCAAGCCGGCCACGGAGCTCAGCACCACCATTCCCGCGGACGTGAGCATGCCTTGTCCGAGCGTGAGGTCGTGACCGAGGCGCGTGGCGATGATCATCGGCGGAAAGAACAGCGCGAGCAGGTGGAACACGTAGATCGGCAGCGTCTCCTGCGCGAGCGCCTCGATCGGCCCCGGAAGCTTCCGGATGCGGCCGACCAAGGGCGAGAGGAGCGCGAGGACGCCGAGCACGTACGAGAGCTTCTCGAGAAAGAACGAGGGCATCGAGTGGTACGACATCGTCGGTGTCCAGAGCGTGACGGGTACGCGCCAGAGCAAGTAGTTCATCACCGAGAACACGCTGGTGAGCGCCGCGAGGGCGAAGAACGTGCGCCGCGTCTCGGTGCGCCCGCCCTCGGGAAACGCGACGGCCGCGACGATCGTGCCGAAGAACACGTAGGCGCTCCAGGGAAAGAACGGGAAGACCGATCCCGAGCCGTGACCGAGCCACGCCGTGAAGTACGCGAGCGGACGCTCGGCGACGATTCCCTCCATGAGCGGCGCGAGCGCCAGCACGATCGCCGCGAGCACGCCGATCGCGATCTCGACGCGCCGTCGATCCCGAAGCACGTGCACGACCACCTCGAGCACGAGCAGCGCCACACCGATGAGCTGGAGCACGTCGATCTCGGTGAAGCGGTTCCACGATCGACGCGCGAGATCGGGATCGTCGGACCACGCGCCAAGCGGAAAGCGCAGTAGGTAGCCGATGACGATGATCTCGATCATGCGGCGCACGCGCTTGCCCGTGGCCTCGCGAGAGAGCGCGCCCGAGTCGAGCCGGGCGATGGTCGTGATGTGGAACGCGACGCCCGAGGCGAGCATGAACGAGACGGAGACGAGCCCACGGAAGAAGTTGTAGACGTCGAAGCCGTGCCCGGTGAGCTGCGCGGGGTCCACGACGGCATCGAGCGTGTGCCCGTTCACCATCTGGAGCGTCGCGACGAGACGAAGCAGATCGACGAGATGAACGCGCGATGAACCAGGGCTGCCTTGCTTGGCGTCGGCAGACTTCGCGATGGCGACCACGGCTTCGGACACGATCTACAGCCTCTCCAGGCCCCCCGGAGCGAGGCGGAGATAGTCGAGATCTCCCTCGCGCACCAGCTCCCCGGTGACGACGACCGGCTCGGCCAGGTACGGCAGGATCGCGTCGGTGATCGCCGCACCGTCGGTGCCGACGACGATGGCCGCGTAAGCGACGCCGTTCGCGTCGGTCCCCACGATGACCGGAGGGATCCCGCCCGCGACGCAGAGCTGCGCACACGCCCGATGCGTTCGCGCCGCGCCGGGACGCATGCGGCCGAGCCAGCACTTCTCGTCGACCAGCTCGCCCGTGATGCGCGTCGTGCCCGAGCTCGTCGAGGTGCGCGCGCGCAGAGACGCGAGCTGAGCGGCGGGGAGCTCCGCGGCGACCAGCGGCGTGCCGAGCTCGATCATGCGGCGCCCCTCGCGCTCGAGCGAGTAGCCAGCGGCGCGCACGACGGTCCCGTCGAGATCGTCGAATCGAGTGCCGATGCCGAACTTGCCTTGCGAGACGAGGAGCACCGCGGACGGGCCCTGATCGCTCGGCACCCAGAGCACGCCGAACGGATGCGCCTCGAAGAGCCCGACGACGCCGTCCGCGGGGGTCTGCGTCTGCGACCCGAAGCCGCGACCGGTCGAGCCCGAGCCGACGACACCGAGCACCGCCGCGCCGAGCGCGAGCGAGAGGGCGAGGGCCGTCATCGCGATCGCGAATCGCTTGGTGCGCGGCGGCGTCGGAAGATAGCCGACGAAGAACTCGTCGAGGTCGTCACGCATCGATCGTCCCCGGTGGCTCGTCGATGACCTTCGCTGGCTCGACGCGCGTGCCGTGCGGGTTCGGATCGGGACAGACGAAGACGTGTCCGTTCTCGATCCGCACGTCGTAGGTGGGGATCTTCTCGACGAAGGGCGGCGGCGC
>JAYVCF010000396.1:0-5057 GCA_043750095.1 Deltaproteobacteria bacterium
CGGCGACCTCTTCGACGCGCTGATCGGTCATCACGGGCTGCGTCTGGAACGCGAGCCATCCCTCGGGCAGGTGCATGCGCACGCCGTCGTCGGGAAAGACGTACGTCGCCTCGCCCAGGTTCGAGAGCTGCATCTCTTCGACGACGTGCAGTCGCTCTTCGTGGATCTCGATGAAGGTCTGTCCGATGACCATGAGGAGCACGCGTTGGTCATGCGTGGTCGGCTGGCGCGTGATGCGAACGTCGTAGCCGCGCGCCGGTGGAAGCTGAAAAGGCGTCGAGCTGTAGGTCGCGCCCTCGAAGGGAACGTTGACGCGATAGGCCTGGCCTACGCCTGTCGGCAGGTCGACAAACGTGTAGACGCCGTCGGCTCCGGTCGTGCCCGGCATCGCGTCGCGATCGCCGCCCTGGCGCATGATGCCCAGCCGGATGTCGGCGCTCGGCTGCGGTGTACCGTCGGCGTCCACCACCGTGATGCGGATCGCACCTGCGGGGACCTCGTCGGACTCGACACCGGTCGCCACCGTGGGCGGTGCCATCGCGCGCGAGAACTCGGCCGGGTCGCTGCCCATGCCTCCGTGCGGGTCGGCCTGCGGATCGTCGCCGGGCGCGATCTGCGGATGGCCGGGCGGCAGCTCGTCGGGCGCGATCTGCGGATGACCGGGCGGCAGCTCGTCGGGCGGCTGCGCGAGCGCAGGCAGCGCGACGAGCGTGATGCTGGCGAGAAGGAGCGCGCGCGTCACGACGTGGCCTCCGCAGCGTCGAGTGGCGTGGCGCACTTCTTACAGAAGCGAGCGTCCGCGTCGTTCGTGGTCGCGCACTCCGGACAGACGGGATTCGTCGCCTTGCTCTTGCTCTTGCTCTCGCTCTTGCTCTTGCTCTCGCTCTCGCTCTCGCTCTCGCTCTCGCTCTCGCTCTCGCTCTCGTCCGTCGCGAACTGCAGCGTCTGCCCGTCGTTCGCCCCACCGCGCGCGTTCTCCACGGGCTTCTCGGGCTCGACCAGCTTCTGCACCTCGGCGGCCTTCTCGCTCTTTTTCTTCTTCGCCTTCTTCTTCTCGGCGGCGCCGCCCGAGGCCAGCTCCTCTGCGCGCGAGAGATACGGCCTCAGATCGCGATCGAGCTCACCGAGCACTTCTTTGGCGCGCGCGCGGTACGCTCGCTCGAGGCGCGCGTAGTCGTCGTCGTCGATCTTGCCGACCTCGTGCTCGTACTCGAGGTCCTTGAGCGCACGCAGGAGCGCGTTCTTCTCGTCTTCGAGGGCGCCGAGGTCCGGGCCCATGCTTCCGAGCGTGGTCGCTTCCGTCGCGCCCCCGAGCGAGGCGCGCAGGCTCACGAAGAGCGCCGCGAGCGCCGCGAGCAGCGCCGCGCTGGCGAGCACGATGAAGAGAACGGGGAGCACGCGCGCTGTCTATCCGATCTACCACTCGTCGGCGAGCGGCACGCTTCCGCCGGTCGGCGCCTCGGTCGGCGCCTCGGTCGGCGGGGGCCGTCGGCGCACGCGGGGCGCGTGGTCGGGCTCGTCGCCCTGCGTGTGGGTCGCGGTCGACGGCGGCGGCCGTGGCGTCGAGATGGCGGTCGTCGGCGGAGGCGGCTCGACCACGGGCGTCGTCGGGAGCGCGGTCGTGGGCGGCGGCACCGAGCCGACGCTCGTCGCGGGCACGACGACAGGAGGCGTCGGCGCTCCGAGCTCCGTCGCGACGTGCGGCGAGAGGCTGGTCGCGATCGGCTCGTCTCGCAGCCGCATCATGTACCAGGCGCCCGCGGCCACCGCGATCAGCAGCGCGGCCGCGACACCCAACACCATGGGCACGCGCGAGGGAGCCGCGGTCTGACGAGCGGGCGTACCGATCGCGGGATCGCCTGCCCAGGACTCGCCCGACCCTTGCTGCGTCATCGGCGCCACGGGCGCGCTCGCAGGCGGTGGGGGCGCGAAGGACGGGATCTCGGGCTTGTCGGCTTGGACCGGCGGACTCGCGTCGATCGAAGCCTCGATGCCGAGGTCTTGCAAATAGGGCGTGCCCATCGCGCTGATCGTCATCGTGTGGATCGCTTCGTCGGCCTGCACCGACTCGCGCCGCGCGTCGTTGGCCACCACTGCCGAGAGCTGCGAGGGCAGCGCCTCGCGATCCTTCTGCATCTGATCGGCCATCACCGCGACGAGCAGATCGGCCACGTGCGACGCATCGAGCAGCATCGCCTTCGGCATCACCTCGGCCAGCGCGCGCCGGAATTCCTGCGCGCTCGCCCAGCGATCTTCGGGTCGCGGTGAGAGCGCCTTCATCACCACGCGATCGATCTCCGGCGGCACGTCCTTGCTCAGCCGGCTCGGCGGCACGATCTTCGGATTGCGCACCGACTCGAGCAGCTGCAGGTCGTCCTTGGCGCCGAAGAGCTTCCGGAGCGCCAGCATCTCCCAGAGGATGATCCCGAGCGCGTACACGTCGGCGCGTCGATCGATCGCGCTCAGGCCCATCGCCTGCTCGGGCGGCATGTAGCGAATCTTTCCCTTGATGCTCGCGCCCGTCGTCTGCTGCGAGCGGTTGCGCGCCTTGGCGACGCCGAAGTCGATCAGCTTCACGTGCCCTTCGTACGCGAGCAGCACGTTCTGCGGCGACACGTCGCGGTGCACGACGCCGAGGTTCGCGCCCGACGCGTCCTTGAGCTCGTGCGCGGCGTGGAGCCCCGCCAGCGTCTGGATGGCGATGTGCACGGCGAGCTCGGGCGAGAGCCGTCGGTTGCGACGCGCGAGCGAGTCGAGCAGCTGCGAAAGCGAGCAGCCGTACACGTACTCCATCACGAGGTAGTGCACGGGCGAGCCGTCGAGCGAGGGCGTCTCGCCGAGCTCCTCGACGTGCACGACGTTGGGGTGGTGGATGCGCGCCTGGAGCAGCGCCTCGTCCACGAACATGCGCACGAACTCTTGGTCGCTCGCGAGGTGCTCGTGCACGACCTTGATGGCCACGTGCCGTGAGAACCCCGCCGCGCCGCGCTTCTGACCGACGAAGAGCGTGGCCATCCCGCCCGCCTTCAGGCGCGCGAGGATCTCGTAGGGGCCGACGGTCTCTCCGACGCGAAGCACGGTCATCGATGCTAGCGCGCCCTACGCGAACGGGGCGATCTTCTCGGGTTCGCGCTATACGGAGACCGCCGATGCTCCGCGCGCTCCTCCGCACCATGCGGCCGCACCAGTGGGTGAAGAACCTCTTCGTCCTGGCGCCGCTCGTGTTTGCGCGCGAGCTCACCAACGGAGCCATCGCGGTTCACGGCTTCGGGGCGTTCGCGGTGTTCTGCGTGCTCTCGAGCTCGGTCTACGTGCTCAATGATCTCGTCGACGTCGAGGCCGACCGCGAGCATCCGAAGAAGAAGAACCGTCCCATCGCCAGCGGCAAGCTGTCCATCGAGGCGGCCCGCACGGCGTTCGTGGTGCTGCTCTCCATCTCGATCGCAGGCGGCGCGCTGCTCGGCCACGAGTTCCTGTTCCTGGCGATGGCGTACTTGATCCTGAACCTCGCGTACTCGTTCGCGCTCAAGAAGGTGGCGTACCTCGACGTCGTCGCGCTGGCCGGCTGCTACGAGCTGCGCGTGCTCGCGGGTGCGTTCGCGGCGGATGTACCGGCGTCGGTGTACCTGCTCGTCGAGACGTTTCTGCTCGCGAGCTTCCTCGGCCTGGGCAAGCGCGCGCACGAGCTCGCGCATCTCGGCACGGGTCAGACGCGCGCCGCGCTGCGGGGGTACTCGCCCACGATGTTGCGGGTGCTGCTCGCCGTCACGGGCCTCGCGACGGTGGTGACTTACACCGTGTACACGCTCGATCCGCACACCATCGCGATGTTCGGCACGCGCAATCTCGTCTACACGAGCGTGTTCATGCTCGTCGGCGTCGGCCGCTTCGTCTGGCTGATCCAGAGCGCCGATGCGGAGAGCCCCACCGAGGCGATGCTGCGCGACAAGCTCTTCGTCGTCACCGGGATCCTCGGTGCCATCGCGGTGGTCGCGATCATCTATGGCGCGATCCTCCATGGCTGCACGTAGCTTTCCGGTCGGCTTTCTCTGGGGCGCGGCCACCTCGCACCATCAGGTCGAGGGCGGCGCGCCGGACACGATCGAGCCGAGCGACTGGACCGACTGGGCGCACACGCCGGGACGCATCGCCGACGGCACGAACGCCGATGAGGCGTGCGGCTGGTGGCTCGGCCGCGCAGAAGGCGATCTCTCGCTCGCGCGATCGCTCGGGCACACGGCGCATCGGCTCGGGATCTCGTGGGCGCGCATCGAGCCCGAGCCCGATCGCTTCGACGAGCACGCGCTCGATCGCTACGAGGCGATCCTCTCGCACGCGCGGAGCATCGGCCTCGCCACGTCGGTGACGCTCCATCACTTCACGCTGCCGCGCTGGCTGGCGGCGCGCGGAGGCTTCGCCCGCGAAGAGAGCGTCGCGCGCTTCGCACGCTTCTCGGCGCGCGCCGTGGCGAGGCTCGGGCCGCTCGTCACGCAGTGGGCGACGTTCAACGAGCCCAGCGTGTACGCGATGATGAGCTTCGGCGGAACGCACTGGCCGCCCGGCGCAGGATCGCCCATCGCGCAGTTCACCGTGCTCTCGCGCCTCTTGCGCGCGCATGCCGCGGCCGTGCGCGCGATCCGTGAGGTTCGTCCCGAGGCCTCGGTCGGCATCGTGCTCAACGCGCCCGCGTTCGATCCCGATCGCTCGGAGCGGCGGCGCGATCGTGCGGTGACGTTCGCACAGGACCACGCGTTCACCGGCTGCGTGCTCTCTGCGCTCGAGTCCGGTGTGCTCCGCGCGCCGCTCGCGATTCGCGCGACCACGGTCGATGGCCTGCACGGCAGCTTCGACTGGCTCGGCCTCAACTACTACGGGCGCTATCGCGTGCGCTTCGATCCGCGCCTGCCCGCGCTCCTCTTCGGTCGTCACGTGCAGCAGAACGGAATCCGACACGGCGAGGTCGACTGGGGCGAGCCCTGGCCCGATGGGCTCACGCGCATGCTGGTGCGCTTCGCCGCGCTCGGTCGGCCGGTCTACGTGACCGAGAACGGCGTGTT
>JAYVCF010000397.1:0-18707 GCA_043750095.1 Deltaproteobacteria bacterium
CTCGGCGCAGGCGTGTACTCGCGCGACGGTCTCGCGCCCGGCACCTACGTCGTGCAGGTGCTCGCGCCGGGCTTCAACACCTTCGAGCAAGAGGTGACCGTCACCGCCGGCCAGACGACGAGCGTTCGCGCGCACGTCACGGCGCCGCCCTTGCCGGTGAGCATCACGGTGACGGGCGCGAGCGGCGCCACGGTCGTCATGGACGGCAGCGAGCCGCATCAGGTGCCCTTCGTGGCGAGCGACGTCGCGGCGGGCGCGCACTCGGTGATCGTCCGGGCGACCGGCTACGACGACGTCACGTTCACGTGCAACAACACGGCGGGCACCGAGGACGCGCAGGACTGCAGCCGCGAGATCGCGATGAGCGCGCAGGCCGTGTCGCTCCACGTCACGCTCCAGCACGACGTCGAGGGCGGTGCGACGGTCCTGGTCGACGACCACGAGGTCGGTCAGGCCCCGTACGAGGGCCGCATCGCCGTGGGCAACCACGTGATCCAAGTGACCGCGATCGGCCACGCGACGTACCGCAGGCAGCTCGAGGTGCAGCTCGGTGGCGGCGACATCACGGTGGACGCCGACCTGGTCGACAACAGCGTGCAGGCGAGCGCGTCGGCGACCACGCACTCCGCACTCCCGACGCCCGTGAACCATCCCTGGGTCGACGCCTCGATCGGCTTTCCGTATCTGCTCGAAGCGCGGCTCGGCATCGGCATCCACGAGCTCTTCGACGCGGGCTTCGCGGTCCGCACGTTCGGACGGCTCACCGAGTTCGAGGGCCGCGTGCGCTTCGGTGGTCGCATCATCCGGCAGATCGCGCTCGGTGCGCAGGCGCGCTTCGGTGGCGGCATCGGCCCGAGCACGGCGCTCTCGCGCCCTGGTTTCACGTCGAGCGGGAGCAGCATCTGTCAGCCGTTCAGCGCCGCGCCGACCATGGCCATGGCGAACAACGAGCAGAACGTCGTTCCCTGCGCCATCACCAACACGCAGCAGACGGGCGTTCCGGTGAACACGGCCTTCTTCTCGCTCGAGGGCGACGTCAGCCTCCTGCTCGAGCCGGTCGCGGCCGTCACGCTCTGGCTCGCGCTCGACGTCACGAGCGACGAGTACGCCGGTCACCCGCGCAGTGAGCACGTCTATCTCGAGTACGGCACGGGCGGCCCCGTCGCGGACGCGGTCTGCACCGACGTCGCGGGCACGGGCGTCGGCGGCGATCCCGGTGGTGGCCTCATCTGCCAGCAGCAGCGCCAGACGATGGCGCGAGCTCGCTTCGGCGGGGCGCTCGAGTTCAACATCGACCAGAACTGGGGCGTGTGGGCGCTCTTCGAGGGCATCCTCGGACAGACCGGGCCGACCCGTCGTGTGCTGGGCGGCTTCATCTCCGACCTGCAAGACATCCAGATCTATCCGCGCCTCGGCTTCACCTTCAAGTTCTGACCTCGACAAGTTCTGACCTCGACGCAAGAGCGTCGGGCTGGATGATCGAACCTCATGCGCGCGATATCGACGTCCGCTCTTGCACTTGCTCTCTTTGCGATCGCGGCGTGCGGAAGCGGCGACGAGCCGCGGTTCCGACCACGCGCACCAGCCCAGGATCACGCGCCGCCTGCGACCGCCGCGCCGCGTATCGCGGCGCCTCCTCCCGCCACGCCCGTTCCGCCACCGCCGAGCTCGGCGGCGGGCCCGGTCGTTCCGGTGCCTGCTGACCCGCGCCTCTTGAACCCGGCCGCGCTGACGGCGCGGGCGCCCAACACGTTCGCGGTGGAGCTCACGACGACGGAAGGCGCGATCATCATCGACGTGACGCGCGCCTGGTCGCCCAACGGCGCCGACCGCTTCTACAACCTCGTGATGAACGACTTCTTCAGCGACGTCGCGTTCTTCCGCGTCATCCACGGCTTCATGGCGCAGTGTGGGATCAGCGGGAACCCCACCATCGCGAGCGCGTGGCAGCACGCGAGCATCCCCGACGATCCGGCCGGCGTGCAGCACAACACGCGCGGCATGGTGAGCTTCGCGACGGGCGGGCCGAACACGCGCACCACGCAGTTCTTCATCAGCCTCGTCGACAACTCCCGGCTCGACGGCATGGGCTTCTCGCCCTTCGGACGCGTGCGCGACATGACGCACGTGGACGCGCTCTACGACGTGTACGGCGAGGGCGCGCCCGCAGGCCATGGCCCGACACAACAGCGCCTGCAGACCGAAGGCAACGCGTACCTCCGAGCGGAGTTTCCCGAGCTCGACTACATCGTCTCCGCGCGCGTGATGTGACCACGGACCTCTACGTCCTGCTCGGGCTCGGCTTGCTCGCGTTCGCGCTCCAGATGCTGCCGGGCACGAGCCGCGTCGCGGGTCCGAAGGGTTTGGCCTGGGGCATCGGCAATCGCGAAGACCCGCCGCCGCTTCCGCCCTGGGCCGCGCGGATGCAGCGCGCGCACGCGAACCTGATGGAGAACCTGCCGCACTACGTGATCGTGGTGCTCGTTGCGCAGCTCTCGGGTCACGCGGGCGACGTCACGGCGACCGCGTGCCTGGTCTATCTCGGTGCACGCGTCGCACACGCGGTGACGTACAGCGCGGGCATCACGTACGTCCGAACGATCGCGTTTTACGCCGGTGTCGCAGCGGAGATCGCGATCGTCACGCAGATTTTCATCTCGTGAGCGGCCCGCCCGTCTTGCGGACGACCTCTTCCTCCGCGACCCCGGGTGCGAGCTCGACGAGCCGAAACCCTTGTTCCGCCACGTCGATCACGGCGAGCTCGGTGATCACCCGATCGACGCAGCCCTTGGCCGTCAGCGGATAGTCGCAGCGCGCGACGAGCTTCGGCTCGCCCTCCTTGGTCGTGTGCGTGGTCATCACCAGGATGCGTCGTGCGCCCGACGCGAGATCCATCGCACCGCCGATGCCCATCACCTTGCCGCCGGGGATCGCCCAGTTCGCCAGGTCGCCGTTGGCCGCGACCTGCATCGCGCCGAGGATCGCCAGGTCGACGTGACCGCCGCGGATCATCCCGAACGAGGCCGCCGAGTCGAAGATCGATCCGCCAGGAACGATCGTGACGGTCTGCTTGCCGGCGTTGATGATCTGACTGTCTTCCTCGCCCTCGAAGGGGAACGGACCCATGCCGAGCAGGCCGTTCTCGCTGTGGAACCAGACTCCGAGGCCCTCAGGCAGATAGTCCGCGACGAGCGTCGGAAGGCCGATGCCGAGGTTCACGATCGTGCCGGCCTCGATCTCCTTCGCGGCGCGCTCGGCCATCTGCTCCTTGCTCCAGGGCATGGGCTACGCGCTTCGCTTTCTCGTCGTCTTGTACTCGAACGCATCCTCGTGCGCGGGGACGTGAACGATCGACGAGACGAAGATGCCCGGTAGGTGCACGTCGTCGGGATCGATCGCGCCCAGCGGCACGAGCTCGTCGCACTCGACGATCGTGTGCGCTGCGGCGGTGCACATCACCGGAGAAAAGTTTCGAGCGGTTCGATAGAAGCGCAGGTTGCCGAAAGGGTCCGCCTTGCGCGCGCGCACGAGCGCGAAGTCGGCGTGCAGCGCGCTCTCGAGCACGTGCTCGCGTCCGCCGAAGAGGCGTACCTCTTTTCCGTCGGCGACCACGGTGCCCGCCCCGGTCGGCGTGAAGAACGCGGGGATCCCCGCGCCCGCCGCGCGAATGCGCTCAATGAACGTTCCTTGCGGCGTCATCTCGACCTCGACCGTGCCCGCCGCCATCGCGCGGTGCAGCGCCTCGTTCGTGCCGATGTAGCTGCCGATGAAGCGGCGAACGATGCCGGCCTCGAGCCAGGCGTTGAGGCCCTTGCCGAGGTTGCCCGCGTTGTTCGAGATCAACGTGAGGTCCCGAACGCCGCGCCGCACGACGCCCGCGATCAGCTCCTCCGCGTTGCCCGAGAGGCCGAAGCCGCCGACGGCGATCCGCGCGCCGTCTCGAACGTCGGCGAGCGCCGCGTCGATCGATTCTCGCACCTTGTTCTGGTGCCTTCCCGAATTCATGCGCCGCGACTGTAGCACTGGGATCGCACAGGCACGTTCGCGCGATCGTGTCTAAAGTGCGGCGCTTTGCTGCGCTCCTTCCGTTCGCGCTTGGCGCTCACGGTCGCTCTCTCCGCGCTCGCCGCGGTAGGGATCGGGCTCGCGATCCCAGCGTATGCGCGCTCGCGCGCGGAGGAGGCGCTGTCGGCTCGGCTCGGCTCGGGCGCACACGTGACGATCGGCGCGGTCCACCTGGGGATCTCGACGACGACGATCGACGACGTGGCCCTGACGAGCGAGTCGGCCGAGGTGCACATCCCTCACGTGTCGCTCCGAGCGCCGATCTACGGGTTGGCGACGACGGGTGCGCGCGCGATCAGCGCGGTGTCGATCGAGGGCGGCCGCGTGTCGGCCGATCTGGCGCTGCTCGTCCATCGCGCCGACGCGAGCGGCGATTCGACCGAGACGAGCGCGCGAGCGGCGCGTGCGGTCTCGGTTCGCGATCTCGTGGTGATCCTTCGCGCGGGCGAGGACGAGCTCGTGAGCGTGCGCGCGCTGACCGCACGCTGGGACGGGACGACGCTCGCCGTCCAGGCCGACGACGTGGCGCTCGGTGCGGACGCCATCGATCATGCGGAGCTCGACGCGACACGCATCGAGGGGGCGATGCGCCTGTCGCGCGTGGCGCTCGGCCACGTGGTGGTGTCGGCCGACGCGGTCACGGGCGAGGGGCCGATCGGGCGGATTCGGCGGGCGCTGCGGGGCGAGAGCGGGAGCGAGAGCGAGAGCGAGGGCGAGAGCGAGAGCGAGAGCGAGAGCGAGAGCGAGAGCGAGAGCGAGAGCGAGAGCGAGGGCGAGAGCGAGAGCGAGAGCGAGAGCGAGAGCGAGAGCGAGAGCGAGGGCGAGAGCGAGAGCGAGAGCGAGAGCTTGATCGGGCGCATCGAGTCGATCGAGCGCCGCCTCGCTCCAGAGTTCGCCGCGTCGGTCGATGACCTCACGGTTCGGCGCACGATCGAGGGCGAGCCGCACGACGTCGTGGCCGGGCTTCGCGCCTCGGTTCACCGCACGTCGAACAGCGCGTATGCGACGGAAGGCGAAGGTCATCCCGAGGGCGGAGGATCGCTCTCGTGGCGCCTCGACATCGCGCCGCACACGCCCACCGCGAGCGGCACCGTGACGTTCGATCGTGTCGCGCTCGCTGCGTTCGTACCTCTGCTCCCGGCGTCGATCCCCTTCAGCGAGCCCGAGCACGCGCGCGTGAGCGGCCATCTCGTGCTCACGAGCTCGACGATCGACGCGATCCACGCCGAGGGCACGCTCGCCGTGGAAGACCTCGCGCTCGAGCACGTACGCATCGCGCAGGGGCCCGTGCGGCACATCGCGTTCTCGCTCCACGGCGCGGCCGACGTCACGCCGAGCGCCGATCGGATCACCGTCTCGTCGCTCGCGCTCGCGATGGGGGGCGCGCAGGCGACCCTCGGCGGAACACTCGAGTGGGCCGAGGACCACTACCTCATCGACGGTCGTGTCTCGCTCCCGCGCACTCGCTGCGAGGACGCCGTCCACGCCATCCCGCGTGATCTTCTGGGCGACGCCGCGTCGTTCCATCTCTACGGCGACATCGCGGCCTCGATCACGGCGCGCATCGACTCGCGGGACCTGCCGCACACGACGCTGCAGATCCAGGTCGCCAACGCCTGCGACTTCACGTCTTGGCCCGCCATGGCGGACACGGCGCGCTTCACGCGTCCCTTCGACCATCACGTCGAAGAGCCCGATGGAACGACGTTCCAGATGACCACGGGCCCGGACACCGAGGCCTGGACGCCGATCGCGGAGATCAGTCCGTTCCTCGTTCACGCGGTCCTCGCGCACGAGGACGCGAGCTTCTTCCAGCACTCGGGCTTCGCGCCCTGGGCGATCCGTGAGGCGCTGATCCGCGATCTCGTGGCCCACCGCTACGTGGCCGGCGGATCCACGATCACGATGCAGCTCGTGAAGAACGTGTTCCTGCATCGCGAGAAGACCCTCGCGCGCAAGATCCAGGAAGTCCTGCTGACGTGGTGGCTCGAGACCCGCATGGAGAAGGAGCGGATCCTCGAGCTGTATCTGAACGTGATCGAGTACGGTCCGAGCGTGTACGGCATCCGCCACGCGGCCGAGCACTACTTCGGTCGCTCGCCTGCGGATCTCTCGCCCGCAGAGAGCGCCTACCTCGCGCTCATCCTTCCCAACCCGCCTGCGTTCCACGAGCAGTACGAGGCGGGGGAGATCCCGCGATCGTTTCGCAATCGCATCGCGAGCTTCGTGCGCGTCTGCGGTGCGCGCGGTCGCTACGACGCCGCAGCGGTCGCGTACGGAGTGGCCGAGGCCGAGACGCTCTCGTTCCATCGCGAGGGCGATCCCCCGCCGGCCCCGCGCACGACCGAAGGCGCCGTCGCCGCCATTCCGCAGATTCAATTCTTCTCCACCGTCCCGCTCGCACGGCTCGCCGTGGACGAGGGCACCTCCGACGAGGGCGCGGGATACGACGAGAGCGACGACAACGGCCCGGTCGATCCCTGGGAAGAAGACGTGTGGAGCCCTTGAGCAAGCGTGGAGGCGTCGCGAGCCGCCTGATCACGCGGATCATCGTCGCGCGAAGGCTCGTCGTCCTCTGCGTGATCGTGCTCACCGCGCTCTTCGGCGCGGCGATTCCAACGCTCGAAGCGCGGTTCGCGCCGGAGGATCTGGTCGCGCCCGACGCGTCCGCCCGCGCCGATGCCGAGCGCATCACGCGCGAGCTCGGACGCGACGAGACGCCGCTCGTGATCGTCCTCGAGGCGGCGCCCGGCGCGAGCGCGATCGATGCGGCCCACCTCGCCTGGCTGCATCGTGCCGCTCGCGCGCTGGCAGCGGAGCCGGACATCGAGCGCGTGCAAAGCCCGACGACGAGCGCGTTGCCCTTTGCCGAAGACGTGGACACGGGAGACGACGCGACGCTCGACACGCTGGGTGACGAGAGCGCGCCCGAAATCGGAACGCCGGAAGAAGAGGAAGCGATCGCCGCCGTCGTCGGTGCCGATCCCGCGCGCTTCCCCCTCGGTCTGATGTCGCTCGCCGAGCTCGGCCTCCGTCGCGTGGTCTCGCGGCCGCTCCTACCGATCGATCAGGACGTCACCGACGCGGACGTGGCTCGCCTCGACGAGCGCTTGCGCGCCGAGCCGCTCTTGCATCGCCGCCTCGTGAGCGACGACGGGCGCGTCGCGATCCTGGCGGCGATGCCTCGTGCCGATCTCGACCAGGACGCCACGGAGCGGCTCGTCCGGCGGACGCTCGCGCGTGTGAGCGAGATGCCGCCTCCGAGGGGTGCGCGCGCGACGCTCTCGGGCCTTCCTTACCTGCGGGTCGTCATGCTCGACGCGCTCCATGACGATCAAGTGCTGCTCATCGCGCTCGCCTCGCTCGCGAGCGTGATCGTGCTCGCGCTCGGGACACGCAGCGTCGCGGGCGTGGTTCTGCCCATGGGGACCGTGGGCATCACCGTCGTGATCAGCGTGGGCGGCATGGCGCTCGCGCACATACCGCTCGATCTTCTGACCAACATGATCCCGCCGCTGCTCGTCACCATCGGACTCGCCGAGGCCGTACACATGGTGCTGCGCTACGAGGACGAGCTCGTGCTCTCGAAGGGCGATCGCGAGAAGGCGGCGATCGCGACGCTGGAGGCGATGTGGCTCGCGTGTTTCGTCACCACGTTCACGACGGCGATCGGGTTCGGCGCGCTGGTTCTCTCCGACACGGAAGCGCTGCGACGCTTCGGAGCGGTCGCGGGGATCGCGAGCATGGTCGCGTACGCCGTCACGGTGCTCTTCGTGCCGACGCTCCTTCCCTCGTTCGGCCCGCGCGCACTGGGCACGCCCCGCACGAGCACGGCGCCCGACGTGCTCGACCGAGGCATCGGCTGGCTCGCGCGTCACGCGGCTGCCCGTCCGCGCGCCACGGTCGCCGTCTCGGCCCTCTTGTTCGTCGCGTCGCTCGTGGTCGCCCGCAACGTCGTCATCGACAGCACGTTGCTCGATCAGTTCGCTCCGGGCTCGGATGTCGCGCGCGTCACGCACTTGCTCGAGCGCGAGCTCGACGGCGTGCGTCGCCTCAGCATCGAGGTCCGCGCAGACGACGAGCATGCGCGCGCGTTTCGGACGGTCGCGGGCTTGACCGCGCTCCGCTCGCTCGCGGGCGAGGTCGCGGCAGAAGCAGGTGTGCTGCGCGCGAGCACCGCCGCGGATCTGGCGCTCTCTGCGCGCGCGCTCGTCGATCAGGACGCCGCGAGCCGGGAAGAGCCGTTCCACTCCGACGCCGAGGTCGAGGGCCTCTTCGGCTTGATCGCAGCCGGCGGTGATGGTGGTCCGCTCGCGCGCTTGCTCTCGGCCGACGGCCGCGCCGCGCGCATCGAGGTCTGCCTGGCTGATCGCGGGGCGGCCCGCATCCTCGCCATGCTCGATCGCGTGAAGGACGCCGCCAGCGCCCGGCACCTGCGCGTCGCGTTCGCAGGAGAAGCCTACGACGCATCGCGCGGGCTCGATCGCATCGTCGGCTCGCTCGGGAGCTTCACGAGCGCGATCGTCCTCATCTTCGTGGTGATGATGCTGCTCTTCCGCAGCGTGCGGCTCGGGCTGCTCTCGATCCCGCCCAACCTCTTGCCGCTCGCGATGACGCTGGCCTACATGGTGATGCGCGGCATTCCGCTGCACGCCGCGACCGTGATCGTGTTCACCGTGACGGCCGGCCTGCTCGTCGACGGCGCCACGCACGTGATCGCGCGCTTCCGCGAGGAGAGCGAGCTCGGTGGCACGCCCCACGAGGTGATGCTGCGCACGATGCAGACGAGCGGACGCGGCGTGGTGCTCAGCTCGCTCACATTGCTGCTGGGCTACGGCGCGCTGCTCTTCTCGGCATTCGAGCCCGTGCGTTTGTTCGGCGAGCTCAGCGCGGTTGCGATCGGCCTCGCGTTGATCGCGCAGCTCGTGCTCCTGCCCGCGGTCCTGGCCCGCTGGGCCACGTGATCGATCGCGACAGGAGTCGTCCGCGGAGCGGACGCGACACAATTGTGTCGGCCCGGCGAGCCGGGCACTCCTGCCGTGACTACAAGCCCAAGCGACCTGCGAGCGTGATCTCCCAGTGGCCGTCGCTCGGGAACACGTCGAACGTCGCGTCGAAGCCGAAGCTGTAGAACGCCGCGCCGGCCGCGAGGCGCATGCCCGCGTTGCGTTGTTGGAAGAGCTGGAACACCGGCCCGATGCCTGCCGAGAGCGCGGGCGGGATCACCATCGACCAGGTGGTCGCCTCGATCAGCAGGGCGACGGCCGCCTGATCGCGGAAGTTCGACTCGATCGAGGCGCCGATGACGAGGATATCGAGGACCCCCAGCTCGTAGCCGACGCGTCCGCGGAAGCCCCAGCCCGCCGGGCTCGCGGGGTCGATGCTCGCGCCGATCGCGATGAAGGGGCCGCCGTGGCGCACGGGATCGGGACCGTTGCCTTCTTCGAGCGTGATCTCCACGTCGGCCGCCGCGCGCGCGTCTTCGGCTGCCCTCTCGCGCACGAGCCGGTGATCTTCGCCCTCGTGCGTGGCGACGAATCGCGTGTCGGGTGTGCGCAGCGTCCAGCCCACGGGGAGCCGCGCGTGGACCTCGATCTGTCCGAGCGAGGCGAAGTCGCGCCGCACCGGTCGCGTGTAGAGGATGCGCCTCACCTCGTGCTCGATGTGCGTCGCCAGCATGGGATGGCGCGCCGTGAGCCCGTCGATCGCGCCTCCGATCCCGCCCGACGAGTGCGGAGGCGCCATCTCGAGGCGACCGTGCAAGACCAGAGTGCGCTCGGCACCCGGCGCGAGAGTGGCCTCGAGCGGCCGCACGGTGGGCGCTTCCACCTCGGACCCGTCTTCCGCGGTCATCGTGAACGGGGACGAGCGCTCGATCGTCACGCTCATCGGCGTCGTGACCGCGGTGGTGCCCGCATTGCCGAGCGTGATCGTGACCGTCACGTCGCAGTCGAGCGTGGACTCACCGGCGAGATCGCAATTGAAGTCCACCAGCTCGTGGCGCACCTCCAGCGTGGTCTCCGCGCGCGTGCGCAGCGCACCGAAGCGAGGCGCGGTCTCCTGACGCGGCTGTGCCAGCGCGGCCTCCGCGAAAGACAGCGCGAGGGAGAGCGCGAGAGACACCACGCCCACGACATAGAAGAAAGACGAGAGCCTCACCGGGCCGGACCATACCGCGCGCCCGCGCCGAATCCATCGTTCCCCGCTTTGTTGACCCGAGGAGCGAACGACCGATAGTCGCGAGAGCCTCCCGATGTCGAGCCTCGTCCATGCTGCACTGACGATCCGAAAGACCGCGCGGGCGGGCGTGGGCTTCGCGCTGGCGACGGTCTTTCTCGTCCTGCCGGTGCTGGGCGTGTTCCGGCCCGAGGTCCTCGGCCTCGAGCACGTCGTCATCGCGCTCGCCTGGGCGGGCCTCTTGGCGCACCGCGCGAGCAAGCGCATCACGCGCGTCGAGCTCGACGGCGACACCGCGCGTCGCGAGGCGTTCCTCCGTGACCTCGAGATCGGCCTCGAGCTGCTCGCGGGCACGCACGCCGCCGTGCAGGCGCTCGGTGGGCTCGAGGGACCGCTCTATCCGCTCGTCTACGTGCTCGTCGCGTTCTTCGCCTCGTTCGCGCAGAAGCCGGCCGGATGGATCCTCGTGCTCATGGCGATCGCCTACGAGCTCGTGCTCTGGCTCGTCGCACCCGCGATCGACGTGCACCGTGCCGCGCTGCACGGCGTGTTCATCTTGTTCTTCGGCATCCTGAACCTGCTCTTCACGCGCGCCGAGATCGCCCGCGTGCGCGAGCGGAGCAACAAGGAGCGCCTGCTCGAGAAGCAGCGCTTCGCCGACGACGTGAAGCTCTTCCGCCTCGTCGGAGCGCCGACGCTCGGCGTCGATCCCGCGCGTGGCCCCGCGACCTTTGGATACGGCACCCCGACGAGCGAAGGCGAGAGCGACGAGAAGGCCCAGCGCGCGAGCATCGACGAGGTGCGCAGCTCGCTCTTTCACGTGCTCGAGCTCTTGAAGCGCACGCTCGAGCTCCACACCTGCGTGCTCTTGTTCTCGGCGCCGGACGGACGCCTGCGCATCGTCGAGCTGGTCACCGACTCGGACGACGTGGCCGAGGGCCCCTTCGAGGCGGGTGCAGGTGCCGTCGGTGCGGTCGCGACGCGCGGCCTCACGATGAACCTCGAGCACCTCAAGCCCGGCTACAAAGGGCTCTGCTACTACCGCGGTCCCTCGACCGTCACCTCGTTCCTCGGCGTGCCGGTCACCGAGAACGGACAGCTGCGCGGTGCCCTCTGCGTCGACCGGCTGGGGGATCGCTCCTTCTCGGCGCGCGAAGAGTCCGTTCTCCAGCACGCCGTCATCGAAGCGCTGCGCGCCATCCGAAACGAGCGCGTCTTCGTCCAGCTCGAGCGCACCAAGCGCGAGCAGACGATGCTCTTCCGTGCGTCGCGCGAGCTCGGAGCCGCGCTGACCGAAGATCAAGTGATCGAGGCGGGCTTGTCGGCCGCGGCGGGCCTCGCGCGCTACGACTTCGCCGCGATCACGGCCTACGACGAGGCCAAGCACACGCATCGCGTGGTGGTCGCCGTCGGCGAGGGCGCCGAGATCGTGCGCGGCCTCTCGTTCAAGGACAACGCCTCGCTCACGGCGATGGTGGTGAAGAACAAGCACTACCTCCCGTACCGCGGCGAGTACGACGCGCGTCAGCAGACGCTGTTCACGGCCAAGGCGGCGCTGCCCGACATGCGATCGGTGCTGGTGCTCCCGCTGGTCGTTCGCGAGGAAGTGCTCGGCACCATCGTGGTCGCCGCCAAGCGCGTGCACGCGTACAGCGACTCGGTCCGGCCCACGCTGGAGGTACTCGCGAACCAGCTGGCGATCTCGCTCAGCAACGCGCGCGCGGTCAAGCGCCTCGAAGAGATGGCGACCACGGACGGACTCACGGGCTGCCTCAACAAGCGCTCGTTCCTCACCGACCTCGAGTCGAAGATCCGCTCGGCCGGTCGCTTCAAGAAGAAGCTCTCGCTCATCGTGACGGACATCGATCACTTCAAGAACGTGAACGACACCTACGGCCATGCGACGGGCGACGTGGTCATCAAGGAGCTCGGCGCGATCTTGATGCGCATGAAGCGCGAGACCGATCGCGTGGCGCGCTTCGGCGGCGAAGAGTTCTGCATCCTCTGCGAGGAGACCGACACCGACGGCGCGATGCTGCTCGCGGAGCGCGTGCGCGAAGAGATCGGCAAGGCCGTCTTCACGACCGAGCTCGGCAAGCTCAGGGTCACCGCGTCCCTCGGCGTGGCCACCTTCCCGCGCGACGCGGCCGACGAGAAGGGCCTCTTCGAGATCACCGACAAGGCGCTCTACGCGGCCAAGCACAGCGGACGAAATCGCGTCTGCACCGTGAAGGACCTCGGCCACGCAGCCGCTTGAGCCGCCGCGCGCATTTCGCTTTCCCTAAGCGTCGGTGATCTCGTTATTATCCGCCAGGAAGGTTCCATCGGCGCGATGACGACGACGAAGACCGCGGCCAAACCGACCAAAGACATCTACCTGGGAAAGGTCGTTGCCGGGCGCTATCGCCTGGAAGCCCTGCTCGGCGAAGGCGGCATGGGCGTCGTCTATCGAGCGCGTCACGTGCTCATCGATCGCGTCGTGGCGATGAAGCTCATTCGTCCCGACCTGCGCGGCGAGACGCATCTTCGCGCATGGATGCTGCGGGAAGCGCGGGCGGCGAACCGCGTCGATCACGCGCACATCGTCGAGATCCACGACGTCGGCGAGACCGAAGAGGGCGAGCTCTATCTCGTCATGGAGTACCTCCAAGGGCAGTCGCTCAGCTCCGAGATCGGCAAGGGCCCGATGCCCGTCGCGCGCGCCACCGACATCCTCGAGCAGATGTGCGCCGCGCTCGCACGCGCCCACGATCTCGGGGTCGTCCACCGCGATCTCAAGAGCGACAACATCATGCTCACGGCCAAGGGCGGCCGGCGTGACTTCGTGAAGATCCTCGACTTCGGTCTCGCGGCGCTCGCCCGCGATCCGCGCCTGGCGCCGAAGGGCGCCGTGTTCGGTACACCGGAGTACATGGCGCCCGAGCAGGCGCGCGGCGACGACGCGATGCCGGTGAGCGATCTCTACGCGCTCGGCATCCTCTTCTTCGAGATGGTCACGGGCCAGCTCCCGTTCCGCTCGAGCGATCGCGACACGCTGCTCGAGCTGCAGAAGACGGGGCCCGCGCCGCATCCGCGCTCGATCGTGAAGGATGTCCCGGAGCAGGCCGAGAAGATCATCCTCAAGCTCCTCGAGAAGGATCCGAAGAACCGCTTCCGCGACGGCCACCATCTGCAGGAAGAGCTGAAGGCGTTCCAGCGCACGCTGCCTTCGACGTACGAGCTCCAGCCCAACGATGCGCCTCCGCCGGCCGCGCCTCCTCCTCCTCCCGCGCAGACGCCTGGCGTCGTCGAGTGGTCGCGCCGCGCCGCTTATTTCTCGCGCATGATCGCGCGCGCATACCCGAACGGCCGCGTGGCCGACGAGCTCCAGCACGCCGGCGATCAGCTCTGGGAGGTCTCGGCGCGCGCGTCGCGACTCGAGGGCGAGCTGTCCAGCCATCAGCGCAAGCTCGATGCCGTCGAGCGTCGCGGCCGTGCGCTCCGCGCGGAGATCGGCCGTAAGGTCGAGGAGCTCGCCGAGGAAGAGTCACGCACGCTGCGCGAGGCCACCGCCGAGCGCGAGCGCTCGACGCGCGTCAAGACGCGGATCGATCAAGAGCGCGCCCTCCACGAGCAGTCGAGCAAGGAGACGCTCGGCTACGAGCGAGCTGGCGACGGTGCGCGCTGGCGCGTGGCGTTCGAGGCCGCGACGTCGGCCCGCGCCAAGGCCGAAGTGCTCACCGACGTGCTCTCGGATCACGATCGCCGCGCCACGCAGAAAGAGCGCAGCGCGCAGGATCTACGTCGGCAGATCGACGAGCTCCGCGCGCAGCTCCAGCGCTATGGCGACGCGCTCGAGAACGATCTCGCCGCAGGCCGCGAGCGCATCGCATCGCGCGTGAAGGAAGCGCTCGGCTACGAGAAGACCTTCACCGACAGCTCGGCGCTGCTCTTGAATCACCTCAAGGGCCGCCCCGAGTGCAGCGAGCTGCTCGAGGAGATGCGCCGCGAGGAGGCGAACTTCCAGCTGGGAGCGAGCGGGCACTCGCGGTCCGACCAGACGGGCGCGTTCAAGGCCCAAGTCGGGTAATTCGCTTCGTGAGGCCCTCGACCCCGGTCGCCACCGCGACACCGACGGCCCATCCCGCGAGCAGATCGCTCGGCCAGTGTACGCCCGCATAGATCCGCGTGATCGACACCAAGAGCGCGTAGAGCACCGCGGCGATCCCGGCGCGCGGTCCGAAGCGAATCCAGATCCACGCCGCACCGGCCGCGCACGCGGCGGCCGTTCCTGAAGGACATGCCGTGCTCGAGGCGGGAGGCACGCGACCGAGGACGTGGAGATGGCCCGCCAGTGCGGCGATCGCCGTGGGCCTCGGTCGCGCGATCAGCGGCTTGATGAGCGTGTCGCTCACGAAGAGCGCGACGAAGAACGCCAGCCATCCGTCGCGCATCGACGCGAGATCAGGGCCCGTCCGCGTCGCGAGTCCCCGCGCGGCCAGCACGAGCAGAAACACGAAGAGGCCCCACTCGGAGAGAAACGCGGCGATCGGATCGAGCGCGGCGTTCCGCATGCCGTTCACGAGCAGGAGAAGCGCCTCGTCCATCGCGCGCGAACGGTAGCGCGATGGCGTTGCTCGCGTATATCCGCGTCGTGGCGGAGACCAGCGCGACGGCCGAGCCTCTCTCTCCGGCGAAGAGCGCGCTGGCGGTGCTGGCCGGCTTCGTGGTGCTCTGGGTGTTGCGCATCCTGTTCCTGATGACGGCAGGCGCATTGTTTCCGTCGCTCTATCCCGCGGAAGAAGGAGCGCACCCGACGACGAACGGGCTCGTGCTCTCGCTCGTCGGAGAGCTGATCAATGCGACGCTCGCGGGCCTCGTCGTGGGCCGGCTCGCGGGACGTGCGCCCATCGCGCACGCGGGCATCCTCGCGGGCCTCTGCGGGTTCTTCGCGCTGACGTCGATGGATCAGGTCATCGGCTTTCCAGGTTGGTTCGCCATCGGCTTCGCCGTCACGGCTCCGATCGGGCTTCTCGTCGGCGGGCTCATCGCATCCCGCGTCCGGGCGCGCACGTGATGAAGGGGCTCGGCGAGCTCACGATGGAGCTCGAGCGCTTTCCGATCGCGGGCGAGTTTCGGATCTCGCGTGGTGTGAAGACCCTCGCCGAAGTGCTCGTCATCACGGTCGCGCGCGATGGCTTCGTCGGACGCGGCGAGGCGGTACCGTATGCGCGGTACGACGAGACGCCGGCATCCATCACCCGGCAGTTCTCGCAGTACGAGGAGACTCTCCGCGCGCTCGATCGCGAGACACTGCGCCGCACGATGCCCGCGGGCGCGCTTCGCAACGCCGTGGACCTCGCGCTCTGGGATCTCGAAGGACGCCGCTCGGGACGATCGCAGCCGCGCGCCGAGACGGTTCGCTCTGCGCTCACCCTCTCGCTGGCCGATCCCGAGACCATGGCCGCGCGGGCCAGCGCGTCGCGCGGAACGCTGCTCAAGCTCAAGCTCCAGGGTGACGCACTCGATGCCGAGCGGCTTCGCGCGGTGCACGCGGCGCGTCCCGACGCCGAGCTCTGGCTCGACGCGAACGAAGGTCTCGACGCGGCTCGCTACCGTGCGCTCGTGCCGCTCCTCGAGGCGCTGCCCGTGGTGCTTCTCGAGCAGCCTCTGCCCGCGGATGCCGACGCCGAGCTCGGCAAGCTCCCGCGTCCGGTTCCGATCTGCGCCGACGAGTCGGTGCACGACGTCGCCACGCTCGAGACGCTGC
Source organism: Deltaproteobacteria bacterium (assembly GCA_043750095.1). GTDB lineage: Bacteria > Myxococcota_A > Polyangia > Polyangiales > Sandaracinaceae > JBBSAT01. The sequence goes on from JAYVCF010000397.1 coordinate 15,992, forward strand.
TCGATCGCTACGACGCGGTGAACGTGAAGCTCGACAAGACGGGCGGACTCACCGAGGCGCACGACGTCGTGCGACGCGCGCGCGAGCTCGGGCTCGACGTGGTCATCGGTTGCATGGTGTGCACTTCGCTCTCGCTCGCGCCTGCGTTCGTGCTCGCGTTGGACGCCGACTTCGCGGATCTCGACGGCGCGCTCTTTCTCGAGAAGGACCGCGAGGGCGGCGTCGTCCTCGACGAGAGCGGCCTGCTCCACGCCCCTTCGCGCACGCTCTGGGCTGGCTGACGAATCTACGAAAGTCGCGCGTGTGCGATCTACGAATCGTCGCACACGCTCGAGCCACCGGCAGTTCACCGCTGTTTTGCGCGCGCGACCCGTGGCCCGCTCTCTGCTGATGCCTCCCTGCGCCCGCGCGTGCGGGCAACGGAGGTCCCATGCGCATTCGGCTCGGTCGTCGTCCTCAGAGCTCCATGACCCTCGGCGTCCTCGCCGTTCTCGCGGCGCTCGGCGCCGTGATCGTCCTTCGCGCGCCGGAGGCAGCGACGGCGGACGCACCGTCGTCCCCACGCGTGCCGACCTCCACCACGAGCCCGACCTCCGGTAGCGCGCGCGTCACGCTGAACGGTCCGTCGATCGACGGCGTGCTCGCGTTCGGCGAGGGCGCGCTGCTCGCGTCCGGCTCGAGCGACGTGTTCGCGGAGCTGCGCCTCACGGGCCTGGCGCCCGAGTCCGCTGCGCCGCGCTCCCCCGTCGCCCTCGCCGTCGTGCTCGATCACTCGGGCTCGATGGGAGGGCCGAAGATGCAGCAGGCCGACGAGGCCGTCGTGTCACTGCTCGGGCGCATGCACGACGACGACTGGCTCTCGGTGGTCGTGTACGACGACACGGCCGAGGTGCTCCAGCCGCTCGCGCCCGTCGCCGCTCTGCGCGAGTCGCTCCCCGCGCGGGTGCGCGGTGTCTACGCCGACGGCGGCACCAACATCCCGCTCGGCCTCGACCTCGGCGTCGGTACGCTCGCCTCGGCGCCGAGCGGCCACGTGCGCCGCATCGTGCTCTTGTCGGACGGTCAGGATGGATCGGGCGAGCCGCTCGCGAGCATCGAGGCGCGCATCTCGTCCCGCGCCAGCGAGCGCGTCACCACCAGCGCGCTCGGCATCGGCATCGACTACGACGAGCGCTTCATGAGCGGCGTCGCGGAGTCGGGCCGCGGCAACTACGCGTTCCTCGAGCGCGAAGACATGCTCGCGCCTTTCCTCGCGCGTGAGCTCGAACAGGGTGCGAGCACGATCGCCGACTCGGTGATGGCCGAGATCGACGTGCCTGCCGGCCTTCGCTTCGTCGAGGCCCACGGCGTGGTGGCCGAGGTCGCGGGCAGCACGATTCGTCTTCCCATCGGATCGATCTACGCGGGCGAGCGTCGCAAGGTCGTGCTCCAGTTCGCCTCCGATCCGGGCGCCATCGGCTCCGCGGTCTCGACGCCGGTGCGGCTCGCCTACCAGACGATGGACCGCAACGCGCACACGATCGCGGGCGCAGCGCGCCTCGTGCGCGTGGCGACCGACGCCGAGCTCACGGCCAGCCGTGATGCCGAGATCTGGGGCGACGCCTACGCGACCGTGCTCGATTCGCGGCAGGACGATGCGCTCACCGCCTGGCGCGAAGGCCGACGCGATGACGCGCTCCGCATGACGGACGCGAACATCGCCGCGCTCGCCGAGGCGCAGCGAGCGGCCCCGTCGGCGGCTCCCATGTTCGCGGCCCGCGCGGCATCGCGCGCGGAAGAGCGCGGGCTCTACCAGGCGACGGACGCGCAGAGCGCATCGGGTCGCGCGGGCGGCCTGGCCCATCGCGCGCGGCGCATCGACATGGCCGACGCATTTTGAACCGGAGATCGCCATGACGTTGTTCGCCCCCGCTGCGCTCCTCTGTGCTTCGCTCCTCGTGGCCGAAGCGCTTCGCACGGCCTCGCCGGTCCCGTCTGCGCTCGGCCTGGTCGCGCTCGCCGTGGTCACCTCGGTGGTCGCGACGCGGCCGACCTGGACGGCGGTGCTCGCGGGCGCAGGCGCAGCGGTGGCTTACGCGCTCCTGCGTCCGATGGTGCCTTGGGGCGCAGGCGCCGCGTACGTCGCGCTCGTCCTCGGGCCACGCACGCTGCGCTCGGTCACGCGCGTGGGCGGTGTCGCCGCGGCGCTCCTCGGGCTCGTCATGGGCGGGCTCGGCGCGAGCACCATCGCGGCGTCGGCGCACGCGGGACCCGAGCGCCTCGTCGGTGCGCTCTTGCTCGTCACGTTCTTCGTCGCGCTGCCACTCGCCGTTCCGGCGGACGACGCCCGCACCAGCGCGCTTCGGTCGGTGGCGGCGCGCAGCAAGGGCGTGGCGCGTGGGATCCTGCTCCGCGCGATCGCGGTCCGGCGGCGGCTCGCGACCGCGCTTCATCGACCGACGCGGGAGGAGCATCGCGCGCTCGAGTCGGCGTTCTCGCGGCTCGTCGAGCTGGGCGAGGCACGCGCCAGCGCCATCGCGGGCGGCCCGACGATCGAGAACGCGATGCGCGGCCGCCTCGAGACGATCGTGGGCTGTGTTCGCGCGCTCGATCATCGCGCGGCCGCGCACGAGAACCTCGATGCGCACGCCGATCAACGGCTCGATGCGCGCCGCGTCGACGTCGAGACGGAAGTTCGTGCGCTGAACGAGCTCTGACGGCTCCACGAAGAACGGCC
>JAYVCF010000398.1:0-17034 GCA_043750095.1 Deltaproteobacteria bacterium
CAGGAAGTCACCGTTGGTCGCGCGATCATTGCCGTGGCCGAACGTGCTGCCGAAGAACGTCGGCGGACGGTAGCCGGCCTGTGTCCAGCTGACGGGCGATTCGCCGGTCGCGGTCGGGGCGAGAGAGATCGCCTTGAGCGGCGCCTCGAGCTGGGCCTCGAAGCCACAGCCGTCGGTGCCGAGGCCACGTAGACAGTGGAGGTCGGCTGCGCCGCCCGGGCCGAAGTCGAGGAACGCGGGCTGAGCCGCGCACGTTCGCATGATGCCATCGTCGCCGAGTCCGGGATCGCACGAGACGACGCCCGTGACGTCGCCCACGCCCATGTCGGAGTCGATGATGCCGAGGTGCAGCGAGCGAACGCGCGTGAAGTCTTGGACGCCGTCGCCGTCGCGATCGCCCGTGGTCAGCGCGGCGACGATGTGTGGGAGGGCCGCGACGATGGACCCTTGCTCTTCGATCATCGAGCTCGAGTTGTCGATGACCAGGAGCAGATCGACCTTGTCGATCAGAAGACCGGTCGACACCGTGCCGACGACGGTGGTCGTGCACGGCGTGACGGGGAACAGCGTGACGCGCTCCGTGCAGCCGGCGCTCAGCAGCGCGACGAGGAGCGGGAGCGCGCGAGCCTTCGACACGCCATGCGATCAGCACGACCCGAGCCGCTCGGGAATCATCATGGAACGACGCCCGCCATCGCCAACGACGTTGGCGATTCCTGCGCCACACGCGGCGACGCGCGCATCGGACCCGGTTTGGGTCCGCGGCACGACGAGACTCCCGGTGAGCCTCGACCCACTCAGCGGCGCACGGTGGCTCGCGCCCGAGCGAGTCAGAGCGTGGAGTTGGCGCCGGACTCGTCGCACACCCAGAACGCCCCGTTCGACGGGTAGTAGGGCATGAACGAGGCGCACATCTCGCGCGGGAAGATGAGGTTGTCGCTCTCGGTGTTGTTCCACGTGCACGTCGTGGTGAGCCGGTCTTCGGGCGTCAGTGCGAGCGGCGGATCGAAGTTCACGATCGGGAAGTGGTCGCGGAACGTCGGATCCCAGGCGCCGTCGTAGAGCGTCGTCGTCGTGCCGGCGCGCGTGAGCTCGATGCGCGCGTGAGCGCCCCACTCGTGCATGTGCGGGAACATCAAGGGCACGTTCATCGCGACCGGGACGGTGCAGCTGATGCTGCGGGTGGTCGACACGTGCGGCGGCAGATCGACGGTGCCGTCGGCCTGCGTGTACGCGCCGCCCTGGTGAACGACCTGGGCCTCGGGAACGCTCAGGAGATCGATCGCGTCCTGGACGCGGACCGGTCCGGTCGTGACGTTGAGGTAGTGCGCCTGCACCAGGAGCTTTCGACCCGGCTCGATCGGCAGGGCCATGCCCGTGGGCAAGGCGATGCCGTCGCCGGCGGCGGTGCCCGCGCCCACGAAGTGGATGCTCGGCAGCGCCATGTCCGCGCCGGTGCACTCGTGCGGCGCGTCGGTGGTCGCCTCCGAGTTCAGGACGGAGAGGACGAGCGCGTGATGGCCGCCCATCGACTGGAAGGCGTGCGTGCGCCCGATGTACAGCGTCTGCGTGTTGCCCAGCTGGATCGTGTAACAGATGAAGCGTTCTTCACCGGGCTGCACGTCGAACTCCGGACCGTAGAAGCGGATCACGCCCTCGTCGGGCGGCGGCGGATGAATCAGGTGACCGTCGTCGGCCTGCCCCGCGCAGCTCAGGCCCAGCACCGCAAGCGCCGCTGCCACCAACCTTCTCGACGTCATGGGTGCCCCCTCGGAGAAGCGGCCATGGTAGAGGTCTGCCATGCGAGGAGCAAGGCATGTCAGCCTGCTGTGGGCGGCGATCGGGCTCGGTGCGTGCGGTAGCTCCGTACCGCCGTCGGACGCGGGCAACGACGCGCTCGTCGTTCCGATGCACTCGTGTGGCCGCCCCGAGGTCCCGGGCAACGAGCAAGGCGTGGGTGCGTTCTGCAGCCCCGCGGGACGTCAGTGCAGTGCGCATCCGCTCGCGCCGCTCTGCCTGGCCGATCTCGCTCCGGCCGAGGAGCAGTGGTACTGCACGCGCACCTGCGTGATGGACTCGCAGTGTGGAACGGACGCGATGTGCGTTGGTGACTCGCGCGGCCACGGCTGCGTGCCTAACCGATGTCCGCTCGGCTCGGTGGTCGATTCGGGCGCGACGAGCGACGCGGGCGCGACGAGCGATACGGGCGTCGACGCCGGGCCGTGATCGACGGCTCTTCGGGGACTAGGGTTGCGCTCGGCCGCGCGCGCGAGCGAGAGTCTCGCCCGAGCGTCGGGACCCGACGATTCGCACCGCTGGGACGCAGGTGCGACCGAGAACACACGGAGAGAACGATGAAGAACCTGTTGCTGGTCTCGATGGTTGTGACGATGAGTGGTTGCTGCATGGGCGGTACGACCGAGGTCGTGCCCGCGCCGGTAGCGGCACCCGCTGCTTCGGGGGTTGCGCCCGCCGCGCCGGCCGACCCGGCAGCCGCACCCACCGCCGCAGCAGGCGGTGTCTGTGCGCGAGCCGAGGAGTGTTGTCGCGCGTACGTGGCCGCGATGGGCGCGGCAGGCGCCGGGGCCGCAGCCGGGTGCGATGGCATGCACGCGAGCATCGCGGCGGGCGCGGCTGCCGAGCCGGGATGCACGGCGGCGATCGAGGGCTGGCGCGCCGGCCTGAGCGCGATGCAGCAGGCCGTTCCGCCGTCCTGCCAGTAGACACTCTTCAGAGAGTCGGTCGCAGCGTGCTCGCGATCGCCGACGCGAAGAAGCGCTCCGCGTCGTGGTGGCTCGCGGCGCGCGCCGCTGCGTCGTCGCTCGCGCGCCGCCACGTCACTGGATCTCGAAGCGCTCGAATGGCGTCGGCCCACACCGCGACGCTTCCGGGCGGCAAGAGCCGCATCCCGGAGCGCGCCGGGTCGTAGAAGACGGACGCGCTCGTCGACTCGGTCGCGAGAACCGGACGCCCGATGGCGAGCGGGAGCGAGAGCGAGTAGTGGCTCTCGGTCGTGATCGGATTGATGACGACGGATGACGACGCGATGAGCGCCATCATGTCGTCGTGCCCGAGCTGCGCTGACCAGTCGACCGCGACGCCGTGTGCGGCTGCGAGCTGCATCACGCGCTCGCGATCGGCGTGGTTGCCGAGCACCGCGATGCGGCTCTCCCCGGCGCCACGGCTCGCGGCGAAGGCCAGCGCCACGTCGCGCGCGTTGGTGCCGAGCAGCAGCACGTGGCGCGTAGGGACGGCGTCCGTCGGAGGCGAGTAGTAGCGGTTCACGGGGAAGGGCGCGCCCATCGGCACCCATCGATCGCGGGTCTCGCCGACGAAGAATCCTTGCGCAGCAGCGAAGCCCTCCGAGCGCGCGAACGCGTGCCAGAGCGGCGTTCCATGCGGAGGTGGATAGGTGAGCGTCGGCGCTCCGACCTCGTGATTCTTGGTCATGCACGCGACGAGCGGCACGTTGCGCTCCGCCGCGACGCGTATCGCGAGGTCGCTCGGTGGCATGGCGATCACCGCGTCGAAGCTGCCCGCCGGTACGCGCGCCGGCTCTCCTTCGATCATCGTGGGCACGCGCCCGAGCGATCGCATGCGATCGAGGTCGTACTCGAACCAGCCGTCGGTCACGAACGTGACCTCGATGTCGGCCGCGACCAGCAGCGAGAGCAGCGCCTGCTCGTACCACCACTGGGTCGATTGCGTGTGGCGTGGACACGACGCGACCACGAGCACGCGCTTCAGCGCGAGCTGTGCCAGCTGTCGACCGAGCTTGCGCGTCTGTGCATCGAGCACCGCGAGCGCCCGGGGATGCCGCGCTCGCAGGGCGGCGAGGTTCAGCACGCGCATGCGTCGAGGCGGGGGCTCCAGAGGCTTCTCGCGGGCCGCGATCACGGAATCGCGTAGCGCTCCATCATGAAGGTCTCGACGCAGTCGCGCTGCCGCGTGGTGAGCCCGCCGCCGTGCGCGACCACCACCTCCGCCACCGAACCCGCGAAGGGGCCGATCGCGAGCGGCCCGTCGTTCGCGAGCATCATCGTCACGGGATCGGTCAGGTCGAGCACCACGCGCCGATCGAGCGTGGGTTGAAGCGAGCGCCCGTCGGTGAAGAAGCTGAGCACGTGCCACGTACCGAGCGGGGTGAGCGGCAGCGGGACCGGGAAGTGCTCGATGTTGGCGAGCCCGAGGTAGAGGCTCCCGTCGGTCGCGTTGGGCACCACCTGCACGCTCATCGGACCGCCGACCATCCCGAGCGACCAGATCGATCCCGCCGATGCGCCGTCGACCCGATAGACGACCGTGACGAGGAAGGGCGTGCCTCCGGGCCAAGGCGTGCACGCGCCGCAGCGCTGGGTGAGCGTCGCGCCGCGGAGCGCGATGGCGTCGTGGCCGTTGGCGAGGCCGCGCGTGAGCACCGGCATGCCGAGGGAGGTGTCGAGGATCGCGCCGCTACCCGAGACGTCGCTCCACGCCGTCACGATCGAGGCCGCGCTCGCCAGCACCGAGCGGTCGCCCTCGAGCCAGAGAGAGACGCCGGGGATGGTGGCAGGATCACAGGCCACGATCGGGGCACCGGTGTCGAGGACGGCCGCATCGCGAACGGCAGCGTCGCGGACAGCCGCATCGCGAAGGGCCGCATCGTGGCCGCCATCCGCGGCGGGCCCGGTGTCGCGGCTGCCGTCGACCGGCACTCCGGCGTCGCTCCCCGCGGCCACGCACGCGTGCTCGCTGCTGCAGCGCTCCGTGGCCGCGCAGTCGACGTCGCGCACACAATCGACGCAGACGCCGCCGAGCGCATCGCACACGAGCGCCATCGCGCTGCAGTCGCGATCGCTCGCGCACGTCACGCCCGGGGCCTCGCACACACCCGACCGACACGCGAAGCCCCCGCTGCAGTCCGCCGCGGAGAGGCACTCGACGCAAACGCCGAGCGTGCGATCACAGACGAGGCCCGGACAGACGCGCGACGTCGTGCAGCGCATCGAGGCCGTGCACGTGCCCTCGATGCACGTGGTCCCCGCGTCGCAGTCCCGCGCGTGCACGCACGGGTCACCGCCCACCGTCCGCGCGCTCTCGCACGCAGGCAGCACGAAGCTCAGCGTGACCGCGATCGTGAATACCCGCCCCATGGGCTCGAGCGTACCGCGCCTCGGTGCGGGAGTCCTCGTCTCACCCGCGCGTGCGTCCTGGACTTGGCACGGGCCACCTGAGACTCTCCGCGTCGTCTCTGGCGCAAGGGGGAATTCCACGATGACCAACGACACGACGAGCAACACAGGCGCGCCCGCCGCGGAGCCGCATCCGGGCGGCTACGAGTTCGGTCCGGCGCAGGAGACGGTCATCCGCGATCTCGCGCGCTCGATGCAGTTCGTCGGCACAGTGTCGGTCGTGCTGGCGGTCGTGATGTGGCTGATCGGCATCGCGACCATGTTCATGGGCAACCCGGCGGGCATCGCGCAGATCATTCAGGGCGTCCTCTTGGTGTTCATCGGTGCCTGGACGCGGAGCTCGGCCAAGTCGTTCCAGCTCGTCGTCGACACCAAGGGAAGCGACATCCCCAACCTGATGAACGCGCTCGGTGAGCTGCGCCGCCTCTACAACCTGCAGAAGTGGCTGATGGTCCTCGCGCTCGTTCTCTTCGTGGTGGCGTTCGCGCTCGGCATCGTCGCCGCCTTGATGATCGCGCAGCGGCACACCTGACCTCAGGCGCTCGCGCGGCGCGTCGCGATCGAGTGGCGTTCGACGCGTGACGCCGCAACCCGATGCACCGCGAGCGCGCTCGCAGCACCCGCGACGCATGCAGCCGCCAGCATCGGCGCGCTCGCTCCCGCGACGAAGGCGATGACCGGCGTCAGGGCGGCCAGCGCGAGCGCGAGCGCTGGCGACCAGGCACGTCGGTCCAAGAGCGCACCCCAGCCGATCGCGACCAGAGAGAGCCAGGCGACCAGGACGGCGAGCGCGACACCGGACGGATCCTCCACGAGCAGGCCGGCGCGCACGCCGAGCTCCGGCGCGAGGGCGAGCCCGGCCGCGATCGCGACGATCACGATCTGCAGCGACACGACGAGCGCGACGTCGGCTGGCACATCGCGGGGCCGCGCGCGCGATGCGGTCGCGACACGCACATCCGATGGCCGCCACTCGGGCGGTGCCACGAAGACCCAGAGCTTGTCCCGGAGGCGCCGCGTCTCGCGCGCCACGTTCAGCATCCGGGACCACTCGACGAGGTTCGCAGAAGCCACGCTCGCGCTGTCGAACGGAGCGAGCGTTCCGTACCGAGGCTCGTGGCGCTCGGCGCAGAACGTGCCGAAGAGGCGATCCCAGACGATGAGCACGCCGCCGTAGTTTCGGTCCACGTACTCCCGATCGATGCCGTGGTGCACGCGATGATGCGAAGGCGTGTTGAAGGCCCACTCGATCGCCGCGGGCAGCCGCCCGATCAGGCGCGTGTGAAGCCAGAACTGATAGAGCGGCTGCCGGCCCAGGCCGCGACGAACGCGGTCGGCGGGACGCCGAGCAGCGCGAGAGGCCAGTACACCGGGCTCGCGAGCAGACCTTGGAGCGCGCTCTGTCGCAGGGCCGTCGCGAGATCGTAGCTCTCGCTCTGGTGATGCACGGCGTGGGAAGCCCAGAAGATCCCGACGCGGTGGCTCGCTCGATGCCACCAGTAGTACTGATGATCGACGAGCACCGCGATCGCGATCCACGTCGGCAGGGTCAGCTCGAGATGCACGAGCGCCATATGCGCGTAGACCCACGCATAGGCGCCGAGCGCGAGCGCGCGGACGAACACGCTCGTCGCGCTCTGCACCAGGCCGCACGCGAGACTCGCGGTCGACGACGCGAACGACGACGGCTGCATGCCCCGCCATCGCAGGAGCGCGCGCTCGAACGGAATCAAGACGGCGAGGAACGGAATGGGTGGAGTGTACCGGTCTCCGATTGACGCGAGCGAGCGCCGCGGCGAGGCTGGCGCGCCATGATGTCGTCGAGCACTTATGCGTTCATCGTCGTCGGAGGCGCGCTCGTGCTCGCTCTCGCCGTCACGGTGCTCGTCATGCTCCTGGCCAAGCGTCGGCCGAGCGGTGACGATGACGACGCGTTCTGAACGGCGCGCGTCCGACCCGAACGCCAGGCCTTCGAGGACGAGCTCGGGCACGATGCGGAGCGCGTCGAGCGGCGCATCCAGCCAAGGCGTCTCAAGGCGTGCAGGTGCAGATGCCAGTCTGGAACGCGCGGTTGCAGGCGAATGCCCCGCCCGTCGGCGAGCACATCGTGCCGGCCGCGTTGTCGATGCCGCCCACGCAGCGACCGCCACACACGTGGTTGCAGTCGTTGGTGCTGCTGCCTGGCCAGTTGAGGTAGAAGACGCACGTCGCGGCGGTCGTCCCCCCGCAGGGCGCGTAGCCCGGCGCACCGCCGTACGCGCGATCGCACGGGGTCGAAGCATCGAACGCCGGCGGGACCCATGCGTCTGTCGGTTGGACCCACGCGTCGGGCGCGCTCCAGGCGTCGACCGGCGGAACGTACGCGTCGACTGGCGACACGTACGCATCGACTGGCGACACGTACGCATCGGTCCCCGAGTCGAGCGGCGGCGCGAACGCGTCCACGCCGGTGTCGATGGGCGGCACGAACGCGTCGAGGCCGGTGTCGCGCGGCGCCCCCCCATCGTGGCCGGGCACGAACGCGTCCCGCGTGATCGGACCCGTGTCGACCGTGCCGCTCACGTTGCGCGCGAGCGTGCAGCCTGAAGCGAGCGCGACGCTCGCGAGCCATGCGAAGCTCGAAAGGCAGAGCGCCTTGGTCGTCACGCGACCAGGATATCGCGTTCAGCGCGGGAGATCGACGCACCTCCGCGTGCCATGCGAGGACTGCGCACCGTTGCGGGGGTAAGGTGCCCCGATGAATGAACGGACAGGTCGAGCGCGCCTCGCGGAGATTGCACGCCGCACGATGATCGAGCGCGGGCTCCTCCCCGACTTCTCGCGCGAGGTCCTCGCGGAGGTGGACGCGATCACCCACGCGGCCATCGCGCCCGCCGACTCGGTGCGAGATCTGCGCGCGCTGCTCTGGGCCTCGATCGACAACGACGACTCACGTGATCTGGATCAGCTCTCGGTCGCTGCGCCCGGGGAGGGCGGCGCGACGAAGATCCTCGTCGCGATCGCCGACGTCGATGCCATCGTGCGCAAGGGCTCGCCGATCGACGGACATGCCGCCACGAACACGACGTCGGTCTACACGGCGTCGCGGATCTTCCCGATGCTGCCGGAGAAGCTCTCCACGGATCTCACGTCGCTCGGCGAGGGTGTCGAGCGTCTGGCGATCGTGATCGAGATGAGCGTCGGTACCGACGGCGTGATCGGCAGCTCCGACGTGTACCGGGCTCTCGTGCTCAATCACGCCAAGCTCGCCTACGACTCCGTGGCCGCGTGGCTCGATGGCAGCGCGCCTGCACCCAAGCGCGTCGCCGGGGTGCCTGGGCTCGACGAACAGCTTCGACTGCAGGACCGCGTCGCGCACGCGATGAAGGAGCAGCGCCACCAGAACGGTGCGCTCAGCCTCGAGACCACCGAAGCGCGTCCCGTGTTCGACGGCGAAGCGCTCTCCGACCTGCGCACCGAGCAGAGGAACCGCGCGAAGGACCTGATCGAAGACTTCATGGTCGGCGCGAACGGCGTGACGGCGCGCTACCTCGACGCGAAGCACTTTCCATCGCTGCGGCGCGTGCTGCGCTCTCCCGAGCGGTGGGAGCGCATCGTGTCGTTGGCCGCCGAGCTCGGCGAGCGATTGCCGGCGCAGCCCGACGGCGCCGCACTCGAGGCGTTCCTCCAGAAGCGTCGCACGGCCGACCCGACGCGCTTCGCCGACCTCTCGCTCTCGGTGATCAAGCTGCTCGGTCGCGGCGAGTACGCGCTCGATCTGCCGGGGCGCGCGGCGTTCGGTCACTTCGGACTGGCCGTGAAGGACTACACGCACTCGACGGCGCCGAACCGACGCTTCCCCGACGTGCTCACGCAGCGCTTGCTCAAGGCCGCGATGGCCGGAAGCGCCGTGCCCTACACCAACGAGGAGCTCGCCGCGCTCGCGCGACACTGCACCGAGCAAGAGGACGCCGCCACCAAGGTGGAGCGTCAGGTGCGCAAGTCGGCCGCAGCGCTGCTGCTCGAGTCGCGCATCGGCGAGCGCTTCGACGCGTTCGTGACGGGCGCGGCCGAGAAGGGCACGTGGGTCCGCATCGCGCATCCCGCCGCCGAAGGCAAGCTCGTGCGCGGCGCGGAGCGCCTGGACGTCGGCGACCACGTGCGCGTCGTCCTGCTTCGCACCGATGTGGAGCGAGGCTTCATCGACTTCGCGCGCGCGGCGGAGTCATGAGCCGCGGACCCGCCTACGAGAACGAGGCGTTCCTCGAGTCCGACGCGGCGCGCCCGCTGCGCATCATCGCGGAGTACCTCGAGCCGCTCGACACCTTCCACCGCGAGCACGTGCAGGACACGATCGTGTTCTTCGGCTCCGCGCGCATCACGCCCGAGGGTCCGCTCGGTCGCTACTACGCCGAGGCTCGTGAGCTGGCGCGGCTCGTCACCGTCTGGTCCAAGTCGCTGCCTTCCCACACGCACCGCTACATCGTGTGCAGCGGAGGCGGCGGCGGCATCATGGAGGCGGCCAATCGCGGCGCGTCGGATGCGGGCGGCAAGACGATCGGACTGAACATCGAGCTGCCGCACGAGCAGCAAGCCAATCCGTACGTCACGCGCGAGCTCGCCTTCGAGTTCCGCTACTTCTTCATGCGCAAGCTCTGGTTCGCGCATCTCGCGCGGGCGCTCGTGGTGTTCCCGGGTGGCTTCGGGACGCTCGACGAGCTGATGGAGATGCTCACGCTGCAGCAGACGCGCAAGCTCGATCGGACGATCCCGATCCTGCTCTACGGGACGAGCTACTGGAACGAGGTCATCGGCTTCGACGCGCTGGTCCGACACGGGATGATCAGCCCCGAAGATCTCTCGCTCTTTCAGCGCGTGGACGGTCCCGAGAACGCTCTGGCGATCTTGCAGGCGCGCCTCACTGCGCCGCCGGAGCCGACGGCCGTCGCGTTCGCACATACGCTGTCCCCGGATCGGCCAGGCGGCTGAGACGCAGCTTTCGCGAACGGCCCATGCTCGACAGTGCGCTCGACCGCTTCGCCTCGTTCGTCACCCGACGGCGAGGGCTCGTGATCGCGGCCGTCGTGGGCATCGCGATCTTCTGCGCGAGCCAGCTGCCGCGGCTGCGCATGGACTCCTCGCCCGACGACCTGATGATGTCGCAAGGCGACTATGCCGCCGACGCACGAGAGTTTCGAGCGCGCTTCGGGGACACGGACAGCGTGGTGGTGTTGCTCGTCGCGGCCGACGACGTCACCTCGCTCGGGGCGCTCCAGTACGTCCACGATCTCTCTCGCCACTTCCAAGGCGAGTCGATCGTCGATCGCGTGGAGAGCGTCACGGTCACTCCCCTCGCGGGTGCCCCGCCACCGGAGGGCTCCGAGAGCCTCGACGATCTCGCCAGCGACCAAGACTCCGACGCGCCGACGCCGTCCGTCGAGCACGCGCTCGAGGTGCTCATGGCGAGCGAGCCGGAGCGATTCCCGCTGGGGCTCGTCAGCGTCGTCGAGCGCGTCGGGGATGGGAGTGCGGATCGACACGGCGTGGTGCGGGGAGAGGTCGTCACTTCGGAAGAGGCCGCCGCCATCGCCGCAGCCCTCGAGGACGAGCCGCTCGTGATCGGGCGCCTCGTGAGTCGCGACCACCACCTCGCCGCCGTCGTGCTGTTCGTCGATCCAGCGCTCGGCGCGGGCGAGCAGCGGATCGGGGCGGTGCACGAGATGGACGCGTGGCTCGCCGCCCACCCGCCTCCGGGCGCTCTCTCGCTGTACGTCGCAGGCATCCCGCATCTGCGCGCGGCGATCCGAGACGCGATGCTCGCCGACCAACTCTTCTTGGTGCCGCTCTCGCTCTTGGTCTGCGTCCTCATGCTCTCTCTGTCGTTCCGGTGGGCGGCGGGTGTGGTCCTGCCGCTCGCGATGGTCGCGCTCAGCGTCGCCGTGGTGCTGGGCACGATGGCGCTGGTCGGCGAGCCGCTGAGCATCCTGATGAACACGCTGCCGACGTTGCTCATCATCATGGGCATCGCGGAGGCCGTGCACGTCGTCGGCCGCTACGTCGAGGAGTCGCGCCGCACCGCAGACCGCGTGGAGGCGTCACGGCGTGCGATTCGGGCGCTGATGATCGCCTGCTTCCTGACGTCGTTCACGACTGCCGTCGGGTTCGGCACGCTGGTCGTCGCACAGACCGACATGCTGCGGCGCTTCGGAGTGGCTGCGGCGCTCGGCGTCATGGTCACGTACGTGATCCTCATCACGTTCTTGCCCGCGGCGATCACGTATTTCCCGTCGCCGCCGCATCGCTCGTCGCGCACGGGGGCGCGAGGCGGCTGGCTCGAGGGCGCGCTCGTTCGCGTGACGGCCGGGATCGCGCGGCGGCCGATCCCGATCGTGGGGGCCACGCTGCTCGTCATGGTGCCGTGCGCCTGGGCCTACGCCTCGATCCACGTCGACACCGCGCTGCTCGAGACGTTCGACGCCGACGACGCGATCGCCGTCTCGACGCGCATGGTCGAGCGCCACCTCGACGGAATTCTTCCGCTCGAGATCCACGTGCGCTCCGACGGCGCGACCGACGTGCGCGACCCCGCCGTCTTGGCGGCCCTCGATCGCGTCGCGACCTGGGCTCGCGCGCAAGACGGCGTGCTGAGCACGACGACGCCCTCCGACGTGCTCTGGGAGACATGGCGTCGGATCGCTGGCATCGGCGCGCACGAGCCGCGCACACCGTTCCACTCGCGAGAGCAGGTGGACGCTCTGATCGCCCTGCTCGATCGCATCGAGCCCAATCCGATGGGGGCGTGGGTCACTCGCGATGGACGCGACGCGCGCGTCGAAGTGCGGCTCGCGGACATCGGCGCACGGCGCAGCATCGCCCTCATCGGCGCGATCGAGGAGCGAGCTCACCAGGAACTCGCCTCGATGGAGGGGCTCGACATCGCGCTGCTCGGCGAGGCGTTCATCGGTTCGTATGGCGTGACGGCCGTCGTCGACGACCTCTTCGGGAGCCTCGCGCTGTCCGCGTTCGTGATCTTTCTGACGATCGGCATTCTCTTCCGCAGCGCCAGGCTCGGACTGCTGGCGATTCCACCGAACCTGATCCCGCAGGTCGGCACCATCGCCTGGATGGTCGTGCGCGGGATCCCGCTCAACGCAGGCACGGCGATCGTTTTCTCCGTCGCGATCGGTGTCTCCGTCGACCTCACGATCCATGGCTTCGCTCGGCTCATCGAGGAGGAGCGGCGCGGCATGACACGGGGCGCGGCGGTCGTGCGCGTGGCGCGCAGCACCGGTCGTGCGGTCGTCATGTCGTGCGCGACCTTGGTGCTCGGATTCTCGGTGCTGCTGACGAGCGGTTTCGTCCCAGTGAGGCACTTCGGGGAGTTGATCGCGGTCGCGCTCACGCTGTCGCTCGTGACCACGCTCGTGTTCCAGCCAGCGATGGTGATGCTGCTCGGTGGGCCTCGCCGTCCGCACGCGCGGGATGCACGTTCCGCGAAGGCGCGTGACGGCTCGTGATGGCATCCTGCTTGCGCCCGCTCGGCCTCGCGGTCATGCCGATCCGAGGGGGAGCGATGGACGCGACGCATCGTGGGAACGACCCGCCGGCTGGGTCCATGTCCTTCTTGCAACGTCTCGCGACGCCTCGAGCGGCGGTCGGGCTCGTGACTCGGCCGGCGCTCGCCGACGAGGAGCTCCAGACGAACTGGATGGATCGCGCTCTGGTGGCTCAGACCTACGAAGGCCGCCCGATGACGACGCACCACGTGCTCGACGTCGCGGTCGCGTTCGACCGAGCGTGGCTGTTCGGCGCCGTCGATGCACTCGTGCGCTCGGTGCCGGCGCTGCGGAGCTACTTGCGTGAGTCGCCGCTCGCGATCCGGCGCTTTGCCGCGCCCGAGCGATGGAGCCGCCTCGACTCGCTCGTCACGTTCTCCGACGTCGCGCTCGAACTGAGCGGCAGCGAGTGGCTCGTTCGTGGCTTCGACCTCGCCCACGACGAGCCGTTTCGGCTGCTGCACGCACCGCGGCACGGCGGCGGATACCAGCTGGTGTTCACCCTCCATCACGGCGTCACCGACGGTGTCGGCGCGCTCGCGCTCTTCGGCGCGCTGCTCGCGCACTACGGCGTGCTGTCGGGCGAGCGCGACGAGCCGCCGGTGGTCGTGGCAGCCGACTGCGGGCGGCTCAGGACGCTCGTGACGCGGCCGGGCGGCACGCGGCTCGCGCTCTCGCTGGTGCTCGACAACGTGCGCCGTGCGCGGCGCTTCACGGACCGACGCGCGTCGCTACTCGAGCGCGAGGCGGCGCAGGCGGGCGCGCTGCACTACGTCGTCCTCGATCTGCCCACCTCGGACTGGGAGCGGCTCGGCGAGCGCGCGAACACCCTCGGCTGCTCGCGGAACGATCTCATGCTGACGGCGCTGCTTCGCGCAGCGGCCGCGTGGCGTCGCGCGGAAGAGATGCCCGACGAGGACTTCCGCGCGCTCATCCCCGTGGACCTTCGCCGCGAGCTCGGCATGGGTCCTTCGCTCGGCAACCACCTGGGCGTCATGGAGGCGGAGTTCACGGCCGAGGAGATCGCCGGCCCGACTCTGCACGCCACGGTCAGAGTGCGCCTCAAGGCCGAGCGCGCGGCGGCGCGCGTGCTCGCGACGCCCATGGCGCTCGCCATGCTGACGACGCTGCCGCCGCGGGCGCTCCGTGCGTTCTTTCGCTGGCTCGACGAGCGGCCTTCGTCGTTCATGTACTCGTTCTTGTTCAGCCACATCCGCGTGCCCGATCGACTCGGTGTTCCGTCCTCGATCCGCGCGCAGCGCTTGTACTGCCTGAGCAGCTTGCCGCGGCAGCCTGGTGTCGGGGTGACGGTCACGGCGCTCCCGGGCTCGATCACGATCGTGCTGGCGTACACGCCACCGCGCCTATCGGATGCGGGCGCGGCGAGTCTCATGGCGCGCTTCTCCGCCGCGCTCGAGGAAGCGTGAGCGCAGAGGCATGCATGACGTCGCCTATCGGATTCGTACCTGGATGCTCACCTCGGTGCAGCGCGTCCTCGCGCGCGCCGGGCCGCTCGAGCACGGCGGCGTGGGCCTCGTCGTCGCTCGCGGGGTTCACCATCCCGCGCCCGCGTTCGGCGTCGGTCTAGCGCCGCTGCAGGAAGCTGCGCTCGACGGGATCGCGCCGGGCGCGAGCGTTCTCGAGCTCGGCACGGGCGCGGGGTTCTGGGCGATCGCGGCGGCGCGGCGCGGCTTCGCGGTGACCGCGACCGACTTGCCGCACGTCCCGCTCGGGCCGGTCGCCGATGCATCCACACGCGCCGGTGTGTCGTTGCGCCTTCTTCACTCGGACTTGTTCGATGCGCTGGGCGCGCTGCGCTACGACGCGATCCTCTTCAACCCGCCCTTCCACGACGCGACGCCGCGCACGCTGGCGGAGACGGCGTGGTGCGGAGGCGCCGTCGTACGACGCTGTCTCGATCGCGCGCCGGACCACATCGCGCCGGGCGGTGCTCTGTACTTGGTGATGCCGCGGATCGACCGCACGCGTTACGTGCGAGCGCTCGCGCCTTGGTCGGTGCGCGTCGCCGCGTCGCGCTGGTACCCGCTCTTGGGCCGCACCGAGCTGCTCGTGCTGCGTCCGCTCTGACCGTGAAGGCTGGCGCGAGAGCGGTTGACTCCTCGAGGCAGACCGGACTACGCGTACGCGGCCGCCTCTCGCGGCGTGAACGGAAGACGGCGATGGCGAAAGACGGCGATCTCGAAGCGTGGGTGAGCACCGGAGTCAGCCGGCGCAAGGTTCTCGTGTCGCTCCCCGTGCTCGCGATGGGGGCGAGCGTCGGGCTGACGACGGGGTGCGGGGCGTCGATCCCGCACTCGAGCGTCGTCTATGGACGACCGGACGCTCTCGCGGTCGGCGCCCCGCAGCGGCTGGCGGGCTACGACGTGTATGTCGTGCGCAGCGCGCAGGGCGTCGCGGCGATCAGCGGCCGCTGCACGCACCAGGGCTGCGGCGTCGGCGTCGTGGCGGGAGGGGCGTTCCACTGCGGCTGCCACGGGAGCGAGTTCGCGGCGGACGGCACGGTCACGCACGGGCCCGCGGAGCACGACCTCGCATGGTTCGCCGTGCGCATCGAGGACGGCAACCTCGTCGTCGATCCCACCCAGGAAGTCCCGAAGGGTACGTTCACGCCGCTCGGTGACGGCCAGGCCGACGCGACGTAGCTCGACGCGCGGCGACACCACGCGTCACGGCTTCGTGGGACCGAACACGATCGAGACCTGTTCGTCTGGCGGATGACGCACCACGAACGGAGTCGCGGAGGCGCGAAGGCTCGCGAGCGCGGGCGGAGCGAGCGTGAGCGACTCGAACGCACTACCGACGCAGTCAGCGTAGTAGCGCTCCAGAGCCTCGTCGTCTCCGAACCGAGCGCGCAGCAGACTCAGCCCATGCGAGGCGAATTCGCGCGCGCGTTGCTCGGATAGCCCGAGAGGTGAGTCGGCCTCGCGGAAATACACGACGAGGTCGCTGGCGATGACGCGGGCGAATCGCCCACCGTCTCGATCGGGCCGCATGATGCGTAGAGGCTAGCACCGCGAGCGCCGGCTCGGCGTCACGGCGGCGAACTTCACTCGCGGGGACTGGGCGCGTGGATCACGAGCTCCTCGTCGAGCTGGACACGATGCACGTGCGGCGCCTCGGCCGGCGCAGCGATCGCCGTCGACGGCGGCGTGGGCGCGCTCGTCGGGGCCGGCTCCGACACGAACCGCACGACGGCGAAGGCGAAGAGCCCGCCCGCCATCACGGCGAAGAGCGTGAGCAGCACGGTCCTGCCGGTCGATCGCGGCGCGGTCCGTTTCGGCGGCAGGGGCGGCGGCGCACGACCCGCACCGACGGCGTCTTCCGACTCCGAGTCATCCGCGTCCGCGGCCTGGTCGATCAGCTGGACATCGGTGAGCGCATCGACCTGGATCGTGCGGTTGTTGCGCTCGTCGTCCTGCACGCGGCAAGGGTAGCACCACGCCACTTCCGCGTAGCGCCGTCGGCCCACCGAGCGCGGATACGGATCCCGCGCGAGCGCCGTCAGTGCGTGACGTCGGTGCAGCCGTCTTCGGCGGTGTACACGCGGCCGCTGCCACAGACGCAGAACGTGCCGTCGGGCGCCGCGTCGTCGTCGGTCCAGCTGCCGCGCGTGCTGTCGCAGAGCGACTCGCTCCAGAGCCCGTGTGCGTCCTGCATCGGGAACCAGTCGCTCGTGCCGACGCGGCGGAGCCAGACGGTGGTGCCGTCGATCTCGTACGCATAGCGATCGCGGAGCACGGGTGTGGTCGAGCCTGTCGCGGGGGGACCGAGGAAGCGCACGTACGTGGTCGTGCGCGTGCGCGTGAGCTGGTAGCTGCCGCTCTCGCCGACGCGGGTCGAGCACCCGTCGTCCACGCAGCGCGTGCGCGTGTAGGTTCCGCCGGGGTAGATGCCCATGTACATGAACTCGGTCGCGTAGAGGTCCATCGTCCGCAAGTACGCCGGCGACTGCTCGTACTGTGCGACCGGGAGGCTCGCGGCGGTGAGCGCGGCGACGACCGTGGTCTCCGTCTCTCCGTCGGACTCCGGGCCCGAGACGCCGTGACCGCGGGCGGCGACGCAGCCGGAGACGGCGCAGAGGATCACGAGCGAGCAGAGAGCGAGACGACGCATGAGGGGCTCCTTCGAGGCCCGCTCCCTAGGCCTAGAGGTGCATGTGCGCAAGGTAGGTGCACGCGTCGCGGCCGCCCTCACACGGGCCGCGTGATCAGAAGACGAAGCCGTCGCGCACCGCATCGTCGAGGAGGGAGTGCGCCGCGGCCACGAGCGCCCCGGGCTTCGGGACCGTGGCCTTGGCTGCACGCAAC
>JAYVCF010000399.1:0-10431 GCA_043750095.1 Deltaproteobacteria bacterium
ATCTCGACATGGATCCGGCGCTCGAGCTGCTCTGCTCGCGCCTGGACGGGACGCTGGTCGCGATCGATCAGGACGGCGCGTGCGCGTGGACTCTGGCGCCCATGCCCGACGCGGGCGTCGGCGTCGATGCCGGAGCGAGCGATGCCGGACCGACATCGGGCGACGTGGGCGGCGACGCGCGCGGAGGACCTCACCCATCGACGGGGGCGTAATCGAGGCGCGCTTGTGACCTCGACCGGCCGCGTTGGCAGGGCGGACGCGACCCAATTGTGTAGGCCCGGCTACGCCGGGCACTCCGGCCGTGATCAGTCGAAGAGCCAGACGATCGGCGCGAGCAGCGTGCGCGCGGCCACGCGGCGGTCTTCGCTCTCGGCGATCCAGGCCGCAGCTCTCGGGCCGAGCTCGTAATAGGCGGCGACGAGGGCTCGACCCGGCTCGTTCGACATCAGGTAGCGGTCGCGCGCGCGACGCAAGACGCCGATCCGCGCGTCGAGCGGGGAGCCGTACGCGGCGGTGGCGACGAAGCAGGGGGACACCGTCGTGAAGTGAATCGCCGTGGTCTCGACCTCCGTCGATGCGATGTCGCCCGCGGCGTGGCACTCGTCGAAGGCGCGGACACCCACGTAGTAGCGCGAGCTCGGCGAGAGATGACCGAGATCCACCTCGACCGTCTCGCCGGCGGCGGCGGCGATGGGGACGATCAAGCCCTGGTCCTCGATGGTCGCCGCGCTCGCAGGACGCGCCGCCATGAACGAGACCGCATCGGTGATCGGGGAGGTGCCGACGCGGACCTCGTAGCTCGCGATGCCGCGCGCGAGGTGGGGAGCGACGAACGACGCGTGCACCCACTCGTGCGAGTGGTGGATGTCGTCGACCGGTCGCGCGGTGACGTCGGAGGGCGCGGCGGGGTGCATCTCGATCGTGCAGCGGCCGACGCACGTACCGTCGGGGCCGCAGATCAAAGGCATCGCGCACTCGATGCCGCCGTCGCGGCAGTCCATCCCGCACCCGGGCGGCGGCATGGCCGATCGACACGGGTCGAGCACCGGCACCCGCACGCGTACGCGCACGCCGTCGGCGCCCGCGCGCAGCCGATCGGCGCCGCTGCCCGGGTGCCCGCTCGCGTCGTCGAGCATGCCGCTGCCGTCCATCGCGATGACGTCGCTCGAGAGTCCGTAGGGATCGCCGTGCCCGACGGGCGCCGACGCGGTGTACGTGCCGTCGCCACTCGCGCCTGCGCCGATCGCGAAGTCGATGCGATAGAGCACCGAGGGCTGGCCGCGGTAGGGGCTGCCGTAGTTGCCGCAGATGTCACTGTTGGCGTAGCAGTCCCATGCGCCCGCGGGCGTGACGGGCGAGCCCAGCCGCCAGCTCGGATCGGCGAAGTCGAACTCCGTGCTCGCCTCCACGAAGAGCGTGTAGTCGCCGTCCGGCCACGCGCCGGGCACGTCGTACGTGTAAGAGAAGAGGACGTCGCGCTGCGGCGTCGCCATGGTGACCACGTCGAGGTCGGGCATCACGCGTCGACGCTCGGCCAGGAAGGCCATGAGGTCGTCGTGGTCGTGATGCTGGTTCGCGCAGGTCGGGCAGTACGGGAGCGGGTCGGGGATGTCGCCGCGCGGTGGATAGAGCGAGTCGCCGCTCAGCACACGCATCCGTCCGGCGCCGGGCGTGTCCTCGAAAGGCTCCGCGTAGCCGCTCGCGACGTCGGCGTCGGTGATGAAGCGCCCTTTGTTGCTGTTGAAGACGCTCGCGCACGTGACGGCGTCCACCGTCTCGTGGCCCGTGAAGGAGAGACAGAAGAACGGGTCCGGCGTGTTGTAGTACTCGTCGCCGGCGCGCGACGCGTCGCCCTCGGGTCGCTCGGCGAAGATCACGCGACGCCAGGCGACGCCGGTCGCGTCGTAGCGGCGGTGGGCCCAGATCGGGAGCACGCCCTCGCGTCGGCCGTAGGGCCAGTGATATCCGGAGTCCATCTGGAGCGCGCCCGGGCGGTTGCCGATCCCGCGGAACGCGACGGCGTCGGTGAGGCGCAGTGTCTGGAAGATCGCGCGGTCGCGGCTCTCGATCCAGATCGCGAGCTGGGTGCGGATGGTGGGCGTGAGCTCGACCGTGACGGTGCGCTGCTGCGCGTGGCCGAGCGCGCCCCACGAAGTGATCAAAGAGAAGAGGTAGAACGAGCTCGCCAGCGCGAGCGCCCGACGACGGCGCATGCGACCGAAGGTAGCATCGCCCGCGCCGGAGGTCAGAGCCCCGTGGATGCCCGCGCCGATGCGATGGCCGCGAGCCACGCCGGATCCGCGCCTCCCGCGCCAGAAGGAAGCAGAAACGTGATGCCTTCGACGTACATCCAGGCGTAGCGATCGGAGGTGCGCAGCGCCGGGGCGAGCGAGGCTTCGAGGATCGCAGGCGTCATGTCTGCGCCGCCGGACGGTCGGTCGTAGAGCCCATAAGCGATGCTCACGCGATCGGGCCAGAGCGGCCTGAGCGCTGGCGGCACGAGAGCGCTATCGATCGCATCGGAGGCGATCCCACGCTTTCGAAACTCGTACGTCGCGGCGAAGTCGGCGGCGGCGCGCAGAAAATAGAGCTCGCCGCCGTCGACGACCGTCGTGCGCGCGCCGGCTCCCTCGACGAAGCCACCGAAGAACGCGCCGAGGAGCTCGTTCCCCATCCAGAAGGGGCCCTGGAACGGCGGGATCGGGGTGTGGGGCTCGGAGATGTACGGGCCGTGGAGCGTGAGCACGACGATGTCCGGATACGCGCCCACCATCGCCTGCATCGCCTGGCGGCCACGCAACCGCGCCTGCGCGATCGACTCGGAGAGCGTGTGGGTCGCCATGGTGGAGTCGTAGTCACCCCAGCGCGTGCCGTATTCCTCGTTGTCGAAGAAGATGCCGCGCACGCCGACGTCGCGCAGCAGCGCCGCCAGCACTCCGAAGTTCGCGGTGGCGACGTTCCAGGTTGCGTCGTCGAAGAGATCGCCCGGGCGCTGGTTGAGCACGAGCACGAGGCTCTCGCTCAGGGAGCCTGCGACCACGGCCCGCAGGGGCGCGAGCACGGCGCCGGCGGCCGCGGGATCGAGTGCCACCGCTTGCATGACGGTGGACGAGACGTTCGTCACGAGATCAGGGGAGCGCGCGTAGATGGCGATCCCATCGAAGGGAAGGGCCTCGACCTCGGCCAGGTGATCGCGGAGGTAGGTCGGGGTCGGCGTCGGTCCCGCGATGAAGTCGTGGAGCAGCAGCGCCCGTCGTGCGGGCCCGCTGTCGTGCCCGCCATCCGCGCCCGCATCCGTGCCCGCGTCGGACCGAATCGCTGCGTCCACGCGCGCACCGGCGTCGACGGTGACCGGCATCGCAGCGCATCCGGCGAGAAACAGAGCCGCCACGATCGCGCGCGTCACCCCTCACCCTATCACCGGACGTGACGGCCGAGGTAGCTCGGCCGCGGGTGGTGCGCGCGCGCGTCGATGCGGAGCGCCTGTGCGTTCATCGCGTGTTGAGCGGATCGGGTCGAAGCGTTACCGTCACGTGGTGGCGGGCCGGTTCAGCGTGCGATACGGGCCGCGCACGTTCGCGGTGGGGAGTCGCGACGTCAGCGTGGGACGAGACGCGGACTGCGAGATCCGGCTCGACGACGAGCGCGCGTCGCGACGTCACGCGGCGCTGCGGGTCCGCGATGGCTCCATCGAGGTCGAGGATCTCGCCAGTAGAAACGGAGTGTGGGTCGACGGCGCGCGCATCAGCGGATGCGCAAGGCTCGCGCACGGCATGGTGATCGCGATCGGCGATGCTCGGCTGGTGGTCCTCGACTCGGCCTCGCGCCAAGGACAGGCGCGCACTGCACAGCTGCTGTCTTCGGCCCAAGGCGATCGGGGTCGCGCGGTCGCGTCGGACGGCAGCACGTTCACCGGCCCGAGCCTCGGATCCCTCACGCTCAATGCCGCGGCGGCTCTGCGCAGCGGCGACACGACCGAGCTGACGAGCGCGATCGCGCTCTTGATCGATCATCTCGTGCGCGAGGACGCGCGCGCCGATCCTGCGCTCACGGACGCGCTCGCGGCCTCGACCGAGGGCGCCCTCTTCCTCGCCGATGCCGTTCGAGACGGGCGGTGGACCGCGCGCTTGTTCGAGGCGAACGGGAAGTACTTCCGCGTCGTCGATCGCGAGACGATCCACCGAATCAACGAGCTCGCTCGCACCGGCGTGCGCGGCGGGGCGGACGCGTGTGCGAGCTACATCGCCAGGCTCCGAAGCCGACGGACACCGCTCGACGCCACCGAGCTGCACGAGCTGCGGCGCCTCGAGGCCGTGCGCCACGCGCTCTCGACGCGCTGACTCGAGGAGCCCCTCACATGCACGTCCCGCCGTTGCACGTGTTGCCTGCGGTACAGCGCACGCCGCAGACGCCGCAGTTGTTGATGTCGTTGTCGAGGTGGGCCTCGCAGCCGTTGGTGAGGAGCAGGTCGCAGTCACCCCGATCGGCGCGTGTGCACATCGTTCGGCAGGTCCCGGTCGAGCAGTTCGGTGTGGCGTTGGCCCCGACGACGCAGGGAGTGCCGCAGGTGCCGCAATTCGTCGCGGTCGTGAGCGAGGTCTCGCATCCATCGACGATCGAGGTGTTGCAGTTTCCGTAGCCGGGATCGCAGGTCCCGAGCGCGCAGGTTCCGGTCGTGCACGACTCGCTCGCGCGCGGTATGTCGCAGATGTCGCCGCACGAGCGGCAGTTCACCAGCGTTCCGAGGGACGTCTCGCAGCCGTCCGCGCTGGTGGCATCGCAGTCGGCGAAGCCGGCGTTGCACGCGCCGATGGCGCACGCACCGGTCGCGCAGGACGCCGACGCGTTCGCGAGCATGCATGGCGCGCGACACGCGCCGCAGTCGGTGAGCGTGAGGATCGACGTCTCGCAGCCGGTGGCGGTGATGCCGTCGCAGTCTTGTCGGCCCGGGTCGCACGCGCCGAGTGTGCAGCGCCCGCCCGGGCACGCGTACATCGCGCCCGCGAGCGAGCAGGCGACCCGGCAGGCGCCGCAGTCGGTCACGCGATCGAGCGGCGTCTCGCATCCGTCGGCCGCCAAGCCGTTGCAGTCACCGAAGCCGGGGTCGCACGCCGTGATCGTGCACGTGCCACCCGTGCATGCGGCCGACGCGTTCGCCGGTGCACACGGACGAGCGCATCCGCCGCAGTCGGCGAGGCTGGTCGCGGTGTCGACGCACGCGGTGCCGCAGAGCGTCTGCGTTCCCGTGCACACGCTGCGGCATGCGAACGTCGTTCCGCTCGGGCCGCAGAGCGGTGTGCCCCCGCTGCACGTCGATCCGCAGGCGCCGCAGTTCGTCGCGGTCGCGAGGCTCGTCTCGCAGCCGCTCGCGGCGAGCATGTCGCAGTCTCGCCAGCCCGCATCGCACGTGGTCACGACGCAGCTCCCGGTCGCACAGCTCTCGCTCGCGTGGGCGAGCGCGCAGGTCACGCCGCACGCGCCGCAGTCGTTCGAGGTATCGAGGCGCGTCTCGCATCCGTCGGCCGCCATGCCGTTGCAGTCGCCGAAGCCGGCGTCGCACGCGCCGACTCCGCAGCGACCCGCCGTACACGACGCCGTCCCGTGCGGGACGCTCGGACACGCGTCGCCGCACGCGGCGCAGTCGGTCGCGGTGCCGAGAGCGCGCTCGCATCCGTCGGTCGCCAGGGCATTGCAGTCGGCGTAGCCGCTGGCGCACGCCGCGATCCGGCAGGTTCCGACCGCGCAGCTCCCCGTCGCGTGGGCCGGCGCGCACGCCATCCCGCAGGTGCCGCAGTCCGTCGTCGAGCTCAGCGGCGCCTCGCACCCATCGCTCAGCGTGGTGTTGCAGTCACCCCAGCCGGGCGCGCACACGTCGACGGCGCACGTCGCTCCGAAGCACGTCGGCGTTCCGTGCTGGACGCTGCAGCCGGTGCTGCAGGTGCCGCACATGGTCAGCGAATCGAGCGAGACCTCGCAGCCGTTGCGCGGATCGCCGTCGCAGTTGCCGAAGCCGAGCGCGCACGTCAGCCCGCATACGCCGGCGCTGCAGGCGCCTCGTCCGTGCGTTCGTTCGGGGCACGCGATGGTGCATGCGCCGCAGTGGAGCGGGTCCGTCTGGAGATCGAAGCCGTCGTCGATCACGCCGTTGCAGTCGTCGTCGATGCCATTGCAGAGCTCGGCGAGCGCGGTGCAGCCATCGCCCCGTCCGCCGTCGGCGAGCCGCGGCGGCGTGCCGCTCCAGTCGGCCAGCATGTTCGCGGGGACCACCGCGCTGACGCATGCCCCGGCGATACACGTCTCGGCGCTGGCGCAGACGACTCCCACGCACGACGCTTGGAGGTGGATGGGCAGCACGAGCGTTCGCCCCTCGATGAAGGCCGTGACCGCCGATCGACGCACGATCTCCGTGTCGCCGTGCGATCCCACCACGCGGACCTCGATGGGGTCGAGCGGTCCGCCGCGGTGAACGACGCCCAGCGTGGTCGGCAGGTCGCCCGGCGTGGTGAGCATCTGGACGCTGTCGTGCATCGTGCCGCTGGGCGCGACGACGGTGACGCGCACGCGATCGATCTGACCGGGCACCGCGAGATCGGTGTCCGTCACCACGATCAGCTGGGTCAGCGGACGCACGCTGCAGCCGGCGGCGGCGAGGGCGGCCACCATCCACACGAGCGCTGCGCGAAGGTGCCGACTCACCGACCCACCTCGACCGTGCCGAGGCTTCCCATGTAAGGCGAAGGCTCGCTGGGCGGAGCGAGCAGCACGGCGATGACGATCGCGCCGGCGATCACCACCACACCGATGCCGACGCCGAGCCCGATCCAGGGCGCGTCATCGCTCGGCGGCGCAGGAGCCATCACGACGCGCTCGACGATGCGCTCGATCGGCTCGCTGGTGACGGTTGGTGCCTCGCGCGGCGGCTCCGGCGGCGGATCCGGCAGCGCGAGCGAGACTTCGCCCGCCGCGCCCGGCTCCACCGCGAAGTGAGCGCTCGCGATGACGTCCGATCCGCGTGACGCCTCGACCAGGTGCTCCCCGGGATCGACCGGCGCGGCGGCGCCGACGAGCGAGGCCGAGAGAGCGCGCCCGTCGATGGTGAGGGTCACTCCCTCGGTCGAGCCCTCCGTGCGCACGACCACGCGCGCGATGCGCCCGGCGACGGCGTCTGCCGCACGCTGCGCATCACTGCGCATCGGCGCGGGGGCCGCCTCGTCGCGCGCCACGCGCAGCAGGTGCTCGCTTCCCTCGACGATTCGTCCGAGCGCGACGAGCGCCGCGCCGAGGTTGTAGGCGATCACCGGTGACGCACGGAGCGCGTGGGCGCGCCCGAAGCGATCGGCCGCACACACCCAGTCGTGTGCATCCGCGCAGGTGATCCCTTCTTGGAAGAGGGAGCGCGCCGCGGCCGTGTCGTGCACCGAGCTGCCCTGCGCCTCCGCCGTGCAGGGCAACGCAAGCGCCACCACGACCATTGCAACGGCAGCGGCCGCGTACCGACGAGCCATCCTTTCGATTCTCGGCCGATACGAGTAGATTGGGAAGCAGCAATGTCGCGCTTCCGATTGCGAGTGCGGAATCGTGAAATCGCCCTGCCGGACGGGGGCGAGGTGACGATCGGTCGCGACCCCGAGTGCGACGTCGTGGTCGCCGATCGGCTCGCGTCGCGGCGCCACGCGATCGTGCGCGGCACCATCGACGGCCCCGAGATCGTTCCCGAGGCGGCGGCACGCGCCGGTGTCCGCGTGAATGCCGAAGCCGTCGTGGGAGCGCGTCGACTCGCGCACGGGGATCGAATCCAGATCGGCGCCGAGCTCTTGCTCGTGCTCGACACGCTGCGCCCGCACACCAGCAACGCCCCGACCGTGCGGATGCCGAACGCGCCCGACGCGCTCGGCTCGAGGAAGCCCACGCGATGAGCGCGGCCCTCAAGCGTCAGACGATCCACGCCATCCGCCCCGAGGCGGTGGTTCGGCCGCCCGTGGGCGCGCCCGGTGTGGTGCTGGGTGGAAAGTACCGCCTCGAAGCCGCGATCGCGCGCGGGGGGATGGCGCGCGTCTGGCGGGCCAAGCACGTCACGCTCAACCGACCGGTGGCCGTGAAGTTCGTGGACGGCATCGGCACGACGGCCGAGACGCGCGTCGCGACCTTCCTTCGCGAGGCCACGGTCGCGGCGTCGGTGCGACACAAGAACGTCGTCGACATGATCGACTTCGGCGTGGTCGAGACCAACGGCGCGCGCGAGCCGTACATGGTGATGGAGCTGCTCGACGGCGAGACGCTGGATCAGCGCATGACGCAGGGCCCCCTGAGCATGGACGAGACCACCGACATCACGCTCCAGATCTTGAGCGGCCTCGATGCGGTCCATCGCGCGGGGATCGTCCACCGTGATCTCAAGCCGGGGAACGTGTTCCTCACCACGGACCAAGACGGTGTGTTCGCGCGTCTGCTCGACTTCGGCATCTCGCAGGGCGCCGACGAGATCGTGAGCGGGACGCGTGCGGTGGTGGGGACGCCCGAGTACATGTCGCCCGAGCAAGCGTTCGGCGACGTGCTCGACGTGCGATCGGACATCTTCTCGTTGGGCGTCGTCATGTACGAGATGCTCGCGGGCATCCTGCCCTTCGAGGGCGACAGTCCGCAGGCGGTCGTGGAGCTCGTCGCCAGCGCGACGCCCCTCGCTTTGCGCGAGCTGCGACCGGACATTCCCGAGCTCTGCGCGGTCGTCGAGCGGGCGATGAGTCGAGAGCTGAGCGCGCGCTGGTCGAACGTGGGCGACATGCGCGCGGCCTTGCTCGACGCGACGGGGCGTGGGCCGAGGACATCGTCGCCGCGGCTCATCGCGCCCCTGCGTGAGTCGGGGAGCGGGACGATCGCTGCGCCCGGGGCGGCGACCCTCGACGCCGACACGCTCGAGCCGATGCGCCGCACTTCGTCGGGGGGCGATGCACCGACGCCGCGTCGCTACGGACTTGCGCTGGTCGCCGTCTTGGTCGCGATCGGTGCCGCCGCGATGATCTGGTGGTCGCTGCACGACGCCCCGCCGAGAGTCGCCGAGCATCCGGCGGAGCATCCCGCCGAGCCTTCGGAGCGCGTCGTTCCGCCCTCGTCCACCCCGATGCCAACTGCGGACGCGATCGAAGCGCCCGTCGTCGTGCCCGCGCCCGCCGTCCCCGACATGCCCGTCCCGGCGCGCCCGACCCGAGCGCGCCCGCGGGCCGCACGTTCGCAAGCGCCGAGGCAAGTCGTCCGCGAGCTCGACTTCTAGACTCGGCCACGCTCGCTACCGGCTGCGCGCGTGGCCTGCGGCTTCCGCGACGGCGCGATAGTCGAAGTACGCGAAGCCCCCGATCGTGACCTCGCAGGCCCAAGCTTCGCGCTCCCGGACGAGCTCGGCGGTCCATGCTCGCTCCGCGTCGCCCATGCCGTGGCTCGCGAGCCAGGGGCCCATGTTGGCGTCGCCGCGCGCGTAGAAGATCGGCCAGACGTCCGCTCGCCCCGCGAAGTCGCGCAGGCGCGCGCGAGATGCCATGCCGGCGCCGGCCTGGTGGTCGTATGCGCGAGCTGGCGTCGGCTGCTCGCAGTGCAAGAGCACGCGCCCGACCAGCGCAGCGATCGTTCGCGCTTCTTCTCGGCTCGGCCAGCCGAGGTAGGCCGCGATCGAGAGCCTCGGATGCCCGGATGCGACGAGCTCGCTTCGGAGCGCGCGCATGCGCAGGAGCATCGCGTGGAGCGGCTGGAAGCACGGCCGGATCGCGCCCTCGTTCGACGTCGGTGGCTCCTCGCAGTCGTGCCAGTACTCGATCTCCGTCACGAGCTCGTCGAACGAGGCGCTCGGATTCGCGCGCATGTACGTGGCGAGCGAGTCGAGCTCGCCGTCCCAGCCGACGGCGGCCGTCAACGTTCGTATCCCGCGCTCGCGCGCGTGCGCCATGAAGCGCCGCAGCTTCGCTTCTCCGTCCGGCGTGTCGAGCAAGAGCACACGGTGCCCGTAGATCGAGAGCCGCGTGATCCCGTGCACGCTCGCGAAGTCGAAGAGCGCGTCCTCGCGCTCGGCATCGCCCGCGATCTCGAAGACGTCGGCCACGTAGAGCTCGCGGGCAGCGGAGACCTGCGCGGCCGAGGGCACGCAGGTCGGACGAGGGGGTGTTGGCTCGGCCGTCGTGAGCGAAGCGGCGGCGGGCTCGTGGATCTCGGGCGGCCGCGGCGCGTCTCCGCTACGACAGCCGAGTATCGCGACGAGCGCCATCGCCGGTGCGAGGTGGGTCGCACGGCCCCTCTGTCGATCGGGCACGGTCAGGTCGAGGCTAGCGCACGCAGCGAGAGCGAGAGCGAGAGCGAGATGTCGGGCTCCTTGCTTGCATCGGCGGAATGGCTCTGCTCGGGCAGAGGTCACGGTGGCCGCGCCCGCGGTCGCGTTCAAGCCCGCGG
>JAYVCF010000400.1:0-22432 GCA_043750095.1 Deltaproteobacteria bacterium
GGTGCTCTCGGGCGTCGCGGCGGGCCTGGGCGCGATGCACGACATCGGCGTCGGCCATCTCGATCTCAAGCCCTCGAACGTGATCTTGCGCGATCCCGACGGGCCCGGGCCCGCGCTCGAGACGCCGGTGCTCGTCGACTTCGGCCTGGCCGGCCGCAAGATTCGACCGGGCTGCGCGACCGCGAACTACGGCGCGCCCGAGGTCTGGGGCCTCTTGCCGAAGGGCAGCACGCCGTCACCGAGCGCGACCGACGTCTACGCGTTCGGCTGCATGATGTACGAAGCGCTCACGGGCCGTGAGCTCTTCAACGGCGACAGCGAGGTCGGGATCCTGACCGCGCATCTCTCGCACGACGGCGATCTTCCCGCGCTCGACGCGCTCTCAATGGACGACCAGCTCATCGGCATCATCGACGGCATCCGCGGCTGCCTGCGTCAGGATCCGCGCAAGCGCGCGACGATCGGCGAGGCTCGAAAGCGGATCGAGTCGTCCGCCGCGACGCTGCTCAAGATGCGCTGGCCGCTCGTCGCAAGCTAGCTTCGGGTCGCATGGCGAGGGCGCTGTGGGATGTCGGATCAGCGCGCAAATCATGGGCATCGCTCAATAATAGAGCGGGTAAATTTTGAGCACTCGATCCTCGGCGCTTGATTTCATTGTTGATTATCGCTGGATCGGCCGTTGCAAATGGCTGGGACATGCGCAACGTCATCGCCCTCCTCGCGGTCCTTCTCGGTGTCCTCTCGACTGCGGGCGGTGCGTCTGCCCAATGCTACGTCGTGTACATCCACGGCAAGGGCGCCGACCTCTCGCCGGGCGTGGTCGACGACGTCGCGCGTCTCAACTACTGGCGACGCGACGCGAACGACTCGTACGCGAACTTCGTGACGTACTCGAGAGGCGGCTGCACGACGCTGGTCGCCGGCTACAACGGTGGCGCTTGGTACTACGGCTCGGACGCCGCAGGCCGCGTCGCGACGCAGATCAACGCCTTCATCACGCAGTACAACATCCAGCCGGGCCAGCTGCGGATCATCGCGCACTCGATGGGCGGCCTGGTGGCGCGCTTCATCCTCAACAACTCGTGGAGCGGCTCGGCGTACTACAACTACCAGGGCAGCCGCTACGATCTCATCCGCCAGGCGACGGGCTACTTCATCACCGTGGCCACGCCGCATCTCGGCTCGCCGGCTGCCGACGCGGTGTACGGCACGAGCGACTCGCTCTGCGGCAACTTCGTCGGAACGATCGCCGGCTGGCTCGGGGCTCGCGACAACGCCACCGACTCGCTGCGCCGCATCAACCTGGAGTACGGCTCGGTACCGAGCGGCGGCTGGCTGAGCGACCGCTTCCGCACCACGCGCATGTACACGTTCGCGACGCGCCGCTGGAGCGCCAACGGCAGCAACGAGACGAACGACTCGCTGCTCTCGGGCGCGTGGGACTGCCTCGGCTACGTGGGTCACTGGTACACCTTCTACGGCGACACGGCTGGCGACGGCCTCGTGACCCTGCAGAGCGGCCGCGCGCAGTACGAGCGCAGCGGCAGCGCGACGGGCAGCTTCGGCCAGATGTCGTGGTCGAGCGGCACGTGGGTGGTAGGCGCGCGTACGGCGTGGGTCGAGGCGAGCTTCGATCATCACCAGGTGCGCCACGACCTCGAGCAGGGGTCGATCGACAACCGCGCGACCGGTCTGAACAGCAGCTACTGGCCGGCCTCGTATATCGGCGCCAACGGCATGCAGCTCGCTCGGTGACATCCGCGGGGAGTGACATCGGCTCGTGCGAGTGACAGCGTAGTCGCGTGAGTCAAACACAGGTTCCGTCGCCCCCACCCCGCCCCGATCTACGCGCCCTCTGGCTCGTGATCGGGGCGTTAATCTTGGTGGCGCTGGCGTGGAGCGCGGCGGGAGGCTCCTCGTCGCGGAGCGGCGACTCGACACAGAGCGACGCCGAGAGCGGCGAGAGCCCCGTCGGCGCGCTCGGGGGACACGGCCGCCACGGCGCGAGGTCGGACGGCGGCGTCGGCGACGCGGGCGAAGAGGCGCTGCGCCGCATGGCCGAGCGCGGCGAGCGTCCACCGCTGGTCGAGACGCCGATCCCCGGCTTCGAGCCCATGGAAGGTGAGGTGGATCCGGGCCCAGGCCGCGACTACATGGAGCGCTACGAGGGACGCTCGGGGGCGATGTCGCCAAGCGCGCATCCGGGTCAGCACGACGTGACGACGCGGCTGCGATCGAGCGGCATGCAGCCGCACTTGGTCGCCTGGGTGCCGACCATCCGGATCCAGGCGGGCGCTCCCGTGGTCATCAGCGCGCAGCTGGTCGACGACCACGATCGTCCGGTGTCGGGGGACGAGGTGACCATCGCGATCGGCCGCCAAGGACACGAGGCGATCATGATGCGAGCGATGCCGCAGGCGGCGCCCGGTCTCGATCACCAATACGAGCTCACGTTTCCCGCTCCGAGCGAGCGGCCGGCGGACGGCGATGCGAACACCCCGGTCGCATACGACTACCGCATCCAGGCGACGGGCACGCTCGATGGCGAACAGTTCAGCCGCGTCGTCACGGGCGGCTTCGGCGTGCACGATCCGCCCGGAGCGATCGACCCCACGACGCTCGTCGTGGAGCGCGATGGAACCGACATCGTGCTGCGCTTCGCGGTGATGACCACACGCGAGGCGACGTTCTGGGGTTACTCGGAGCTCTGGGGTGGGCCCGAGGGCGGCACGGCCATCGCGTTCGGATCCGACCGATTCGTCGCGATGCCCGCAGGCAGGCACGCCGTGACGCTGCGCTTCGGCGGCGCGATCATCCACGACCGCGGCGTCGACGGGCCGTACATCGTGCGCAACGTGAAGTGGATGCAGGTCGACGCGATCCCGCCGCAAGAGACCGAGCCCATCCTCGAGCTGCCGCCGACGCCGGACTGGCCCGCGTCGAGCTTTCAGTGACGCCATGACTCGCCGGCTGCTCGCGCGCGGCGAGCGACCTCGTCTCGGCTCAGGTTCTCGAGCTCGCGCGCAGCACGATCAACGAGATCTCCCGATCGTGTTCCGACGCGGAGCGGCGGGCCCCAGGTCCCGGTGCCCTCGCTGACCCACACGGCCGTCGCCCCGACGCGGTGCAGCCCCCGCAAGAACGGTTGCTCGATGCGAACGAGCGCACCGAAGGGCTGCATCTGACCGCCGTGCGTGTGGCCCGAGATCTGAAGAGCGACGCCCGAAGCGGCGGCCTCGGTGACCCGATCGCGGCTGGTGCGCCAAGAGGACCACGGGCAGCGAAGGATCGCGATCGCGTAGCGCAGCGGGCATGTCGGTGTGACCGCCGAACGGGGGTGCGTGAGCGTCGTCGATCCCGGCGAGCGTGAAGCGAGCGACCGTCCGGCGCACAGCGCTCTCGCCCGGCCTCGAAGAGAAACCCGCGACTCAGGTGGGCTGCGCGTTCGCTTCCGCGACGGGAACCCAGACGAGGCCGAAGCGCTCGACGCTCACGCCGGCCTTCTTCGCGGAGACTGCGCGCTCGCGGATCGCGACGCGGCTCGGATCCCAGCTCGCTCGGAGCTCGGTGAGGGCGGCCTCGAGATCTTTCTGCATCTGATCGGCGGTGGCCATGGCCTCGGCGTGATCGAGGGTGGCGCGGCCGGCGTCCGTACCTTTCTTCTGTGCGCGCCGTGCCTTGGTCGCCACGCTGGCCGCGCCGCGCAGCGCGCTTCGACGGCCGAACATCGCGCCCAGCACCGTGGCGCCGAGATCGAGGCCCGACGCTACGACGGCGGCGTTTCGATCCGCGGTCGCGTCCTCGATCTTGCGCGAGGTCTGCTCGACGTCGTTGCGCGCCCGATCGATCTTGGGCTGCCACTTGCCGACGAGCGCATCGACCTCGGCGTCGCGGCGCTCCCTCAGGATGAGCGCCAGGCGCGCAGCGAAGGCGTCGCGCGTCTCGCCCGGCGCCCCGAGCAGCTTGAGCTCCGGAACTTCACAGACGCGGAGCGGGCGCTCGTTCGCGACGTGCGCGATCGCAGCGGCCTGCCAGCGCTGCCAGGTCGCCGCGCGCGTGGCGATGACCGGCAAGTCGGCGAACGGCGCGCCCGCGACCGGTGCATCGGAGATCATGGGCACGCTCGCATCGAGCACCCACGCGTCACCCCAGGAGGGCATCTCGGCGCCGAGCGGCGCGACCAACGCGAGACGGCGCATCGCCGAGACGCCCTTGCCCTGGTACGCGACGCTCGCGTAGAGGAGCGCGCCCGGGCGATACGCGAAGTCGCTCGTGAGGTCGGGGCGCAGGAAAAACGCCTCGCGGATCTCCGGAGGCAGTACGGGGCGCGCACCCGCGGCGGCCTGCGCACGAAAGTTCGTCTGGGCAAGCGCGCTGGTGCTCGCGGGCGCGGACATGGACAGGCGCGTGAGCTCCTCGCGCGAGAGCGGGCCGCGCAGATACGAGAGCGTCTGTCTCACCTCGAAGCGTTGCGGCGCGGGCGTGTACACGGAGTGGTAGATGAAATTCCTCGGCGCGAGCCCCGCGAGCTCCGCCTCGAGGCCCGCACGATCGAAGGCGCGCCCCGACGCCGTGCTCGCGCCCTCGAGGCCCTCGAGCACCCGCTGGCGATCACGATCGGTCGAGAGACGCCCGAGCAGCCAAGTGCCCGAGTTCGAGAGGCCCTTGTAGTCGAGGTCCACGGGATTCTGCGTGCAGAGCACCACGCCGAGCCCGAACGCGCGCGCCTGCTTGAGCAGCGTGAGCATCGGGCGCTTGGTCGGTGGCTCGGCGACGGGCGGGAAGTAGCCCGCGATCTCGTCCATGTAGAACAGCGCACGCAGCGACGAGGTGCCCTGCCGCGCGCGCACCCAGCGCACGAGCTCGCCGAGCAGCACGGTGACGAAGAACTGACGATCCGTGTCGGAGAGGTGCGCGATCGAGAGGATCGAGAGGCGCGGACGCCCTCCCGGCCCGTAGAGCAGCGAGGCGATGTCGAGCGGGGCGCCGTCGACGAAGCCCGCCATCGCAGGAGAGGCGAGCGCGCCGTTGATGGCCACGGCGAGC
The DNA here is from genome assembly GCA_043750095.1 of Deltaproteobacteria bacterium. Lineage (GTDB taxonomy): Bacteria > Myxococcota_A > Polyangia > Polyangiales > Sandaracinaceae > JBBSAT01. The sequence goes on from JAYVCF010000400.1 coordinate 5,047, forward strand.
GCCGCGCGATCCTTCGGCGGCACCACGGCATCGACATCCATCACGCCGAGGCGCGGCCAGGGCGGCGTCTGAACGCCGCGCAGCAGCTCGCGCAGATCGAGCGAGCGCGCGTTCGACCACGCGTCGAAGAGCAGCGTCGAGAGCAGCGTGTGCTCGGGGCTTCGCGGATCCGAGTCGCGGCCCGCTAGGCCCAGGAACGCCGACGCCGTGGTGATAGCGCGCTCGCGAAGGGCCTCCGGATCGGTCTCGCCCGCGCTCGGTGCCGCGAGCGAGGGAAGCGGAGAGAGCGGCCGCCCCCAGGTCGCGCCCGGCGTGTAGAGGACTCGCTCGACCGACGACGCGTAGCGCCCGACGCGCGCCGCGTCTTGTCCGAAGCTCGCGAGGCGCGCCGCGTGATCGGCCGCGACCTGCGCTGCGTCTTCGCCAGGCGGGACCCAGGGCGCGAAGGCGGCGGGCGAGAGATCCGGAAACGCGAGGAGCAAGCTCGCGAGATCACCCTTCGGATCGACGACGATCGCGGGAATGCCATCGAGCGCGGCCTCTTCGAGGAGCGCGACGCCGAGGCCCGTCTTGCCCGATCCCGTCATGCCGAGGATCAGCGCGTGCGTGCTGAGGCTGCGCGAGTCGATGACGAGCGGCGTGCTCGCGTCCACGCGTCCGAGATAGAGCGCGCCCATGCGTTCGAAGAGCTCCGGAGTCAGCGGCATGCGCTCTTCACACCATGAACGCGCGCCACGGGCAATCGAGATCCGCCTCAGAGCGCGGAGGTGCGATCACCGATGCGCGGCGCGGCGCGACGGATGATCTCGATCGTCTGCGGCAGCGCGCTCGGGAGCTCGACGGCCACGCGGGGCCCGAAGAACCTGCGCTCGACGCGGCGGGCGCGCGCTACCCTCCCGCCTCCGAATGGCTGGCGGTGATCACGCGTGGGATCGTATGTCGTCCTGGGCGGTGCCGGCCACGGCGTTCGCTCTGGCGTGCGTCGCGCCGTTCGCCGCCCCGGGCGTCACGCCTTCCCGCGCACCTCCGCCGCCGACGCACCCGGTTCACGTCGTGGCCCTCGGCCTGCCCGCCGACGAGCTCGCGCTCGCGCTCATCGACACCGCGCGCATCGCCGCGCTCGACCGCTTCGCGGATGACGAAGGCGCGTCGAACGTGGTCGAGCCCGCACGCTCGGTGTCACGCCGCGTCGTCGTCAGCGCCGAGGCGATCGCGGCCGTGGACCCGGATCTCGTGCTGCTTCCAGCGTGGACGGGGGCCGACCTCGACGCCGCGCTCCATCGCTTCGGGATCGCGACGCTGCGCATCGGAACGCCGACGAACGTCGAAGACGTGCGCGTCTCGATTCGGACGGTCGCCGCAGCGCTCGATGCACACGATCGCGGCGAGGCATTGATCGCCGACATGGACGCGTCGCTCGCGCACACGCACGCGCGCTGCGGGGGTCAGCCGCGCCGCACTGCGCTGGTCGATGCGGGATCCGGCCTCTCGCCGGGCGCGCACACGCTGCTCGCCGAGCTCGTGCAGATCGCGGGCGGAGAGCTCCTGCTCGCACGGCAGGGACTCTCGGGGCTCGTACCTCTCTCTCTCGAGCGCGAGCTCTCCCTCGATCCGGACGTCCTCTTGGTCGATGCGTATCGCGCGGACGCACGCGCGCGCGGGATCGTGGACGCGACACGGGCTGCGCATGGGCTCGACCCCCGCCTCCTCGTGCTGCGAGCCGTCGCGAACGGAGACGTGCGGCCGCTGCACGCGCGCTTGCTGCTCACCACCACCCACCACATCGCCTCGACCGCGGACGCGCTCTGCGACGCGCTGCACGCGCGAGGCCCGTCGTCGTGACCCGTGCATGGACTGCGCTCGCACTGCTGCTCCTCTTGGCCTGCGCGGCCTCGCTTCTGGTCGGGCCGGCGGCGCTCTCGCCGGGCGACGTCGTCGACGCGATCACCGGAGCGGGCCCGACGTGGACACGCGTCGTGGTGCTCGAGGTGCGTCTTCCGCGCGTGCTGCTCGCGGCGCTGGGCGGTGCGGCGCTCGGCCTCTCCGGACACGCGCTCCAGGGGCTGTTTCGAAATCCGCTCGCGGATCCTTCCGTGCTCGGCGTCGCGAGCGGGGCGACCCTCGGTGCCGTGGGTGCGCTCTACTTGCTGGCGGGACTCGCCACGGGAACTGCGCTCCTCCTCGTGGTCCCCGCGGCGGCGTTCGCGATCGCGCTCGGCGTCGCGTTCGCGGTGTATCGGCTCGCGGCGCGCGGTCCGATCGTGTCGACCGCCTCGCTCGTGCTCGCCGGGCTCGCGCTCTCGTCGCTCGCCAGCGCGCTGACCTCGCTGGTGCTCGCGGTGTCGCTCGCGGACTGGGAGCTCGGTCGGCAGCTCCTGAGCTGGATGCTCGGCGGGCTCGAGGATCGAACGCTCGCGCACCTTTATCTCTCGGTGCCGCTCGTGGTGATCCCCGGCCTCGCGCTGGCACCGCACGCTCGCGCGCTCGATGCGCTCGCGCTCGGCGAAGAGCACGCGTCCTCGGTCGGCGTGGACGTGGGGCGCCTGCGGCGCGACGTGCTCGTGCTCGCATCGCTGCTCACGGCGGCGACGGTCTCGGTGATGGGTGCGCTGCCCTTCGTCGGGCTCGTCGTCCCGCATGCAGCGCGACGCCTCGTGGGACCACTGCATGCGCGGTCGATGCCGCTGAGCGCGTTGCTCGGTGGGCTCTTGCTGGTGGTGGCCGACACGATCTCGCGCGCGGCCGCGGGCCACCTCGATCTGCGGCCCGGCGTGCTGACCTCGCTGATCGGCGCGCCCTTCTTCGTGTTCCTGCTGCGGCGAGAGCGCGCACGTGAGGAGGATCCGTCGTGAGCGCGCTGCTCTCGCTCGACTCCGTGTCGGTCACGCGTGGGGGCGCGCGCGTGGTGAGCGACGTCTCCTTCGACGTGAGCGGCGGCGAGATCGTGGGCCTGCTCGGACCCAACGGCGCGGGCAAGAGCACGCTCCTGCGCGTGGCCCTCGGGCTCGTGCCGCGAGCGAGCGGGCGCGTGCGTGTCGGTGACCTCGATCCAGAGGCCGCCGATCGCCGCGCGCTCGCGAGGCTCGCGGCGCTCCTGCCCGAGCGCGCCGGAAGCGGATCCGGAATGAGCGTGCGCGACGTCGTGCGAACGGGCCGCTTCGCGCACGTCGGCGTTCTCGGCGCGGAGACCGAGGCCGATCGCCGCGCCGTCGACGAGGCGCTCGAGACGCTCGCGCTTCGACCTCTCGCGAGCCGCGCGTTCGACACGCTGAGCGCAGGCGAGCGCAAGCGTGTGCTGCTCGCGCGCTGCTTCGCGCAGCGAGCACCGCTCTTCTTGCTCGACGAGCCCACCTCGACGCTCGATCTCGGCCACGCGCGCGGGCTCTTCGAGGCCGTGCGGGCGCGCGTGCGGGCGGATGGCGCCGCGCTGATCGCGATTCACGACCTCGGGCTCGCCGCGCTCGTCTGTGATCGCGTCGTCGCCTTGCGAGGCGGTGCGCTCGTCGCGATCGGCACGCCCGGCGAGGTTCTCACCGAAGACGTCGTCCGCGAAGTCTTCGGTGCGAGCGCTCGCGTCGAGGTCGACACCGATGAAGTACGCGTTCGCCTCCCTCGCAGCGCGAGGTGATCTCGACAGGAGTGCCCGGCTCGCCGGGCCGACACAACTGTGTCGCGTCGGCTGCGCGGACGACTCCTGTCGAGATCAGTGATCCGTCTCGTAGGGCCGGCCCGAGCCCTCGACGGGGAGCGGCTCTTCGAAGTACGCCTTGGGCGTCTCGTTCAGCCAGACGCGCGCGCTGAAGTCGTCGTCCATGTCGAAGTGCGCGCCCGTGGTGCGGCCCTCCTGCATCTCGCTGATCGTCACCGTGTATCCGGGCGCGTGAAACACGTCGCCGGCCCGGAGCGCCCACGCCGCGTCCAGGTAGAGGTTGCCCTCACCCCAGGGAAAGAGCCCACCATCGGCAGGCGCGAACATGTCGAACGAGCGCTCTCCGGTCCTGATCACCAGGACGTGCGAGGCCCACGCGAGCACCGCGAAGCGACGCGGCAACACGCCGTTCTCGTCGATACCGAAGGGCGCGAAGAAAGCGATGCCCGTGCCGCGCACGATCACGGGGTCGGCCGTGCTCGCATCGCCGAGGCGCGCGCGCAGCGAGGCCATCTGCCGCGTGTACGTGTCCGACGAGTCGCGGAAATGCCCGTCGAGCAGCAGCGTCGTCACCGGCCCGTGGACGAGATGCGCGAAGCCGAGCGCGAGCGCCGTCATCTGCGTGAGCTCGGCCATCCCGCGTCGAGGCTCCGTCGTCCGCGGGAACCAGGCGCCCTCGAGCATGAGGCCGAGCACGGGTGCGATCCCGAACATCGCGGCGCCGAGCACACGCTGACCGGGCACCACCGCGAGCACGGGGATCATCGCCACGACGCTGCCGATCCCCAGCCAGGCCGCAGCGCGACGTGGGCCCGCCTCGCTCTCGCGCAACACGAACCGCACCACGCGCACCACGATGAAGAGCACGGCGGCGGCTCCGCCGAGCACGATCGGCCACGGGATCATCCAGTTGATCGAGTCGTTGTCGAGCGCGAGCCAGGCCTCGAGGATCAGCGTCGCGAGACGCCGCGGCGCGAAGAAGAGGAAGAGCTCCGGCGCATGGAAGGGATCGTTGTAGTAGCCCGAACCGATGGTCCCGTAGTGCATCGACGTGCGCACGGCCATGTACACGACGCACGGGATCACGAAGGGCAGCATCCCCACGATGCGCTGCATGATCGTGTCGCGCGCGCGCACCAGCTCGAATGTGGCGACGTACGCGACGAAGGACAGCGTGTACTCGCCCCCGAGGAACGCGAGCGAGAAGAGCGCGAACGCCCCCATCACGTCGCGCAGCGCGCGCGACTCTCTGCTGCGCGTGTAGACGAAGAGCGCGGGGATCCCCAGGCCGAGCGAGATGAGCGCGTCACGGTTGGCGAGCCACGCCATCGGCATCGCATGACAGGGCGCCAGCGCGAACACGAACGTCGCGATGCGCGCGACACGCTCGCCGAAGAACGTGCGGTAGAGAACGAACGCCGCGATCACCATCGCCGCCCACCAGGCGAGCGAGTGCAGGTGCATCACGAACGGGCTCGGTCCGAAGAGCTGGTGATCGAGCCAGATGAGCGCGCTCGAGAGCGGACGGAAGAATCGGATCGTGAGATCCGGATGCGTCCACCAGGGCAAGATGCCGCGCGCGATCATCTCGGCGCGATCTCCGTCGTCGACGAAGTTGTAGAGATCGAGCGGGTGACGCGGCGCGGGAAAGTTTCCGCGCATCATCGAGATGTGGATGAAGTCGTCGAGGAGGAAGCCCGTGCGGAGCGCCGAGTAGTGCAGCGCGCTCCCGATCCCGAGGACGATCGACAGCCAGGCCCGGGTAGAGAAGTGTGGGATACGCACCGCAAACGTGGACGCCTCCGCTGCGCGCGCAGACGGGCTCGCGCTCGTAACCGCCTGCTTTTCAGCCTCCGCTGGGTTGCCAGGTGGGAGCGTCTGCCCCGCCGCAGCGCTCGGGTCCGCTGCTTTCGCTTCTCTGAGGTGGCTCACACCGATCGGCCCCAACGTTGATCCCGCGCACGGATCTCCGTTATCTTCAGCACACCAACATGAAGCTTGCCAGCATTTCAGTCGTCACGGTTTCGCTTCTTGTTTGCTTCGCGACCATGGGTTGCGGATCGGGCCGCACGACGCACTCGGGGACCGACGCGGCCCTCCCACACATGGACGCGGGCCCGACGCCGCCGCATGACAGCGGCCCCGCGTCCGACACGGGCGGAGGAGCTCACGACACCAGCGTGCCGCCGCGCGACACCGGCGGGGCGGGGCACGACGCTGGACATTCACTCACCGACGGCGGCGCGTGCTCGGTCGCCTGCACGAGCGACTCGCAGTGCACCTCGGTGTGCGGCGCAGTGCCCGGTGGCGGCAACCGCTGCTGCGACACCTCGACGAGTCGCTGCTTCGTCTCGCACTCGGTCTGCCCGGCGCCTGGCACCGACTCCGGCGGCGGCATGAGCTACTGATCGACCGAGCCTGGCGCAGCCAGGCGACGGGTGAACGAGGGCTCGTGCAGCGATGCACGGGCCCTTTTTCGTTCCTGCGTCGCGCAGAGTGTTCGCGATCACAGGCTTGCCTTTTGGCGCGCGGCGATTATTGTCCGCGCCCGCTCGTGGCCTGTGAGCTTTCCCGCGAGTCCGTGGGCACTTTCAGGGCCCGTCGTGTGTTCGTAACGCCGCCCGATCCCGGGAGCGTGACGTCACGTGAGAGCGAGAGAACGTTGTTAATGTCTTCACGAGGATCGCATGAGTGAAGTGATGATCGAGGCGCAGGGCCTGACCAAGCGGTACGGGCCGCAGCGCGCTCTCGACAGTGCGTCTTTCAACGTGTCGCGCGGCGAGATCGTCGGGTTCTTGGGCCCGAACGGCGCCGGCAAGTCCACCACGATGAAGATCCTGACGTGCTTCATCGCGCCGACCGAAGGGACGGCGAAGGTGAACGGCTGCGACATCTGGACGGACCCGCTGGGAGTGCGCACGGCGATCGGCTACCTGCCGGAGTCCACACCTCTCTATCCGGACATGCTCGTCGCGGAGTACCTGGAATTCGCCGGGCAGATGCGCGGCCTCTTCGGCCCGACGCTCCAGAAGCGGATCAAGCGCGTGGTGGACGAGACCCAGCTGGGGAGCGTCTACGCGAAAGAGATTCGCCAGCTCAGCAAGGGCTTCAAGCAGCGCGTCGGCCTCGCGCAGGCGCTCATCCACGAGCCGCCCATCCTCATCCTGGACGAGCCGCTCTCGGGGCTCGATCCCAACCAGATGACCGACATCCGCGATCTCATCCGCGAGATCGGCAAGTCGCGCACGATCATCTTCTCGACGCACAACCTCGCCGAGATCCAGATCTCCTGCACGCGCGCGATCTGCATCTCGAACGGCAAGCTGGTGTTCGACGCCACGCCCGACGAGCTGGCGAACCGCAAGCCGCTTCGGGGCTACACCGTGAAGCTCGCCGGCGCGACCTACGGAAAAGCGGAGCAGACGTTCGCGAACATCCCGGGCGTGACCCAGGTTCGCTCGCTCGACGACGGCACGATCGAGCTGCTCGTCTCCAACGGAAGCGACGTGCGCCTCGCCATCGCGAACGCAGCCGCCGCCGCGAACCTGACGATCATCGAGCTCGCGGTGCTCAAGCCGAACCTCTACGAGATCTTCCGCGAGCTCACGACCGACCCCAGCGTCGCCGAGGTGCGCGCGAGCAGCACGGTCTCGGATGACGAGGACGACGACGACGACGACGACGACGACGACGAGGATGAGTGATGCCGATGAACTTCCAAAACACCTGGACGATCGCGTCCCGCCAGTTCCGCGGCTATTTCAACGGCCCGGTGGCGTACATCGTCGTCTGCCTCGTGCTGGCGATCCTCGGGCCGATCTTCTGGGAGCCCTTCTTCCTGATGGGCCACGCCTCGATCCGGCAGATGTTCAGCTTCCTCGGGCCGCTGCTCGCGTTCGCGCTCCCCGCGGTGAGCATGGGCCTCATCGCCGAAGAGCGACGGAGCGGGACGCTCGAGCTGCTGCTCGCGATGCCCGTGCGTGAGGCCGAGGTGATCCTCGGCAAGTACCTCGCGGCGCTCGGCCTCTTGGCCGTGCTCCTCGCGTGCACGATCTTCTACCCGATCAGCGTCGCGCAGCTCGGCAACCTCGACTGGGGTCCGGTCTTCACGGGCTACATCGGGATCTTCCTCGAAGGCGCCGCGCTGCTCGCCATCGGCATCGCGGCGTCGAGCTTCACCGAGAACCAGCTCATCGCGTTCTTCGTGAGCGCCTCGATCTGCTTCGCCCTCTCCTTCCTCATCGGCTGGTTTCTCCCCTTCATGCCCACGGGCGCGATGACGAACATCGCCGAGTGGCTGTCGTTCGAGCACCACCTCGAGGGGATGACCCGCGGCGTCGTCGACACGCGCGACGTCATCTACTTCCTGTCCGTCTCGACCCTCGCGCTCATGCTCGCGTTCCGCGCGCTCGAGAGCCGTCGCTGGAGCTGAGCATGCCGAAAAACGACAAGCCTAACCGGTCATCCCAGAAGAGCGGCAGCGTGGCGACCGCGCCCGCACCGCGCACCCAGAGCTCCGTCGGCGCCGCGGCGCGCCAGCGAGCCGAGTCGATCGGCTTCCTCGCGATCGTCGCGGGCGTGCTCATCGCGCTGAACGTGATCGGCATCTTCCTCTTCTTCCGCGCGGACGCGACGGGCAACCGCGCCTACTCGCTCTCGCAGGGCTCGATCGACGCGGTCGAGCGGCTCGACGAGCAGCTGACGGTCACGGCGTACTTCACCGCGGACTTGCCGGCGCCCTTCAACGCCACCGAGCGCTACGTCCGCGACATCCTCTCGGAGTACCAGGCCGCCTCGGGCGGACGCATGGTCGTTCGCTTCGTCTCGCCGGATCCCAACGATCACGAGGAAGCCGATCACGCGGGCGTGCAGCTGGTGCAGCACCAGCACATCGAGAACGACGCCGTCAGCGTGGTCGAGGGCTACCGCGGCATCGTGTTCGAGTACCTCGGCAACCACCAGGTGATCCCGGTCATCCAGCCGGACACCGAGGGCCTCGAGTACTCGATCACGATGGCGATCAAGCAGCTCACCGGCGACGAGCTGAACATCGGCGTGCTCAGCGGCCACGAGGGCCCTCAGCTCACCAAGGGCCTGGCCACGTGGCAGCGAATGCTGCCGACCTATCACATCACCGAGGTCAACGCGGCGTCCGAGATCGATCAGGACCTGCGCGCGCTCATCATCGTGGACCCGCACACGGTCATCCCCGAGGCCGAGCTGCGCAACATCGACACGTTCGTGATGCACGGCGGCAGCCTCGGCGTCTTCGGCGGCTCGATGTCCGTCGATCTACAGGCCGGCCCCGATCTCTCGGCGAGTCCCACGAACTCCGGCTTGAACGACCTGCTCGGTCACTGGGGCATCACGATCGGCGAGAACATCGTCGCCGACGCGCAGTGCGGCCGCGTGCCGATGCGGGGGCCCTACGGCATCCAGATCCCGGTGGCGTACCCGCCGGCGCCCATCGTCACGTTCACGGACGAGCAGCGCGAGCACCCGGCGCTCTTCCGGCTCGAGTCCACGCCGCTCTTCTTCGCGTCGGCGATCGAGACGTCGGACGTGTTCCGCAACCTCCACGGCACCGTGCTCATGCGGAGCTCGGCCGAGGATCACAGCTGGCTGCTCGAGAACGGAAGCGACCCCGTCTCGCTTCGCATCCGCGAGCCGGGCGAGTGGCGCGAGACGATGGGCGGCCAGAGCGGTCCGTTCACGCTCGCCGTGGCTCTGCAGGCCACGCTCCCGAGCGCATACGGCGGCGACGACGTGCACTCGGAGGGTGAGGCGCGCGTGCTCGTGGTCGGCACCTCGACGGTGATCCGCGACGAGTTCCTCCCGCAAGAAGGCCAGCTCTCGGACGCGGACCTCGCGGGCGCGATGGCCTTCGCGCTCAACTCGGTGGACTGGCTCGCGCAGGACTCGGATCTGATCGCCATCCGCGCGAAGTCGATCGAGGAGCCAGCGCTCGCCGTGCCGCAGACCGTCCAGTCGGCCACCGCCGAAGCGCTCGAGCACGCGCAAGAGGGCGACGAGGCGGGGATGCAGGAAGCCCTTACCCACCGCACGGAGGCGCTTGCCGAGTGGGAGTCTCGCAAGGCGATGTACCGCTGGGGCAACACCTTGCTCGTTCCGTTGGCGTTCGCGCTCTTCGGCATCTTCCGCTGGCGCATGCGCGCCAACAAGAAGGCCTCACTGCGTGTTTGACCGGCGTGTCTGAGCGAAGTGTTTGAGCGAACACGAGTCTGATCGAACGATCATCGAGGAACACGTCCATGGACTGGCAGAAGAATCGTCTGTTCATCGCCGCCGCCGCACTTCTCGTGCTGGGTGGCCTCGCGGCGTACTTGTATCGCTCGCGCACCGGCAACACCGACAGCTCCGTCGGTGAGCGGCCGACGCTCCCGAACATCGAGCGCGACGCGGTCACGGCCCTCGACATCACGCGGCCCGCGCCGAGCGGCGAAGGCGAAGCGGAGCACGTTCGGCTCGAGCTCCACGACGGCGTCTGGCACGTCACGGCGCCCATCGAAGCGGCCGCCGACCCGAGCGCGCTCGACACGGCGCTCGAGAAGCTGAGCGACCTCGAGGTGGCAGGCACCGCGGCGACGCACGCGGAGCATCACGAAGAGCTCGAAGTCGATGACGCGCACGGCGTGCACGTCACGGTCCACGGCGCAGACGATGCGGTGATCGCCGACCTGATCATCGGCGCGTTCCGCGGCGGCAACACCATGGTGCGCGTCGCGGGCCAGGACACCGTGGTGACGGTGCACGGCTCCATCCGCTTCGCGTTCGCGCGGGATCTCAAGGACTGGCGCAATCGCTCCATGCTCGACATGGAGGCCGATCAGATCGCATCGGCCGAGTGGGTGGGCCCCAACGGGACGTTCCGCTTCACGCGACCCCAGGTCGCAGCCGAGGCTCCGCCGCCGCCGCCCGAGGGCGAGACGGACAGCCCCGAAGGGGACGACGACGAGGACGACGCGCCGCCCGCGCCCCACTTCGGAGACTGGGCGCCCGTCGCGGTGAGCTACGTGCCAGTGGTCGAAGGTGACGCGGGCGTCGCCGCCGCCGCCGCGCCGCTCACGGCGCTCGCCAACTTCGCGCCCTCGCGCCTCACCTCGATGGTCTCGAGCCTCGCGCACATGCGCGCCTCGGACTTCGCGGCTGCGGGGGTCGATCGCGCGACGGCCGGCATCACCGACACCTCGGCGCGGGTCACGCTCACGGGCTCGGGACCGACTCCCCAGCGCCACACCATCACGGTCGGCGGCGAGGCCTCGGCCGGCAACTTCTACGCGATGCGCGACGGCGACCCGACGATCTTCATCATCTCGCGCTTCCTCATGGAGAAGGTCAGCCCCGCGGCGACCGCGTTCGAGCAGACGGCCGCGGCCGAGGCGCCGCCCGACGAAGCGCCTCCTCCCCCGGGTGGCGGCGACATCCCGCCCGACCTGATGCGGCAGATCCAGGCGCAGCTTCAGGCGCAGGGCCTCGGCGGCCCCTAGACCACCGATTCCTGCAACCGAGCGTGACGAAAGGCCCACTCCGGTGGGCGTTTTCGTTTCTGCTCGTTGACATCGTGATTCGTTGCGCGTGCAATTGGCTCCTCTGCCGTGCTTGCGATTCGCCTGACTTCGTTCTCGCTGTTCGTATTGGCGATCACTGGGTGCTCGACGCCGAGCGATCCGGTCGACGCATCGAGCGCTGACGACGTCGGGACCGATGCCGCGCGTGTGCGCGACGCAGGCATCGACGCCGATCTCGACTCGTCGATCCCCTACCCGTCGGGCGATCCGCTGAGCTGGCCCGTCGATCAGCCCGGGCCCTTCCACGTCGGCTATCGCAACTTCCCGTTCGACTACCTGCCGCCGGGCCAGACGGTGATGCGCCACAGCGTGCTGCACCTCTGGTACCCCACGCTCGCGAGCGTCGGTCCGCACCCGCGCTACGCGGGCATCTACCAGGACACCGCGGCGATCACCGACGCCCCGCTCGCCGCATCGCCCTGGGCCGACCACCAGTTCCCCCTCGAAGTTCACTCGCACGGCTGGCAGGCATTCGGCGGCTCCAGCTGGCCCATCCTCGACAACTTCGTCTCGCACGGCTGGGTCGTGGTCGCGCCCGAGCACACGGGATCGCTGCTCGCCGCCTACGACAACCCGCGCCCGATCGCGCACTACTACGAGCGCTCGCTCGACATCACCACGGCGATCAATCTGGTGCGCGACCTCGGCCCGAGCGATCCGCTCCATGGCCTGGTGCGCACCGATCACGTGTTCATGACCGGGCACAGCTTCGGCGTACACACCGTCTGGGCCACGACCGGCGGCACGTTCGACGTCCCCTCCATCATGACCAGCTTCACTCCGGCGGGCGCGTGGACCGACGCCGAGCTCGCGGTCTTCAGCGCGGGCGTCGCCGATCCGCGCGTGGTCGCGGCAGTGCCGATCGCGGGGAACGTCGATGCCGACTTCTTCGGAGCTCACGGACACGAGAGCGTGCACGTCCCGCTCATGCTGCTCACGGGCACCATGGACGGGGTTAACGGTCAGGCCGAGCTCGATCACGTCTCGCCCCCGGTGAACCTCCGCTGGGTCTCCATCGAGGGCGCGTGCCACAACAGCTTCGCCGTCGTCGGCTTGTGCGCGGGCGGGACCCCGGATGCAGACGTCACGCACATGGCGAACGCCTACATCCTGAGCTTCGCGCGCGTTCACCTGCTCGGGGACACCGACACGCTCGCCACCTCGATCGTCGATGGCACGCACGTCGTCGACGCGCGCGCGACGTTCCACGGGAGCCACCTGTGAAGGGGCGTGTCCGCGCCGGGATTCTCGCTTGCCTCGTGCTGGCCTCGTGCCGCGCCGACGACATCCGCGTCGATGGGCCCGGCTCGATGGGCGCCCAGGCGTTGGTCCCCGCTCCATCGGCGCTTCGACGGCTCAGCGTCGTGCAGTACACGAACGCGATCCACGACGCGTTCGGCGCCGACATCGCGGTACCCGGGCGAAGCGCGCTCGAGCCCGACGTCGAAGCATCCGGGTACCTCGCCATCGACGCGAGCTCCGTCACGATCTCGCACCGCGGCGTCACGCAGTACGAGAGCGCGGCCTACAACATCGCGCACCAGGCCATGGACGCGACCCATCGCGCCGCGCTCGTCACCTGCGCTCCGACCGGTTCGTTCGACCCCAACTGCGCGCAGATCGCGCTCGCGCCGCTCGGCCGTCGCCTGTTTCGGCGCCCGATGGACGCGGCGGATCTCCAGGCGGCGAGCGAGCTCGCGGCGACCGCGGGTCAGGCTCTGGGCGACTTCTACGCGGGCCTCGAGTTCGGCATCGCGTACCTGCTCCAGTCCCCGCGCTTTCTGTTCCGAGAGGAGATCGGCGTCGACGACCCCGCGGTGCCGGGTGAGCGGCTCTACGACGGCTACGAGATGGCCGGGCGCCTCTCGTTCTTCCTCTGGAACGCACCGCCCGACGCGGCGCTCCTCGACGCGGCCGCGGTGGGCGAGCTCGACTCGGCGGACGGCGTGCGCATGGCCGCCGAGCGCCTGCTCGACGATCCGCGCGCGGAGAGCGGCATCCGCGAGATCGCGTACGAGTGGCTCGGCCTCTCGGGCCTCGACGACCTGGTGAAGGACACCACCGTCTACACGCAGATCTCGCCCGAGGTCGGGCCCGCCGCGCGAGAAGAGACGCTGCGCGGCGTCGTACACGCCTTCGCGACCGACATGGACGTGCGCGACTTGATGACGACGCACGACACCTTCCTCGATCGCAAGCTCGCCTCGATCTACCGCGTGCGCGCGCCGCGCACGGACTGGGGCATGGTCACGTTCGATGCACACTCACCGCGCGCGGGACTGCTCGGGCAGATCTCGATCCTCGCCCTCAACGCGCATCCCATCGCGACGTCCCCGACGCTGCGCGGCAAGTTCATCCGCGAGCGCCTGCTCTGCGATCCGGTACCGCACCCGCCCGTCGGCGTGAACACCGCCATCCCCGCGCCGAGCCCGGGGGCGCTGACGCTGCGCTCGCGCCTGCTCGCACACCAGCAGGTCGAGTACTGCGCGACCTGCCATCGTCGCCTCGACGGCATCGGCCTCGGCCTCGAAGCGTTCGATGGTCTCGGACGCTTCCGCGACGCCGAGAACGGTGTCCCCATCGACGCGAGCGGCAACGTGGACGGCCGCGTGTTCCGCAACGCGCTCGAGCTGGGCCAGACGATCCACGACGACCCGCGCTTCGCCGAGTGCGTCGTTCGCCAGGCCTTCCGCGTCGCGACGGGTCACATGGAGACCGAGGGCGAGGCGGGCACGGTGCGCGACCTCTGGCTCGACTTCGCGACGCACGGCTACTCGCTGCGTCGCCTCGTCGAAGAGATCGTCGTCAGCGACGCCTTCCGGCGCGCGACGCCGCAACCCTAGAAGCGAGGACACGACGAGATGGCCTCCTGGCTCCCCAGACGAAATCGGATCAGTCGCCGCGCGCTCTTGCGCGGGATGCTCGGCGGCAGCGCGGTCGCCGTGGGCTTGCCTGCGCTCGAGCTCTTCCTGAACGAGAGCGGCACCGCGTACGCCGACTGCGCGAGCGGCATGCCCACCGTCTTCGGCATCTTCTACTGGGGCAACGGGATGATCCCCGATCTCTGGAACCCGACCACGACGGGCCCCGGCTACGATCTTCCGCCCATGCTCAGCGGCCTCCGGAAGAGCGTGATGGGCGGCGACAACTGGGACGTGACGCCGAAGGTCAGCGTCGTCAGCGGCATGCGCGTCTTGACGAGCAACACTTCGCCGCACGGATCCGGTCCTGCGGGGCTCTTCTCCGGGGCCGATCTCGTCGACGACACCTTCATCGGACCCAGCCTCGATCAGGTGATCGCCGATGGATTCGCGGCGAGCGGCGGCGACAAGCGCTTCCACTCGATCGAGATCGGCGTCGAGCGCTCTACGTCGAGCTGGTCCATGACGGGCCCGCACATGGTGAACCCGCCCGAGTGCGATCCCTTTGGGCTCTACACGCGCATCTTCGGGCCGGAGTTTCGTCTGCCCGGCGATCACTCCGCGCCGCCGCCGCAGATCGCGCTCCGCCACAGCGTGCTGGACGCCGTCGGTGCGCAGGCCCGACGCCTCGAGAGTCGGGTCGGCGCTGCGGATCGCGCGCGCCTCGAGCAACACTACGAGGGCATCCGCGCGCTCGAGCTCCAGCTGGAACGGCTCGCGATGGCGCCCGTGGCGCCGGCGTGCGTCGCGCGCCCGGACATGCCCGCCATGGACTACCCCGACCGCGAGGGGCGACCGCAGATGCAGGCCATCCATCGCGTCATGGTGGACATGATGGCGATCACGCTCGCCTGCGATCAGACGCGCGTGTTCTCGGAGATGTTCAGCCAGCCCGTGAACAACACCCTCTTCCTCGACGCGCCCGCCGGCCATCACGAGCTGACGCACAACGAGGTCGACCCTCAGCCGCAGGTCGAGCGCATCGTCACGTTCATCCTGGGCGAGTTCGCGTACCTCGTGAACAAGCTCGACTCCGTCGTGGAGGGCGGCTCCACGCTCCTCGATCGCTGCGCGATCCTCGGGACCACCGATGTGTCCTACGGGCGCACGCACTCGCTCGAGGACTATCCGATGCTCATCGCGGGGAACGCCTGCGGCACGCTCCGATCGGGCCTCCACTACCAGTCACCCAGCGCCGAGAACGCCAGCAAGGTGCCGCTCACGATCATGAACGCGCTCGGCCTCGTCACCGCCGGGTACGGAACCGGCGCGGCCCACACGACCGACATGCTCTCCGCGATCCAGGCGACATGAGACTCGCGCTGGCGGTCCCGCTCGTCGCATGCGTCGTGGGTTGCACGGCGACGCCGGTCGGCTTGCCGTGTGAGCGCGATCCCATCGAGAGCACGGTGGTACGCACGCTCGCGTTCGCGCGCGAGGGACCGCACGGAGTGAGCGAGGGGTTCGACATCGACCAGCATGTGACGGCCGGCGCCGATCCCGTCGGCTGCCGGCACATGGACCTGACGTCTCCCTCGGGCGTGCGCGGGATCGACAACCAGATCGCGGGCCTCGTCCCCATCATCGAGACGCAGGCCGGCGGCGTGACGCTCGACTCGATCCTTCAGACCGCCATCAACGACGGTCAGCTGATGCTCGGCATCGAACTGCTGGGCGTCGACGACGAAAGGAACGACGACTGCGTCACGGTGCGCACGCGACCGCTGACGGGGACGCCGTCCCTCGGCACCGATGGTCGGGTCGAGATCGGCCAGACCTTCGACGCGCAGGCGATGGGCGAGCAGACGCTCGTTCCGAACGCGCGGATCGTGAACGGCGTCGTCGACATCGGGCCGGTGCCGCTCGTGGTGCCCGTCGCGATCCTCGATGCGCGCTTCACGCTGCACATCCAGTCCGGATACATGCACATCGAGATTCACGAGGGTGGCGTGTGGAGCGGCAAGCTCGGGGGCGGCATCTCGATCGAGGAGATGACGACCATCGCGATGGGACTGAACATCCGACCGAACCTGATGGCCGCCGTGTCGGCGCTCTTGATGGCCAGCGCCGATCTCGCGCCCGATCCCGTGACGCAACGCTGCACGCAGGTGAGCTCCACCCTGCTCTTCGAGAGCGTCACCGCCTTCGTGTACGACTGATTTCTGGGAGGCCTGGAGCGGCCTCCCCGCCGAACTGGCGAAGCCAGATTCGGCTCCCCACCGCTGCGCCTCAGCTCGCTCCCGCTCGCCTCGCGATGGAGCAGAGCGGCGAGCCGGTGCCGTCGTCGTTTCCAGCGGTGCGTAACGCGAGGGCGAGCTCGAGCGAACTACCCGTCGATGACCAACGACACCAAGCTCGATGCCGACATTCGTGCACTTCGCGGGCGAGACGGAAAGCTGTTCGGCGCTCTGCTGACGTTGCTCTGCATGGCCGCGCTGGTGGCCGTCGCGTGCGGCGTGCGCGCCCAGGGTCACTCGACGGCGATGGTCACGCGAGCCGACGCGCTGCCCGGACGATCGCTTCCGATCGCCACGGCGCCCACTCACTTCGTGTTCGGAACACCGCTCATGGGCCCCTTCGCTGCAGGCAACGAGACCGCGTACTTCGCGATGGGCTGCTTCTGGGGCGCGGAGCATCGCTTCTGGGATCTCCCGGGCATCGTCTCCACGGCCGTCGGCTACCAGGGCGGCTACACGCCGAACCCGGACTACGAGGAGGTCTCGAGCGGCCTCACCGGCCACGCCGAGACGGTCCGCGTGATCTTCGATCCCGCGCGAACGAGCTACACCGCGCTGCTCACCGCGTTCTTCGAGGGTCACGACCCGACGCAGGGCATGCGGCAGGGTGGCGACCGCGGTACGCAGTACCGCTCGGCGATCTACACCACGAGCGCCGCGCAGCACGCGATGGCCGAGCATGCGATCGCGGAGTATCAGCAGCGCCTGAGCGCCGCAGGCTTCGGTCACATCACGACCGAGCTCGCCGAGGCCGGACCGTTCTACTTCGCCGAGGGCTATCACCAGCAGTACCTGGCGAAGAACCCCGATGGCTACTGCGGACACGGCGGCACGGGCGTGAGCTGCCCGATCTCGCCGCTCTAGCTCTAACCCAGAGTGCAGGTGTGTTGATCCGGACTCCGTCGATCACCACGGGGTCGCGGCGCGGGTGTGACCCTTCGCCCCGCGCTGCGGCGAGCAAACGACGGCTCGCCTGGATGCGGGTCGAAG
>JAYVCF010000401.1:0-6206 GCA_043750095.1 Deltaproteobacteria bacterium
CCCCCCGGTCGTGACGGTCCGGGTGTCGCGCAAGTAGAGCGCGTGGCGCGCGAGGCGATCCGCGGTGACGAACGTCTCTGCGTTGCCGAGACCCTTCAAGAAGTCACGCGCGGCTTCGGGCACCTCGACGACCAGGAAGCGCTCCGACAGCGCCTCGATGTCATCGTCGGTGAGGTCGTCCGCGAACGACAGGATCCGCCGATTGTTCGCCGTGAGGATGACCCGCAGCGCGCCGGTCGCGGTCGCGCTGTCCCGGTGCTTGCGACTGATGGTGTGCGTCCGCGCCGCGATCACCTCGCGTAGCTCCTCGGTGCGCTCGTGCCCGCGAAAATCCGACGGCACCTTCTCGTCGCCCAGCACGACCGGACAGCGTAGGACCGCATCGTTGAAGTCCGCGAACAGGTGCTTGAGCGGGGTCGCGTCCGTCTCGCACCAGAGGCGTGCGAGGGCATGCGCGAACATCGACTTGCCCGCGTCCGTCGCGCCGATGAGCACGAGCGCCGCCGTCGGGCGCGACAGGTCCGTGACGGTCGCGAGGAGGTCGAGCACGCGCTCGTACTTCGAGCCCGCGAAGAGGCGCAGCCACGCGTCCACGTCCGCGTCGAACGCGGGCACGAGATCGCGCAGCGGCATCGGAGCCTCGATCACGGCGCGGTTGAGCGGGTCGAAGCGAGCACGCTGGGCGGTCAGATCGAAACGGACCTTGTCCGCCATGCTGCCGTACCTCTCCATCAGCTGCGCGAGTGGCACCGGCTGCCAGCCCTTCTCGCCAGGCTCCATCAGCGTCACGCCCGCGGAGGCCGCCGGTGCGAGAAGCTCGCGCGCGACGTCCACAGCGGCCTCGACGGGATACGGGCCCCGCAGCCCGTGCGGTGCGCGGAAGTAGACGAGCTTGTTGAAGCGCACGATCCAGCGCGTGCGGAGGCCCTCGCGGTCCGTGCCGTCCGCGGCCGCGATCGCATCGAGCTCGTCGTCGGTGTAGGGCTCGTTGCGCTCGAAGCCGAACGCGGCCGTGATCCGCGCATCGCGTGCCCGCTCGCGGCGCGCCTCATGCTCCGCTTGGCGAGCCTGCACCTTGTCGAGCGCCCCTCGGGCGAGCCGCAGGAACTCCGCGTCGTCATCGACGTCGTCCTGCTCACGACGCATCTGCACAAGGGACGGCCCGAAGAGCGCGACGATCGCTTCCGCGGTCGCGCTCGGCACCTGGTTGGCCAACCACATCATCAGATCACGGGCGGTGTTGTGGCGCTCCTTGTCGTCGGCGAAGATCTTTCCGGCCAGCACGTCGCGAAGGCGGCCCGCGAGCGCGGGGTTGCGCCTCCGCAGAGCGCGCATGCGGTCGGTCGCCACTGAATGAACGTCGCGCCAACCGACGGCACGGGCGTCGCTCGAGAGCGGCTCATCGCCCGTCACGGAGTCGTCGGAGTCGTCGGAGTCGTCGTCGTCGTCGTACATCGAGCTCATGGCAGCACCCCGCCCGGCGTGTGGCGGACCCACGCGTGCTTCTCTGCGCCCGGCGGGTGGACCAGCGGCCAATACGCGCGCGCGACGTCCTTGCAGGACGCGTCGAAGCCGCCGCCGAGCAGGGCGCTCGCCTGCTGCCAGACGCGGGTCCACTGCAGCCGTGTCACCGGCACGGCGAGCGGACAGATGAGCCGCAGGCGATGCAGCCCGCGCATCTGGGCGGCCGCGTGCGAGTGCGTCGGGTGGAAGATGTGCCCGACGTCGAGCATCTCGAGACGGCGCGTGAGGCGATCGAGTGCGGTGTCGGTCCAGTCGTCGAGGTCGGCCACGAAGAAGTACAGCGCCTCCACGTCGGCGTTACACCGGCGGCCGCCGCGCTTGAGCACGCCGGGCAACCACAACGGCGCGGCGTGCTTGTCCGCGTGGCAGAGAGGCTCGTTCAGGATCTCCGCGAGGTGCTCGAGGTCGCGGACCTCATGCACGGCGATGGGATCGGGACGGGTGGCGGATGCGAGAAGCGTGATGCGAGCGGTGGTGTTACGATTCACGGGTCATTCCTTTCTGCGTAGAGGGGAGAGACAAGAGGGGGCGCGGGTAGGACCGCGCCTCTTCGCCTTTCGGCGAAGAACAACGACGCCTTCTGGAACTCAGCGCGCGAGATCTTCGTGCGGAGTTCCGAGCAGCAGAGCGAGATCGCCCCGACGGATGAGCCGACGACGACCTGGCTTGATCGAACGAAGGCGACCCGTGGCGAGCCAGTGGCGCACGGTGCTCGCGGATGTTCGAGCGATCGCGGCAGACTCGGCGATCGTCAGCAGCGACGGCAGCAGACGAGCAACAGTGAGCGCGGTCGAGTTCATGTGAGCAGCCTCCGTTACTGTTCGGGGCTTCCCACGAGGGGGACTACGCGGTCACTGACATCCCAAGGGGCCGCGTGTCAGTGAGTCGGGGGCGCGCCGCCGATAGCGAGCAGCAGCGAGAGCGCGTCGAGCAGCCAGAACGACGCGACGAGCGGCGGCATCGGGGCATGGACGCCCGTCGCCGACAGTTCCTGACTCAGCGCGCGCCACGCGATCGCGGTGGCCCGCGCATTGGCGCTGAGCTCGTCCGGAACGTCAGGCGTCTTCAGCGCGCGCGCCGCGGTGTCTCGCCATGCGGACAGGGCCGAGACGACGTCGCGGATGCGGTCATCCAAACGCAGCGACGCATCGAGTGGTGGCCGCGCCGCGACCGCGGAGTAGAGCGCCGCGTTGAGGCAGGCGTCCGCGGATCGCAGAATGAACGACGTGTGAAATACGCGAAGGGCGCGGACTTGTGTCGCGGACCACGCACCCGCTCGCACGCGCTTGATATCGCGAAAGACGTTACGCGCCGTAGTGCTCGTGAGCTCTCCGACGACACGCGCGGCGTCCTCGACCGTTTGGACGGGCCCTTTCTTCGCGATCACCGCGTGCGGGTTCATCGGCGCGCCGCCCGCCATCAGATTCAGGAGCACGAGGCACGCACACGCATCCTCCATGTCCGTCGAGTCCCCGCGCGAGGCGTTCGGGTCGAGCGCCATAGCCATGCGTCCCCTCAGCGTCGAAAGCGCCCACGTCGGGACTGCCGACGCGGTCGGCTCCGTCGCGCCGTCCCGCGCCTTCGACGCAGCCGCGATCAGTGGCGCGAACCACTCGCGATCGGCATCCGTCTTCGCGTGCTCGAGCGCCCAGTTGCAGTTCAACACCTCGCGGTCGAGGGCGGCGATCCAGTAGACACGCATGCGCGCTGGGCAGCGCGCGCCGCGGACAATCAGCCGCTCGAACCTCCTCGCGTCGCGAAGCACCGCGGGGGATCCCACCTCGTCCGCCGGCACCGGTCAACGTTCGCGAGATACAGGGCGTCAACGCGATCACTTCTCGAGCGCGTCGTCGTTTCCGCGAACGACTTCGCGGGGTGGACAGGTCGGGCAATGCGGAACGGGAGCGATCGACGGCGCGTGGGTGACGCTGCACTTCGCGCACGTACGTGACGCACGCACGACCGCAACCCCGCGTTGGAATACGTAGGCCACGTTCTCGACGCTCACACGCCTGCCGGCCGCCGTGTCTAGGTGGCGCCGGATCGACTCGGGGATCAGCAGCCCGCCCTCGAGCGCGACCCACTGGTCGAAAACCTCCTTCACCTTCGTGGGCGGGAGCCGGAGCTCGACGACGACCTCGCGCGGGCCGCGTCCCGCGTTGAAGATCGCGAACATCCTCGCGGCGACCTCGCCCTCGTCGAGCGCAGTCTCGGCGTCGCGCGTCTCGACGTCTGCACCGCGGCGCTCACGCGCGACGCGCTCGACTTCCTCCGGGTCGAACCAGACGCGTCCGCGCTCGTCACGCTCGGGATGCAGGATGTCGGCCTCTTCGTACCAACGTCGGATCGTGCGCGAGTGCACGCCGAGGTGCGCGGCTGCTTCGTCGCGCGAGAGCCAGCCCTCGCGTGGGGGTGACAACACAGCGGTGGTCGTCTCGGACATGTTCGTGGCACCTGCTCGGCGAGTGAGATGGCGGAGCGCTGGCGCTGTCACGGGCGCCAGCTTTCTCCGTCGGATCCGGCGAGTAACGTGGAGTGCTCAGCGGCGCGAACGCTGACGGGCAGGCGCACGCGAATCACACGGCGGGCAGCCGTCCATCTCAGCGAGCGCGTCGATCTCGTCGAACTCCGCGAGCTCGGCGTCGTTGTTCGACGCAGCGACGTGCACGGGCGCGGCGGCCGCCGCCTCGGTTGCGGCGGACGCGCCGACGTCGGCTGCGAGCTCGCTGCGCGGCTCGGCGTCGGCCGTCGATGTGGCGGGCGGCGACTCGACGAACTCCTCCTGCGTG
Source organism: Deltaproteobacteria bacterium (assembly GCA_043750095.1). GTDB lineage: Bacteria > Myxococcota_A > Polyangia > Polyangiales > Sandaracinaceae > JBBSAT01. The sequence goes on from JAYVCF010000401.1 coordinate 4,314, forward strand.
GTCGTGGTGGTGGTGGTGCGGCGCGAAAGGACTCGGGGCTCGTTCATCTGGTCAATCTCCTCTGCGGTCGAAGATGATCCTCGTTCGCGTGCCGCGATAGTCCCCGCCGTCACTTCGAGCAGACGACGTGTCCGACGAGCAACGCGCTTCTGCAGCGCGCGCTCGAGTCGCAGGGCTCCGTCCTCGTCAGTGACGATGTCCCACCCGCGCGCGGTGTGTCGCGCGAGCAGGCGGAAGGGCACGCCGTCGCGATGCGCCTGCTCGAGAAGCCTCTCGAAATCCTCCTTGAGTTGCGCGAACTGGCGCTCGAGGGCGCGCTCCATGCGCGCCGCGGAGGCGACCGACTTGAGCACGAGTGCGCGCGCCGCGCGTTCGTTGGCAGACATGCTGACAATGTCCCCGAACGAAACGGCATCGGCAAACTTCGGCCGCCCCCTCGCGGCGCGCGATGCGCGCGACAGCGCTCGGCGCCCCACAGCCCACAGGGGTTTGGCGAGAAAGGCCTGACAAGATCGATCCTGAAACCCTCCCGCGCCCACCACACCACAGGGGATAGGAGAAGTTGGGGAGGATGAACTCCTTCAGCTTCAACATCTGTCCTACAGAAGTTCTTCAGCCTCTGTGGTGAGGAACGGGGCCCGCCGCGCGGGCGCGCTACCGCGCGACGCGTGCGCGCCGCGCGCGGCTCGGCTTTCGCCCACGCCGAGGTGCCTCGATCGTCGCGGATGCCATCTTCGCGTGCGCCCGCGCGGTGGCCTCGGGCTCGACGTCGAGCAGGTAGGCGGGCGTGACGCCGAGGATACGCGCCAGCACGAAGATCGTCTCGACCGAAGGGTTGCGCTGTCCGCGCTCGATCTCGCCGAGGTAGCGGAAGCTCACTGCCTTCGCGGCCACCTGCGCCTGCGTCATGCCCGCCGCCCAGCGCGCGCGCCGAACGTTCGTGCCGAGCCGACGTAGGAACGTGCCCAGGTCCACCAGGCGAGCAGAGTCGACGCGCGCCTACTAATGGAGCCCCTAGTTGTGGTAATAAATACGCGCGCCCTCGGCGCACGTTGGGAGGGTTCATGGTTCGACGCTCGGTTCCAGTCGCGTGCGTGCTCGCCTGTCTCTCGATCGGCTGCACGAGCGCGCCACCGCCCCGCAGCTGCGTCGTCTCAGCGAGCAGCGTCTGCATCGACTTCATCGCGGCGAGCGGGGGCGGATCCACGGCGGACACCCCGCGCATCGTCTGCAGCGCGCTCAGCGGGTCGTTCTCCGAGACCAGTTCGTGCCCGACGAACGATCGGGTCGGCCGCTGCACGCAGACCACGAACGACACCGCCTTCAGCAGCACGTACACGAACCGCTGGTCGTACTACCCCCCGAACACAACCCTTAGTGCGCGCGGTCAGTGCCCGCCGTCGATGCCCGAAGCGCACACGACGTACGAGTTTGAGGAGAACTAGCGCATGTCACGCGTCGCAGCGGCAGTCCTGATCGCGCTCGTCGTTTCGGCGTGCTCGGCGAATGCCGAGCCGACGTAGTCGTGCGATGGCAGCGGCGTCGCGGGCGCGAACACCTGCTTCGACTACCTCGCCGGTTACACACTCGACCAGGCGCGCAGCGCGTGTCCGACGGGTTTCACCTTCTCCGAGAGCCCGTGTCCATCGACCGGGCGGGTGGGACGCTGCGAGCTCACCAACACCAGGACCGGCGGCGCGTTCTCGAAGAGTTCGTACGTGCCGTTCTACACGACCGGGAGCGCATCGACGGAGTGCGGAACCTTCGCCGCGAACGTTCCCGATGGCCCGTGGACGTTTGCGTTCACTGCGAACTGACGCGCGGCCCGCGCCTGAGGAGACCACCCTCGTCGACCTGCCCTGCCTGGGTCCGAACGACGAGCCCTCCCGCTCG
>JAYVCF010000402.1:0-5130 GCA_043750095.1 Deltaproteobacteria bacterium
CGTCGAAGACCTCGGCTCGACGAACGGGACCTACGTCAACGGGCAGCGCATCACGCGGCAGAACATCACGTTCTCCGACGACGTGCGCCTCGGCTCGGCACCGGTGCCGCTCTCCGATCCGCGCATCGCGGGGCTCGTGGTGCGCGTCACGCGGCGTCCCGCGCGCGGTCAGCCGATCGTCCTCGGGCGCGCACCCGAGTGCGACGTCGTCATCGACTATCCGGACATCGCGCCGCAGCACTGCTCGGTGATCGAGACGCCCGACAGCGGGCTCATCGTCAAAGATCTCGGCGGCCCCTACGGCACGTTCGTGGACAACGCGTCGTATCGCGTCACGGAAGCGCGCGTCGCGGCGAACTCGCTCCTGCTCCTCGGCACGTTCCCGCTGCCGGTGCCGCTCGTGCTGCGCCTGCTCGAAGAGTCGGGCGGCGGCGGCAGCGCGTTCATGCAGGGCGTCTCCGCGCAAGCGGTCGCGCTCGATCGTCCCATCATCCGCATCGGTCGCGCGATGGACAGCGACCTCGTGCTCGCGCATCCGACGGTGTCCACACGACACGCGATGCTCACGCGTCAGCCCGACGGCAGCGTGCTCGTCCAGGATCTCGGCTCCACCAACGGCACGTTCCTCGACGGCGAGCGCGTCGATCAGCGCGGCAAGATCGCGCGCCCCGGTCAGCGGGTCGGCATCGGCGGCGTCTCGATCGTGCTCGGGGAGGGCGGCCGCATCGCCTCGGCCGGTCGCGCGAAGGTGCGCCTCGATCTGCAGAACGTGGGGCTCACCGTCGCCGATCGCGGCAGCGGCAAGCCGCGCGCGCTCCTCGATCGCGTGACGATGTCGATCTTCGCCGGCGAGATGGTCGGCATGCTCGGCCCGTCCGGTGCCGGCAAGAGCACGCTGCTCATGGCCGTGCTCGGCCTGCTTCGTCCGACCAACGGCGGCGTGCTCCTCAACGGCCGACCGCTCTACCAGCAGTACGAGTCGTTCCGCACGAACGTCGGGTACGTGCCGCAGGACGACATCGTCCATCCGCAGCTCACCGTGCGCGAGGCGCTCGAGTACGCCTGCAAGCTGCGGCTTCCGCCGATGACCAAGAAGGATCTCGACGACTCCATCGAGAAGACCTTGAAGCAGGTCGGCCTCTGGGAGCAGCGCGACCTGCAGATCGGCAGCGCCGACGAGAAGGTGCTCTCGGGCGGCCAGCGACGCCGCGTGAACCTCGCCGTCGAGCTGGTCACCGATCCCTCGTTGTTGATCCTCGACGAGCCGACCTCGGGCCTCTCGTGGACGGATGCCGCCGACGTGGTCGCGACGCTGCGCCGGCTGGCCGATGACGGACGCACGATCGTCATCACCATCCATCAGCCCGACTATCAGGAGTACGAGAAGTTCGACAACGTCGCGATCCTCGGTCGCGGCGGCAAGCTCCTCTTCTACGGCGCGCCTTCGCCCGAGAGCTACACGTTCTTCGGCGCGCAGCCGCACAAGCCGCGCGAGATGTTCGATCACGTCGAGCAGATGCCCGCCGACGAGTGGCGCGTGCGCTTCGAGGGATCACCGACGTTCCAGCGCTTCGTCACGCAGCGCGCGCCGGGGGCCGACGCGTCGAACCAGGGGCCGCCCCCCAAGGCGCGTGGGCGCTCGAGCTTCCGGCAGTTCCCCGTGCTGCTGGCGCGCTCGATCAAGCTGACGCTGCGCAATCGGACCGCGCTGTTTCTCTTGCTGCTCCAGGCTCCGCTCCTCGGTCTCCTCATCGGTCTGACCACCAACGGCTCCGCGAGCTTTCGCGCGGGCACGTTCGGCTGCACCGACACGCCCGATCACGTCGAGTACTGTGGCGCCGGCTCCGACGACATCATCTCGTGCGACTCCGGCCGCGTGGGAGATGCGCTGCGCGCGTACCTGCCGTCGCCGACGATGGATCCGCGTACGGGGATGATGATCCCGCCGACGCCGCCGTCCGACATGTGGTCGCTTCCCCCGACCACGGATCGAATCATGTACCACGAGAGCCGCGTGCGAGATCCGCGCACCGGCCTGCTCGCCATCCTCATGGCGCTGTTCCTACCGATGATCATCGCGAGCTCGAACGTCCTCGTGAGCGAGCGGACCATCTACGAGCGCGAGCGCCTGGCCGGTCTGAACATCGTGCCTTACGTGCTCGCGCGCTTCACGGTGCTCGCCGGCCTCGGCGCGATCGTGGCGACGCTCAACCTGGTGGTGGCGCTGCCGCTCCTCAGACTGCACGGCTTTCCGTTCTGGTACTGGATCATCGGCGTGTTCGTCACGAGCACGGCGGCGGCGATGGGGCTCGCGCTCTCGGCGGCCGTGCGCAACCCCGTGTCGGCGCTCTGGGGCATCAACTTCCTGGTCATCCCCCAGCTCTTGTTCGCGGGATCGATCACGCGCCTCACGGGCTTCACCTGGTTCGTGAGCTGGCTGACGACCACGCGCTACGCGCTCGAAGCGCTGGTGAACATCGATCTGCACGAGCGAGGACACCTGCGCGCCTGTCAGATCGAGCGCTACATGGAGAACCTGCCGGGGTTCATGTCGGACCTGAACTTCCCGCTCGTGTACGCGTGGATGGGGACGGGATGGATCGCCGTCGGGTGCCTGTTCCTGACGATGTTCTTGCTGAAGATGAAGGACAAGCGCGTCGGTTGAGCGTGCGTTCTCGACAGGAGTGCCCGGCTCGCCGGGCCGACACAATTGTGTCGCGTCTGCGAAGCAGACGACTCCGGTCGCGTTCGGCAGTCGCGCTCGGTGTCGTCGCGCTGCTCGCGTGCTCCGATCCGCCCGCCGACGAGCCGAGCCCGCCGCCCACGAGCGCGACCGAAGTGGGCGTGCGTGTTCGCGTCGGAGGCCGCGAGGTGGTCGTGCACTGCGCGCTGACGTGTCCAGCGACGGAGAGCGAGCTGACGCGCCTCTCCGACGAGTGCGTGCGCAACCCTTCGAGTGGTCCGCACATGGTCGCGGTGGGAGGTGCGCTCCTCACGCTCGGATGCTGCGAAGAAGCGGAGCGCGCCTACGATCGCGGCTGCGGTCACGAAGGGCTGCCCGGCTGCGCACAGCGCTGGGCGGCCCGCTGTCAGGGCCAGCAGCCCATCGATCGGCCGATCGACGACTCCGAGCGCGGTGTCACCACCGGTCGCGGGCTCTGATCGCGCGGAACCGCTTGTGGCGAGCGACGCCGCGCTCTACATGTCGGGCACGTGATCCGCGCGGAGAAGCTGACCAAGCGTTTCGGCGATCACCTCGCGCTCGTGGATCTCGATCTCGACGTGCACGAAGGCGAGGTGTTCGGTCTGCTCGGTCCCAACGGTGCAGGCAAGACCACCGCGCTGCGCTTGCTGACGGGGCTCGTGGCGCCCACGTCGGGGCGCGCCACCATCGCCGGTGCGAGCGTGGCAGCCGAGTCGGAGAGCGTGCGCTCGCGGATCGGACTGCTCACCGAGACGCCGGGCCTCTATCCGCGGCTCGACTCGATCGAGAACCTCTCGTTCTTCGCGGACATCTACGGCATCGATCGCAAGCTCGGCAAGATCGAGTCGCTCCTGACGCGGCTCGATCTCTGGGATCGACGCCACGTCGCCGCGGGCGCGCTCAGCAAGGGCATGCGTCAGAAGCTCGCCCTCGCGCGCGCGCTGCTGCACGACCCGAAGGTGGTGTTCCTCGACGAGCCCACGTCGGCGCTCGATCCCGCTTCGGCGAAGGTGGTTCGCGCGCTGATCGGCGAGCTGAAGCGCGAGGGCAAGACCGTCGTCCTCTGCACGCACAACCTCGACGAGGCCGACCGCCTCGCCGATCGCATCGGCGTGCTGCGCAAGGGTCGGCTCGTTCACGTCGGGACGCCGGCCGAGCTCCGCGCTCGCTTGTACGGACGCGCGACGGTCGTGACGCTGGCCGAGGACGCCGCGGCCTTCGTCGAGGGAGCGCGGGCTCTCGCGTTCGCGACGGAGGTGTTGGTCAGCGGTCGCACGCTGCGCGTCGCCAACGACGATCCCGACGCGAACAATCCGGCCTTGGTGCGCGCGCTCGTGGCCGCGGGCGCGAGCGTGATCGAGGTGAAGCGCGAGACGAAGGCGCTCGAAGACGTCTATCTCGACCTGCTCGGCGAGAGCGACGCGGAGGCATCGTGAACCGTCGTCGGCTCTTCGCGGTGATCCGGCACGAGATCCTCGAGCTCTCGCGCAGTCGGATCATCTTCCTCACGATGGCGATCGTGCCGAGCGTGCTCGTGCTCGTCGCGCTGCTCACCGAAGAAGCCATCCTCGCCACACCGGATGCGGCGTTCCGCTTCGACGCGTCGATGCCCGCGCTGCTCGAGCGCTACGCGGCCGACGGGCTCGATCCCAAGACGGCCGTGCTCATTCTGCTCAACGAGCAGTTCCTCACGATGCTCCTCATCGTCGCGACGGCGCTTCCGTCCACGGTCGCCTCCCATGCCGTCATCGGCGAGAAGGTCGAGCGCACGCTCGAGCCCGTGCTCGCCACGCCGGTCGCCACCGCCGAGCTCTTGCTCGGCAAGACCATCGTCGCGATCGTGCCCGGGGTGATCTTCACGTGGATCTCCTACGGCGCGACGCTCATCGGCTTCCGGTACATGAGCCCGGATCTCGTCTTCGCCTCGGCCACGCGCCCCGTCTGGCCGCTCGCGTTCGCGCTGCTCGCGCCGCTGGTCGCCGTCACGTCCGCGCTCACCAGCATCGCGGTCAGCTCGCGCGTGAACGATCCGCGCACCGCGCAGGGCCTCGCGGGATTTCTGGTGATCCCCTTGCTCGGCATGGGCATCTCCGCGCTGCTCGGCGCGGTCACCATCGACGTGCGCTGGGTCGTCTGGGGTGCGGCGTTGATGGCCGCGATCGACGCGGCGCTGCTCGCGATCGCCGTCCGGTTGTTCGCGCGCGAGACGATCCTGACGCGCTGGCGCTGAGTTTCTAAGGGGCGCTGGTGCCGCCGCCGGATCGTGCCCGCGACTCGATCGGGATCTAGTTGCTCGAGCAGCCGCGTCGCGGGGCGGGTGCCCCTCTGATTCGCCCTTCGGGCACGAACAGCAGTGCCCTCGACGCTCGTCAGAGGGGCACCCGCCCCGCGCCGCTACCGTTGGAGCTTCGAGGTTCGCTTTGTTA
>JAYVCF010000403.1:0-14830 GCA_043750095.1 Deltaproteobacteria bacterium
CCTCCACGAAGACGAAGCTCGTCCGAATCGGCAACTCACGCGGGATTCGCCTCCCGAAGCCGCTGATCGAACAGGCCGGCCTGGACGAGAACGTGGAGCTGGAGGTTCGGGGCAACACCATCGTCATCGCGACCCGCCGGGCCGCGCGCGAGGGCTGGGCCGACGCGGCACGCAAGCTCCACGCGCGCGATGGCGATCGCTTGGTCGATCCCGTCACACCGACGGACTTCGATCGAGTCGAGTGGACGTGGTGAGTTCGCGGGCCATCTCACGCGGCGACGTGTTCCTCGTCACCCTCGATCCGACACGCGGAAGCGAGATCAAGAAGACGCGACCCTGCGTCGTCGTCTCGCCCGACGAGCTGAACGTCCATCTCCGCACGCTGATCGTCGCGCCGTTGACGTCGGCCGGGCAGCCCTACCCGTTCCGGGTCACGTGCCGGTTCGGCCACAAGAATGGCCACGTCGTGCTCGACCAGGTGCGGACGGTGGATCGCGAACGGCTCGTGCGGCCTCTCGGGCGTCTGTCCTCGGTCACACTCGCGCGCGTACTCGAGGTACTGCAAGAGATGTTCGCGACGTAGGCGCGACGACGCAGCGCCAGTCGCGTCAGCAGTCGTCTTCGCTCGGCGCGTAGAGCTCGACCGACGTGTTGCGGAACACGGCGCTTCCGAGCACGCGCTCTCTCGCGCGCGCGAGGTGGCGTAGGAGCGTGCCGTTCGTGACCGCGTGCTCGACCGGCGGCCCAGGCGAGTAGGTCGTGACGACGCTCGCGTCGGTTCCCGCGGCGAGTCGATGGAGCGCACCCTTCGGCAGGTGGCTCGAGTCGCCGGTCCGGAGGTGCCGCACTTCGAAGTGCCACCCTTCGTCGCCGGACGTCCAGCGCTCCTCGACCAGCGCGCCCGAGACGACGTGGAGCCACGCGTCGCTCTCGCCGTGCGAGACGATCTCCGAGTGCGAGCCGCGCCGTAGCCAGCGCGCGACGATCTGATGCTCCGCGTAGCTCCCGACGGAAGCGCGCGTCTGGCCGCCCTCGGTCACCGCCGTCTGGTTCGATCGAAGGTTGGCCCAGCCGAGACCGAAGAACGCGCGCGGGCGAGAGCCGATGTCGTCCATATTCCTGGACGAGATCACGTCCGCGATCGGCGCGCCAGAAAGCGGCCTCGTCGCTCGCTCTCGCCGGGGAGCGGGATCGGTGGCATTCGGTTGCCAGCGACCCCGCTCCCCTGCGACACCTCGCGCATGACCGACATCCCGCGCTACCCGACGCTGCACGTGGAGGTGCCACCCGACGACGTGGACGAGGCCTCGGCGGCGTTGTTCGAGCTCGGCGCGAGCGGAGTCGAGGAGCGCGATCGCTCGACGCTCGAGAAGTCCCCGGGCGACGCCGTGCTGCTCGTGGCGCACTTTCCGACCGACGACGAGGCGCGCATCGCCGGCGCGACGCTCGCATGGCCTTCGCGGCTCGAGCACATCGTGGGCGACGACTGGAAGCACCGCTGGCGCGAGTTCTTCAAGCCCTCGCGGCTCGGCCAGCGCATCGTGGTGCGCCCGCCTTGGGAAGAGGTGGAGACGAAGAAGGACGACGTCGTCATCACGATCGACCCGGGCCAAGCGTTCGGCACCGGCACGCACGAGACCACGCGCCTGGTGCTGGTGGAGCTCGATCGCATCGTGAAGGGCGGCGAGCGCGTGCTCGACATCGGCTGCGGCAGCGGGATCCTGTCGATCGGGGCCGTGCTGCTCGGCGCGGCGCGCGCGGACGGAATCGACGTGGAGGCCGAGTCGGTCGCCGCGACGCACGAGAACGCGGAGCGCAACGGCGTGAAGGGGAGAGTGCTGGCGAGCCTCACACCGCTCGCGCGTGTGAAGGGCACGTTCCCGCTCGTGCTCGCCAACGTGGAGAGCCGCGTGCTGGTGCCCTTCGCCAAGGAGATCGCCGCGCGCGTGGCTCCGGGGGGAACGCTCGTGCTCTCCGGCCTCTTGGCCGACGAAGAGACGGCGCTCATCGACGCCTACGCCCCGATGACGCGCGTGAACGTGACCCGCGAGCGCGACTGGATCGCCATCACGCTGACGAAGCCGAGTGCGAAGACGAAATCGAAGACGAAATCGAAGACGAAAACGAAGACGAAAACGAAGACGAAATCGAAGACGAAAACGAAATCGAAATCGAAATCGAAATCGAAAACGAAATGACTCCTCCTCGCTTCCGCTCCCCTTCCCCGCTCACCACCACGGGCGCCCGCGTCGATCTCGGCGACGCCGTGGCGCGCCACGCGCACGTGCTGCGTCTGTCCATCGGCGCCCCCGTCGTCGTCTTCGACGGAACGGGCCGTGAGGCCTCCGCCGAGATCCGCGCGCTCACCTCGTCCTCGATCCTCGTCGAGCTCGGCACCATCGAGGAACGCGCGTTCGACACCCACGCGCCCGTTCTCGTTCAGTGCGTCCCCAAGGGCAGCAAGCTCGACGACATCGTGCGCGCCGCGACGGAGGCCGGCGTGGGCGAGATCCACCTCGCGCTCGCCGCTCGCTCGATCGCACGCGCCGAGGGAGCTCGCTTTCCGCGGCTCGGGCGAATCGCGGAAGAGGCTGCGCGTCAGTCCGAGGCGCCGAGCGTTCCGAACATCGTGCCCCCGGCCCGCCTCCTCGAAGTCGCGGCGCGCGCGCCCAGCACGAGCGCACGCATCGTCCTGTCGCCGCGAGCAAGCGCACGCATGCGCGGTCTGCTCGGAGCGGATCGCACGACGCCGCCCTGGCTGGTCGTCGGCCCCGAGGGCGGCTTGGACGACGACGAGACCTCCGCGCTGATGGCGCTCGGGTACACACTCGGGCGCCTCGACACGTACGTCCTGCGCACCGAGCACGCGGGCCCCATCGCGGTCGCGATCGCGCGCGAGCTGAGCGCGTAGGCACGCCTCTCTGTGCCACGACGGCGGGGCGGAGTGACCCGCGGGACACACCCGATCCATGGGACACGGACCCGAGATCGCCAGTTCCATGCGTGGCACGTCCGCTGCTCTAGCGGTGGCTCATGCGCCTTGCCCTCGTCGCTCTGCTCGTCGTCGCGACCCTGCCGGTGTCGATCGCGTCGGCGCAGACCCCGCCCGTCGTGATCATCGGACCGCCGCCCGCCTCGTCGGGCCCACCGCCGCAGGCCACGCCGACCGTTCCGCCGGGCTACGAGATCGAGGGTGACCTCGGCGGGATGCACTTCCGCGCGCGGGTCACGACCCCGCAAGGCGCGCCCGTCGCCCCCGCCCCGCAGCCGCAGTATGTCGCGCCGCCGCCGCCGGCTCCGCCGCCTACCGCGCCCGCGATGATGGTGCTGCAGCAGCCGCCCTCGCAGCCAGAGATCACGTACGCACCGGCTCCGACCTACGCGCAGTCTTCGTACTCGCAGCTCCCCATGCAGCAGCCGTGTGACGGCCGGCCGCGCCTCGACAGCGGCATGGACTTCGGTGGACGCCTCGCGCTCGAGGTGGTGGGCGCCGGCATCGGCTTCGGCTTGTCGGCGGGCCTCGCGTACCTGATCAACGACAGTACGCGCGGCGATGGGTTCACGATGACCACGCTCCTCGCCTCCGCCGGCTTGATCCCCACCGGCATCTCGATCTTCGGCGGCGCCATCGCGGGCGGACGCGGTCGCTTCGGCGGCGCGATGCTCGGCGAGGTCATCGGCGGCGGTCTCTCCGCGATCGTCCTCTTCGCGACGAACGTCCAGTTTCGCGATCCCTGGGAGCAGATCGCCGCCATCGCTGGCCCCGCCATCCTCGGCGCGATCCTCGGATTCGAGGCACAGCACGGCCTGCGCACCGCGCGCCTCGAGCGCCTGGCCGAGCGCGACTCGGTGAGCCTCAGCGGCCTCTCGGTCTCGCCCATCGCGAGCGGTAGCGGCGCCAACGGTGCGATGCTCGGGCTCAGCGGCACGTTCTGATCATCGTGACGTACATCCACACCTTCGAGAGCCGCGCCGAAGTGATCCGCGAGCTCCTGCACGGGCAACACCGTCACAACCTCGAGGGCTGGCAGTGCACGCGCTGCACCCGACTCCACGTGCGAATCCGCTCTCCCATGCTCACGCCCTTCTCCGCGGACGTGCGCCTTCCCGAGGGCGTGCTCGTGGACGTCGACAAGGACTGGCGTCGCAGTCGGCAAGCGGCGGCGACCCCGCCGATCTGCCCGACCGATTCGGCGACGATGATCCGTCTGGACCGCGAGCACCCCGCCCGCTCTCGTTGAGCCGGGATACGTTCTGATGGCGAGCGCGCCCCAGTTCCCGCATCCTTTCTGTTGATGCGCCTCACCGCTCGTTCGTTCTTCCTCGCGCTCGCGCTCCTTTCGCTTCCTTCGATCGCGCTCGCGACGCAGGTCGAAGCGTTGTCGCTGCGCCAGCTCGTCGAGGGATCCGATCGCATCGTGGTCGCGACGGTGATCTCGCAAGAGGCGCACTACGACGACCTCGATCGCATCGTCACCGACTCGACCCTGCGCATCGAGGACACGCTGCACGGCACCCGAACCGACACGCTGGTCGTGCGCCACATCGGCGGCGTCGTCGGCGAGCTCGGGCTGACGGTGGCCGGCGAGGCGCGCTACGCAGACGGCGCGCGGATGCTCTTGTTCTTGCGCACGTTCGACTCCGGCGACGCGGGCATCGTGATGCGCCCCGTAGGAATGTCGCAGGGCGAGATGCCGGTGGTCGCATCCGGTGGCGGCGAGGTCGTGATGCCGGGCGGCGACGGCGTCTCGGTCGTGTCGCGTGGCCCGAACGGACAGCTCGTCCCCGCGGCCGCCGCGATCACCTCTCCCATCGGTCGCGACGAGCTGATCTCGCACGTGCGGGACCTGGTCGCCGAGGTCCACCCGTGAGCGCGCGCTCGCTCGTCTTTTTCCTCGTCTTGACCGCGGCATCGATCACCACGACGCGCGCAGAGGCCTACTGCCGCATGGTGACCGGCGACGGCCGACAGCCGAGCGACTACATGACGTGCGCGCCGCTCGCGACGGATCACGATCACTATCTCTTCTGGACACATCGCTGCACGGAGCTCTCGATCTCGTCCGCGATGCCGCCGCACGCCTTCACCATCGCGCAGGTGCAGGACGTCTTCCGCACGGCCGCCGCGACCTGGGCCGCGGTGGACTGTGGCAGCGGCCTCGATCTCTCCCCGCGCTTCTCCATCGACATCCTCGTGGACACGAACGCGTGCACCCGCGCCGGCCACAACGGACGCGGCCACAACGTGAACTCGGTGATGTTCATCGAGGGCGCGGACGACTGGACCGTGACGCGCGGTTGGTCACCCGTCGCGTTCGCCGTGACGCTCGCCTGGCACCTCGAGACGACGGGCGAGATCGTGGACGTCGACATGGAGATCAACGAGTCCCGCGGCAGCTGGACGATCTGCGATGCGGGCGGCTGCGTGTTCGAAGGCCGAACGTGTGACGTGAGCGGCTGCCGGATGTCGAACGGCCCCGTCGATCTGCAGAACGTGGTCACCCACGAGCTGGGTCACTACCTCGGCATCGGACACACGACCGCGGATCACCACGACGCGACGATGTACGCGAGCGCCGACTTCGGTGAGCTCACCATGCGCGACCTCAGCACCGACGACGTCGCCGGCCTCTGTGACGCCTACCCCGTCGGCGCGCTCGCGGACAGCTGCGATCGGACTCCCTCGGGCGGGCTCTCGCTCGACTGTCAGTCGCACGACTGCGGCTGCCGCGTGCCCGGCTCGGGCGGCGGCGGCGGCGATCGAAGCGCGTGGATCGCCATGAGCGTGCTCGCGATCGTGCTCGGTGCGCGCGTCCGGTTCAGGCGTCGCTAGACGTGCGCAGCCCGGCCTGATCGGGTGTTAGTGTCGCGGCCATGGATGCTCGCGCGATCCTCCGGGAGCTCGATGGCGAGCGCATCACGCCCGAGGCGGCGTTCGAGTCCCTGACGGCGGCGTCGCGCGATGCGCCGACCTGGGCGCTGCGCCTCGAAGCGTGTCGGGGATTCGGTGCCATCGCGGGGCGTGCGCACGGAGCCTCCTGGGAGCTGGCGGAGCGCGCGGCGTTCGTGCTGCTCGAGGTCGCGAGAGAGACGGATGCGCCGATCGAGCGCGTGCAGATCCTCTCCGCGATGGGTCGCGGGTTCCGAAACGTGTGGCTCATGCCCTACGTGCACGTGCGGCTGGGTGACGACGATCCGAGCATCGTCGCCGCGGCGATCTCGGCGGCGGGAGGCCTCGGATTCCCCGCGCTCGAAGAGGCGCTCGCGTCGGACTTTCTCGGCGCAGAGACACCCGCTGCGCTCCGTCTGGCGGCGATCGCAGCGCTGGGACGCATGGGCGCCGAGAGCGCGGCGAGCCGGATCGCACCTTTCGTCGAAGCGGTGGGCCCGGAGTCGTTGGCCGCGCTCGCCGCGCTCACCGAGATTCGATCGCGCGCGGGCGTGGACGCGGCCATCGCCGTCCTCGATCGCGAGCCGCCACCCGATGTGCTGGCCGCGTGTGTGCGCTACCTCGCCGAGCTCGGCCACGAGCGCGTGCTGCGCGCCATCCGCCGCCTCGCCCGCGACGATGACTCCGCGCAACGAATCGCGTCGAGCCGCGCGGCGCGCGCGTTTCACATGGAGCGAGCGGGCGACGCGGCGGAGCGCATCCTCTCTGCGTTGACGGAGACGGATCGCGCGGCGCGCTCGGCGCTCGCACGGCGCTTGCGCACCCTGCCGGTGGCGGCGGTGCTCGAGCAAGCAGCGCTCCTGCTCAGCGACGACCCCGAGGGCGTGGTGCAGATCATCGCCGAGGTTCGCGCCGCGGAGGTCACGCGCACGCTGCTCGCGCTCGCGGCCGACGCGTCGCAGTCCGCGAGCGTGCGGGCGCGTGCCGCAGGATCGATCGAGGCGAACGAGTCCTGGGAGCAGGTCGCGCTCGTGGAGCTGGTCGCGTCCTCACGCGACACGGGCGTGCGCGTCGCCGCGACGCAGACCATCGGAGCGTTCGCGCCGCTCGCCTTCGTGCTCGATCGCCTGGCGTCTCTCGCGCGAGACCCCTCCGCTGCCGTTCGTGGCGCGCTCCTCTGGGCGCTGCAGCTCGCGACGCGACCGAGCCGTCTGGACGGAAGTGACCGAGCACGCGCGGAGAGCATCGTGAAGAGCGCGCTCGGCGACGAGGACCCGAGCGTGCGACGCCGCGCCGCGTACGTGGCGGGCAACCTCGACGCCCGCTCGCTCGTGCCCGAGCTGATCGAGCTCGCGCGCAACGAGACCGAGCGCGCCGACCTGCGCTTGGCCGCGTTCGTGGGCCTGGGCGAGATCGCCAGCGAGGAGCGCATCGCCGATCTCGTGTTCCTCTTCAACCGCGAAGACGATCCGGCCGCGCTGAGCGCCGCGAGTCGAGCGATCGAGCGCGCGGCAGCCGGACGAAACGAGACGCAGGGCGCCGTCGCCCGCGTACGGGATCGACTCCCGAAGCTGGTCGCGCATGCGGATGCTCGTGTGCGCGCCGCGGCCGCGCGCGTGGCAGGCCTCTCGGCCGAGGCGCTCCCGATCGAGACGCTCGCGCGCCTGTCGAAGGATCCCTCACCCCGCGTGCGCGAGGCGGTCGTCGGCGCGCTCGGTCGTCTCGGTGCGGACGAGAAGTTCCAGCAATCCGTCGAGCCGATCCTCATCGAGGCGCTCTCCGACGACGACGCCGTGATCGAGGAGCGCGCCGCCGACGCGCTGCTCACGCTGGGGATCCCCACCTCGCAGCAGGCCGTCCTCGAGTACGTCGCGCGGACCAGAGACGAGGCGGCGGCCGAGCGCGTGGCGAGCCGACTCGTTCCGCCCGTCGATGCCCGGGCGTTCCAGAAGACGCTCGCGTCCGTGCTGGCCCACATCGATCACGATCACGCCGCGTACGAGTCCCTGCTCGAGCTGAAGGTGCGCACGCTCGAAGCGACGCGGCCGAGAGAGAGCATCGTGCCTCCGCCGAACGTGGACGTCGCGATCACCGCGCTCTTTCCCGCCTGGCCGCGCCTCTCGGCGGTGCGCGGCTTCATGCCGCTCGCCAAGAGCCTGCGCACGGCCGAGATGCTCTACGGAACCACGGCCGCGGCCGACGGCGATCAGTCGGCGTCGATCGTTCTGTGGACGAAGTCGCTCGAAGGGTACCTGCACGCCTGGCTCGCGCCGCGCCTCGCGAACCTGCAGCGGCAGCCGAGCACGCTCTGGGATCTCGCGGATCGCGTGGGCGCCTCCTGGCCCACCTATCAGCGCTGGGTCACGTCGCGCTGGACCGATCCCGTGAACGTGGGCGGGATGTCCATCGACGTGCCGCTGCGCTCGACGGTGAACGTTCTGCGCGATCTCTCCGATCGACGCGTGAAGCATCTCGACTCGCCCATGTCGGTGACCGAGTGGGCGCGCCTGATGATGTTCCTCGCGGTGGACCATCCCTCGGGCCCGAAGAACGTGCTCGAGGTGACGTGCCGTGATGCCGACCACGCGGTTCGGCTCGCGCATCGCCTGCAGGTGATCGCGCTCGTGCGGAACACCGTCACGCATCGTTCGGTCGCCGCGACCTCGACCCTCGACGCGTTCCGAACCCTGTATTACGCGGCATTCGAGGACGTGACGCGAATGGCGTGAGCCACCACGGGTGCCGTTGGACCGAGCCCACCGATCCGTCGCACACTGGGACATGGCCTTTCGTACGTGGGCGCTCGCCTCTGCTGTGCTCGGGCTCGTGTCCGCGGCCGGATGCTCGCTTCCGCGCGGAGCGCTGAATGGTGGCGCCGGCAACGACAGCGGGATGCTCGACGCGGGGCATGGCGGCTTCGACACGGGCGTCTCGATCGACAGCGGTACGCTCATCGACGCTGGGCGCGACGCTGCGGCGACGTGCACGACGAGCTGCGACGACGGCACCCCGTGCACCGACGACGCGTGCGACACGACCGGCACGTGCACGCACACGCCGAACAGCGCGGCGTGCAACGACGGTGTGTTCTGCAACGGCGCCGACACGTGCGGCGGCGGGACGTGCTCGGTTCACGATGGCGTGAGCCCCTGCGCCAGCCCGCTCACCTGCGACGCCGTCACGGACATGTGCGTGGGCTGCACGCGCAACTCGGACTGTCCCGCGCCGATCGACGGCGCGTGGGGGGCCTGCGACTTCGGGACCGACCTCTGCGCGACGACGGGCGGTACGCACACGCGGAGCGTGATGACGTTCACGTGTCACAGCGGTGCGTGTACGCCCGCGACCACGACGGGATCCGAGGCGTGCACGCGCCCGTCCACCGACGGAACCATGTGCGCCGCACCGACGTACGGCAGCTGGTCGACGTGCGACTTCGGAACCGACCCCTGCACGCAGATGGGAACGCAGGCGCGCACGACGACGACCTCGACCTGCAGCGGCGGGGTGTGCTCGTCGGTAGACGGAACCGAGTCGCAGGGCTGCGTGCGCCCGAGCACCGACGGCACGCCCTGTGGAATGCCCACGACCGGCCCCTGGTCCGTCTGCATGGTGGGCGCCGCGTGCGCCACCTCGGGCACGCAGACACGACTCAGGACCAACCCGACGTGCGGCAGCGGCACGTGCGCGACGATGATGTCGACGGAGATGCAGGCCTGCGTGCCGGCGACCATCACCGGCTCGGCCTGCGGCGCGACCGTGTGCGGTGGGTGGAGCGCCTGCGCGCAGACGACGCCCGGCACCTGCGATCGCACGGGCACTCAGTCGCGCATCTGCGCCACACCGACGTGCAGCGCCGGTGGCGGGTGCAGCGACACATCGACGACCACCGAGATGCAGGCGTGCAGCGCGAGCGTCAGCGGCGTGAGCTGCACGACGATGAGCTGCGGCGCATGCCACGAGGGCACAGGCACGGGCTGTCGCAGCGGCCACACCGGGACACGACGCTGCTCGACGACCAGCGGCACATGCATGGACTGGGGCTCCGGGCCTTTCTGCGCCGGGCTCCCGGTGTACTCCAACCCCAGCTGCGCCTGCCCGTAGCGCCAACGATGGCGGTCTCGCTCTCCACCGAACAGGAACGCGAGCTCGGCGGGCTCCTGCTCTCGGGCGCGCAGGTCGCGAACCCGATGCAGGCGCTGCGCGCGGCCGAGTGGCGCAATCGTCTCTCGCGCGTCGGGCTTCCCGTTCCGTTCTGGGTGGTGCACGACCTCGGGCTCCTGTTCCTCGGGCCGCCGGATCAGCTGGGGGCTCGACCCGGGCTCGCGCAGGCGGGCCTGCCGCCGAGCGTGATGAAGGCGCACGCCACGTGGCTCGCGCTGCTCGAAGAGATCTCACGCACCGAGATGATCGAGCGCGCGCGCGCGTGGAAGCTGCGAGACGATCTGGTCGCGGTCGTGCTCTTGCGGATCCTCGCGCCGGTGTACGAGCGCTTCCTCGGGCCGGGCCGGCGTCCGATCGGCGTGCCCCTGCCGCTCGATCCCGAGGTGTACACGTCGCTCGGCGCTCGCTTGCCCGCGGCCTTTCGCGCCTACGATCGCCAGGCCGACGCGCAGTTTCTCCTCCACCTCGCGGGCGAGCGCCTGCGGCTCGTGACGGCGCTCGAGCAGATCGATCTCGACACGCTGCGCCTGCTCGGCATGTTCGGCGCGGAAGCGTCGGCCGCGGGCGCGTTCGGGATGCTCGATCTTCTCGAGGTGCTCGGGAGCCCCGAGGCCAACGACGTCGTGAACTTCTCGCTCGATCTCCTGCCGAGCGTCCTCGAGACGAAGCGCGCGACGGGCATGCAGTCGTTCCACGTCGATGGATACGCCGGGCTCGCACGGCGCGGGACGCTCGACTCGCTGATGCTCAGCGAGCTCGCCCTCGACGACGATCTCTTCGATCAGCGCTTCAGCGAGAACGAGGTGTTCTACTACGCGCACGAGAAGAGCCACGACGAGGACCGGCGGCTGCACTACTTGGCAGTGGACGCGACCGCGTCCATGCGCGGGCAGCGATCGGTGTTCGCGCGCGGGCTCGCGCTGACGTTGGCCAAGAAGCTTCTCTTGCGCGGCGACGACGTGTTCCTGCGCTTCTTCGACTCGCGCCTCTACGAAGTGCAGCAAGCGCGGAGCAAGCGTCGTGGAAAGACCGAGCTCGACGTGCCCTACGTGCTCTCGTTCAAGGGCGAGCACGGCCGCAACTACGCCAAGGTGTTCTCCTTGCTGGCCGCCGAGCTCGCTCGCACGCGACGCCGCGAGAAGAAGTCGATCGTGCTCTATCTCCTCACGCACGCCGAGTGTCACGTGCCCCTCGAGACGATCGAGCGCCTGCGCGACGAGGCGACGCTCTACGGCATCTTCATGCTTCCGAGCAACGGCGAGCTCGACCTCGAGTACCTCCCGCGCCTGCACACGGTGCAGATCGTGAACGAGCAATCCCTCGGCGAGCGCGACGCACGCGCCAAGCGCGCGCTCGACATCGTGGACGACGCCGCGAAGGAAGAACGAAGCAGCATCCCGCCGCGCGCGGCCCGCGTGAGCGAGGAAGTGCAACGTGCGGCCGAGCTGAAGGCGGCCGAGCGCGAGGTGGACGAGCTCGCCCCCGGACCGCGCTGACGTGGCCGCGATCGACATCCGTGACATCGAGCGCCGCGCACAGCGCGCCATCGCCGCGCGCCGCTTCGACGAGGCACTGACCAACCTCTGGGTGCTGGTCGATCGCCCGCAGCTCGAGAGCGAGTCGTTCCGTCAGCACGTGCGCATGCTCGGGGCCTGTTTCGCGCAGCTCGATCGCCCCTCGGCGCTCGTCGCGGTGCATCTCTTTCTCGGCGAGGTCGAGCAGGCGGAGCGCGCCGCCGCGAGCCCGCTCGACAAGGCCCGGGTCGCCGCGCACCGCAAGGACCCGGCCGCCGCGGCGCGACACTTCGAAGCAGCGGGCTGGCTCGGCCATGCTGCCATCGCGCTCGAACAAGCAGGCAACGACACGGGCGCGCGCATTCTCTGGGAGCGCCTCGGCGCCGATCCACGCCTCGCGAACGAGCCCTACACGCGCGGGCTGGTGCGCTTCAACCACGGGCGCGTCTGTCTGCGGCTCGGGGATCGCGGCGCGGGTCGCAAGTCGGTCGTCGAGGCGATGCACCTGCTCACGGCGGCGGCCGATGGCTTCGAGTCGCGAGGCCTGCGCGAGCGCGCGTTCGACTGCTACGGCGTGCTGCTCACCATCGGACGCGAGGGCAGCTTCGAGAACCTCGCCGAGGGCTACCTCAACTGCATTCGGATCCTTCGCGAGGACGGCCTCAAGAACTACGTCGTCCAGTACTACGACGACTTCGGTGAGCTCGCGATGCAGCGCAAGGAGCTGCACGCGGCCGCGACGCTCTTCCGCGAGGCGGCCGACTACGCACGCCGTCAGTCGCTCCCCTACGTTCGTCACTATCGACGGCGTAGCGCAGAGGCGCATCTCGCGGCCGGCAACGAAGGCCTCTCGGCAGGCGGACCGCCCGAGATGGCCGAGAACGCATACGCCGCCGCGCTCGACGCGTACAACGAGCTCGGCCTCTACTCGAAGGTGCAGGGCACGTACAAGCGCATGGCGGGGCTCGAGCTGGGCGACAAGCGCCGCGCGCGCTACACGCACCTCGCGACGCGCCTCCAGGGCCTGCGCGACGACGACGCGGCGGCGCCGGGATTCCCCGACTACTTGCGGGCCGACGTTCCCTATCCGGAGATCTGGCGGCTCGACGTGGTGGAGTGGGAGCAGAACGGAGATCCGGCCGAGACGATGGCGGACCTCGTGCTCGACTCGCGCGTTCCGGATTCCGTGCGGAGGCGCGCGCTCGTGGTGCGCATGTTCCAGCTCGGCGCGCCCGAAGAGCGCCTACCGCCGGCGTATCTCGTCGCGATCGCCGCTCAGCTCGCGCGCGTCGAGACGTACGTGGTGCTTGCGCCGCTCGAGAAGATGCTCGACCACGATCAGCCCTCGGTTCGCGCCGCGGCGCTCAACGCCGTGCGGACGCTCTTCTTCAAGCGCTCGTTCGTGGCGATCCGGCGCGGCCTCGCCGACCCCGCACCCGAAGTTCGCGCCGCCGCGATCGCCGCCGTGCAGGCGTTGCACTTCGGTCACGTGTTCGATCCGCTCCAGCGCATCTACCGAGAGACGGACGACGCCGACGTGCGCCGCGCGGCGCTGCACTCCCTCGGACAGATCTCCAGCGTCGAAGCGATCGAGGTGCTCATCGACGTGCTGCGCAGCGGCGTCCCCACCGAGCGCACGGTCGCGCGCGAGTGCCTGGTGCGCGCCGAGCATGCCGAGGCGAGCGGCATCCTGCGGCGCGCCGCGGCCGACGAGACCGGACAGGCGCGCGAAGAGCTCGAGCGAATCGTGCGCGCGCGCGGCGGCTGACGATCGATCTCGCCTACCAAGCGGCGCAGGTCAGCCCATCGCGCGCACAGCGGAGGTCGAGCTGTGCTTGGTGGAGCGAGCGCGGCGTGAGCGTCTCGCCCGAGTCTTGGCCCTCCACGGTGTCGGTCGGGTCGCCAGGATCGAGGCTCGCCCAGTAGCTGTTCGTGAAGCTCATCGGGCAGAGGCGCCCCATGACACCGCTCTCGGCGCTCGAGCCGATCAGGTAGCCGTGGCCGAACTGCGCGCTCTCGATCGCGCAGCCGCTCGCGGTGGGATGCGAGACGAGGACGTGCGTTCCCCAGAACACGTTCTGCGTCGCCGTGAACCCCGCGCCGGTGCTGGTGGTCCCGCGGTTCACCGCCGACATCCAGGCCGAGTCGAGCACCACGCGGTCGTAGAGGTTCGCGTGCGCGAGGAAGCGATGGCTGTCGTCGGTGAGACGCGAGTGATGGATCGTCACGTCACGGAAGACGTTGCCGCTGCTCGCGTTGTTGATGATGAAGCCGTGGCGCGCCTCGGTCGCCGTGCAGCTGCGCAAGAGCGCGTCGTTGCCGAGGAGCTGGAACAGGTAACCGTTACCGCCGCCACCGCGGTATTGCGCGCGCCCGAAGTCGCACTCCGCGACGCTCACGCGCGTGCTGCCTGCCGAGAGCACGATCCCGTTCGACAGGACGTGCGTGCCTGTCGTGTTGCCCGCGGGTGCGAAGCTGTCGACGTCCCAGATCCAGGCATCGCGCACGCGCTCGAGATCGATGGCGCGCGACGCGTGGACCTCGTAGCCGGTCGTGCCCGCGACGGTGTAGTCGTCGTCGTGCGACGCCTCGGTGCCGCCCGTCGTCGTGAGGTTCTCGGTCATGCCGATGGAGAACGACTCGAGACCGACGTCGGTGAGGAGCGCGGGAGCAGCGTAGACGCGCGCCGCATCGCGCATGCGCAGTGGATAACGGATGGGCGCGTCGAACGTGACCGTACGCGCGCGGATCGCGACGACGCGGCGGAGGTAGACGAGCCCACGAAACCCCGACGCCGGCCAGAGGTCGAGCTGACCGGACGTCGCCGCGTCCATTCGGTGATCGACGCGGAAGGCATCGGTGGTGTCGTTGCGCACGACGAGCACGTCGCCGACGTGAAAGCTCGGGTCGCTCGCGAGCGTCACGGAGAGCGTCTCGACGGGAAGATCGGCGGCGAGGGCCCAGGAGGTCGTGCTCGTCGTGTCGTAGATCGTTCCCGGTCCGCGGACGGAGATCACCGCGACGTTGCGCGCGCGATGGGGATCGTCGAAGAGCAGGCGGCTCAGGGTCGGGCCGTCTCCGCGCAGGACGAAGTGCGAGCAGGTGATGTGCAGCACCGTCGTGGCGCCACCGATGGGAACGCGAATCCGGTACGTGCCCGGAGGAACGTGCACCACACCGCCACCCGCAGCGCACGCCGTGTCGATCACCGACTGGATGCCTGCCGTCGCGTCGGTCGTGCCGTCGCCCAGCGCAGCGTCCA
>JAYVCF010000404.1:0-8310 GCA_043750095.1 Deltaproteobacteria bacterium
CGTGCTCGTGCTCGTGCTCGTGCTCGTGACGCTGCTCAGTGCACGACGCCGAGCGTGCTGCCGGGGCGCGCGAACGCGATCACCGCCGTGTCGTCGGTCGCGAGCCCGAGGTCCGCGATCGTCTGCGGCGACAGGTCCATCACGCGTCCCGTGCTCGTGTTCGGCCCCCAGTCGGCGGGACGCACGACGACCTGCACGCCCGTGCGCGGGTTCGCGATCACCAAGCGCGCGGTGCGCCACCAGCTGGTGCTCTGCGGCGAGTACGAGAAGCGCATGGCGATGTAGTAGTAGCGCTCCGGATGCGCCGCGAGCGTCGCGGCGTCAGGATGAAGAGGTGAGTTGAGCGAGCGCGCGACCTCGCCGCTGATCGCGACGGTCTCCGTCGGCCCCACGCCCGTGTCGGTCGGTCCGCCGAACCAGCTCACGCGGCCCGAGACCCAGCTGCGGCCGCCGTAGTCCACCACGCTGCCGTAGGGCTCGACCGACATGCCGAGCGTGGCGCGGAGCGTCGGATTCGTGAGGCCTGCGCGCGGAACCTCGGCGCCGCTCTGCGTGAGCCCGGCATACGGATCCGAGCCCGACATCGGAGGCGGCGGCATCGCGCTTCCGCAGTTCTCGGTGGCGGTGAGCGTGTACCGCGCGCTCGTCGAGACCTGCCCGCTGAACGCCCGGTCGAGCACGGCCCAGTCGGTCACGTACACGTACACGTCGAGATCGCTCGCCGCGCTGAGCGAGACCGAGGCGCTGGTGTCGCCGCGGCCCGGATTCGCGGACACGACCTGCACGGAGGGATGCAGCGAGGCCACGTCGCCGCCGTAGGCGAGCCGTCCGTTGCGATCCGAGACGAGGATCGCGGGGTTGAACGTGCCGCCGGTGCGCGCGAGCGTGATCGTGGTGACGCCGCCCGGATAGAGGTGCGCCCAGTAGCGATGCACGCCGTAGCGGCCGCTCGAGAAGTCGTCGCTCTTCGCCCAGCTGCCGCACGAGGTGAAGGTGGCGGTCGGGTTCCAGCACGTCGCCGTCGAGCACGGATAGAGCGTGTCGGTGCACTCGCTGGTTCCGACGGAGCCGGCCCACGTGCACGCGCTGCCGGCGTCGAGACACGCGCCCTGCGACGCGCAGAACCCGCAGCCCGCGGCCGCGGCGCAGGGTCCACACGTCATCCCGCCGCAGCTCGTCGGTGTGGGCGTGGGATCGGGAGGAGGCGGCGTCGCGGTGTCGCCGAGCCCGTGGTCGTGTCCGATCGAGAGGAGCTGATCGATGCGCGCGTAGAGATAGTCGCCAGGACAGTCGGTGCTCGCGCCCGCGTGATCGCGGTGACCCTTGACGGACGTGCGATCGAGGTTGATCGAGTAGAGGCGCGAGAGCGTCCCGAGCAGGCGCCCGCCGGCCTGCAGCATCACGTCGGGCGGCGTGGTCGGGCCCATCGACGAGCAGCCCGTCGAGTGGAAGCAGCCGATGAACGACACGCCGATGTTCCCGGTGTTGTTGCCGCTCACGTGCGCGCCGAGCAGCTCGACGGGGCGTCCCTCGAAGATGCGTCCGTCGATGCCGACCAAGAAGTGGTAGCCGATGTCGCACCAGCCACGCGTGTCCATGTGGTAGTGCTGGATGCTGCGCATCTGGCCGTCGGGATTCGCGGACCCGGTGTCGGTGTAGTGGACCGCCATGCGATAGCGGTGTGCGTCGCGCGTCGTGCAGCGGGTCGCGACCGCGCCCCACGCAGAGCGAGTGACGATCCCGAGGCCCATCAGGTCGCTCGTGAGCGGCGCGACGGCGGCGGTGGTCCCATCGTCCGGCGCAGGCTCACCGTCCGTGATCTCGTCGGGGATGGTGGCGTTCCACACCAGGCTCGAGATGTTGTCCACGGCGTCGACCGGAATGCGGAGCTGCGCGCCCGTCGAGACGGCGCCGAGGTCGGCGAGAGCGACGTGGTGATCGCCCTCGCTGAAGGTCGCGCCGAGCGGAACCCACTCGCCCATGGCCTCGCCTTGCTCCGTCGCACGCGCTTCGAAGGCCGGGAACTCGCCCTCGACCGCCAGCTGTACGAGCACGCCGACGCGCGATGCCGCGCCTTCCTCCTCGAGCGGAGGCGACACGAGGAAGTCCCCGTCGCGCTGCCAGCCCGCCGTGATCTCGGAGGTGGAGACCGTCAGGTCCACGGGGAGCACCGCTTGCTCGCCGGGCCGCCGATGGCCGAGGCGCGAGGCGCATGCAGCCAGCGTCAGGCACGCGGCGGTGATGCAGATGCGTCGAGCGAGTGGACGTGCGCGCATGGGAGAGCCTCCGAATTCTCTCCATCGCAAGGCCGATGCCGCTGAGATCGCGCGGTTTTTCGCGGGTAGGGCGCTGTCGGATGCCGACCTCGGGCATCAGCGCAGCGGGGCCCCGCGCTCCCGATCGGGCGAGCGCGCACGGCGAGAGGCGGGGTTCGAAGTCCCCGGCGAAGCGCCCGACTCAGGAGCGATCTCAGGAGCGATCGTTGGGGGCCGCGCGGGGCGGCGCCAAGCCAACGAGGCCGTGGACGTCGATCGACTCGGCCTCTTGCCGCTCGAACTCCTCTTTGGCGGATCGCAGCGTCGCGGGATCGTCGCTGTGCACGACGAGGACGAACTTGCCGTCTCGGAGCGCCTGCTCGTACGAGCGCGCGTGGTCCTCGTGCACGCCCGCGCCGACGAGGCCGGCCGCGAGCCCACCCACACTCGCCGTCACTGCGACCGCCGCGAGCCCGGCTGCGATGACCAGCGCCATCGGTCCGATGCCGACCGTCGCGACCGCGAGCGCGATCGAGACGGGCCCTGCGCCCGCGACGGCTCCGAGCGCCGCGCCCCACTTCGCCCAGTAGCTCGCGATCTCGCCTTGATGCACGGGCGAGCGATCCATCTCGGGCGGGATCTCCTGGATCAGACCTGGGCCGAGGATCGATACGCTACGGCGATCCACCCCATCGAGCTTCAGCCAGTCCACGGCCGTGTCTACCGCTTCGCGTGTGGGGAAAACGGCGATGACTCCGTTCGGTTCCGGTCCTTCCATGACGACGCGCCTCCTGCGCGCGTAGGTCCTAAGCACGGCGCGCGCCCGCGGCAGGGGGCCATGTCGCATGAAATTCGGGGCGCCCGAGTCGCACTGCGGCGGGTTTGCTCGTGCGGCGGACGCGCGGACTCGGGCCTCAGTGCCCGCGTAGCTCTTCGATGTGGTGCTCGATCGTCGCGCGCCCAGGATCGGTCGGGCGGACGCGCAGGTACTCGCGGTAGTAGTCGATCGCGTCCTGCGTGTGCTCGGTGCGCTCGCTGGCGACGGCGAGGTTGTAGATGACCTCGGGCAGCTGCGCGAAGCGGTACGCCGCGGTGAACGCAGCGAGCGCGGCGTCGTAGCGATGACGACGGAACATCGCGACGCCGCGGAGGAAGAAGGTGCGCGACTCGGCGGTCATGTCGTCCGTCGAGGGAGGCACGGTCATGATCTGATCGTGCTGGCGCGTCTGTAGCTCGCGCAGTGCTGCCATGCGCGCCGTGATGTCGGTGCGCTCTGCGTCCGTCGGATGCCCGTCGTGGAGGTAGCGCTGGAAGTAGCGGATGGCCTGTGGCGCCTCGCCCATGCGCTCGTACACGCGGCCGATGTTGAACGCGAGCTCGGGGCTCGGTGTCAGACGGTCCGCCTCGCCGAGCAGACGCGCGGCCTCGTCGAGGCGACCGGCGTCGTAAGCGGCGACGCCCTGCGTGAACAGCGTCTGCGCGCGACCCACTGCGCCCGCATCGGTCTGCGCGGCCGCAGGGGCTGCGAGCAAGAGCGCCGACAACGTGAGGATCGCGATGCGCATGGTGTTCGTTCGACGGGACAGCGTCAGGCCTTCTTCATCACGACGGGAGGCGTCGGAGACGCGATTTTCAGCGACTCGGTGACGGCCTGCGTCTTCTTCAGCTCGTTCTCGAGCTTCTTGATCGTGCGCCGCAGGTCGCGGACCTCGTCTTTGGTCACGAGGCCGAGCGACTTCGCGGCCGTCTCGACGCGCGTGTCGATCTCCTCCTGGACCTTGCCGCGGAGCTGGAAGGCCTGCATCGCGACCTTCATCACGCGCTCGTCCTGCGCGAGCTTGGCGACGCGCGGATCCTGCATGACCTTCATCCCGCGCGCGATCAGCCGATCCTTCAAGGACATCGAGGACTCCTCTCGTTTCCAACGCTATCACGGCTTGACACACCGCGGCGCGCGCAGCTAGATCCTGCCGCGCTGAATCGCGGTTCACTTTCCGGAGGACGATCCCATGGCCGACGCACAGACTGATTTCTCGACGCGCCTTCCCAACAAGATCGCCGGCGATCCGGAGAAGACCAAGGCCATCGGCGCCGTGTTCGTGTTCAAGATCAGCGGCGAGGGTGGCGGCACCTGGACGATCGACTGCAAGACCAACCCGGGCGTCCGCGAAGGCGCGGAAGAAGGCGCGGACTGCACGCTCGAGCTCGCGTCGGAAGACTGGAAGACGATCAGCGAGAACGCCGGCGCCGCCATGCAGCTCTACTTCACGGGCAAGCTGAAGGTCAGCGGGAACGCGATGCTCGCGACCAAGCTCCAGCAGATCCTCGGCTGATCTCGACCGGAGTCGTCCGCAGAGCGGACGCGACACAATTGTGTCGGCCCGGCGAGCCGGGCACTCCAGTCGAGACTAGCGCGGCGTCGTCAGCCACTTCTCGAGGATCGCGTTCACCTTCTCCGGCTGCTCCTGCTGCACCCAGTGCGAGCAGCGCGGGATGAACTCGAGCGTGAGGTCGCGAACCATCGCGCGCGTTCCTTCCGCCAGCTCCTTGCCGAGGGCCGTGTCTTCTTCGCCCCAGATCAAGAGCGTCGGCGTCTCGATCTTCTTCGCGTGCGGGCGCGTGCTCGGGTTGCGCAGCGCGGCGCGGTAGTAGGCGACCATCGCGCGAATCGCTCCCGGCTTCGCCGCGGACGCGCGATACAGGTCGAGGAGCTCGTCGGGGAAGCGGCTCTTGTCCACCGCCATTCCGCGGAAGGCCTTGGCGATCGCCGCGTGGTCGTCGCGCGAGAGCCAGCGCTCGGCGACGAAGGGCAGCTGGAACAAGAAGATGTACCAACTGCGGCGCATCTGCGTCGGCGAGGTGCGGATCGCGCGCAGCATCACGGCCGGGTGCGGGATGTTCATGTTCACGAGGCGCGCGAGCGGCCCCGCGCCCTGTGACGCGAGCTCCCATGCGACGTGGCCGCCCCAGTCGTGAGCGACGAGTGTGACGTCTTTGCTCCCGCTCGCGTCGATGAGACCCGCGACGTCGTCGACGAGTCGGTCCACCGCGTAGTCGCGCGTCCGTGTCGGGCGATCGCTGTCGCCGTAGCCGCGCATGTCCGGTGCCCAGACGCGATACCCGAGCTTGGCGAGCAGTGGCAGCTGGTAGCGCCAGCTGAACCATGCTTCCGGAAAGCCGTGCAAGCAGAGCGCGAGCTTGTCGCCGTCTCCCGCCGTGTGCACCGCGAAGCGCTGGCCGTTGGCGCGAACATCCGTGCGCGGGAAGGCCGCGAGCGAGTCGGTGAGGGTCGTCATCGCGGGCGAGCCTGCGCGGGGCGCGCGCGTCGTTCAACTCGCGTTCGCGCGTGGCCGCTTCCGTTTCCGCGCTAACGTGCACGCGTGCGTCCAGCGACCGGGGTGCTCGCGTCTGCGGCTCTCCTCTTGCTCCTTCTTGGGCTCGAGTGGGAGGGCTCGCGCGCGCGCTGGCTCCGGGAGCTGGCGAGCGGCGACGAAGGCCGACGTGTCGATGCGCTTCACGGGCTCGCGGCGCTCACCGGGAGCGAGGTCGACGCGGCCATCTCGAGCGCGCTCGCGGACGACTCGGAAGACGTTCGACTCGAGGCTGCGCTCGCGTGCGAGGCCCGGGCGCTGCGTGCGTGCGCCGGACCACTGGCGGAGTGGCTCGGCGACGCCGACCCCGACGTTCGCGCGATCGCAGCGCGTGCGCTCGGCCACACTGGTTCGGATGCAGACGCACCTCGGCTCGCGCGAATGCTCGGAGATGCGCGTCCCCAGGTGCGGCGCGCTGCCGTGCTCGGGCTCGGCGCGCTCGGCGGCGCGGCGGCCGTTCCACCTTTGGTCTCCGCGCTCGCGGATGCCGATCCGATCGTGCGTGAGCGCGCGGTGACGGCGCTGGGCGAGATCGCGTCGGACGCGGGTGAGCGAAGCGCGGCGTCGTCGGCGTTGCTCTCGCTGACGCGCGACGAAGCGCCCGAGGTCCGCGTGGCCGCGCTCGACGCGCTCGGGATGCTCGGAGACGCGCGGGCGGGCGCCTCGGCCATGGTCGCGCTCGACGACGACGTGATCGAAGTGCGGCTCGCGGCGATGCGCGCGTTGACGCTCGTCCCCAGCACGGCAGCGACGCCCGCGCTGATCCGGGCGAGCGCCGATGAGGATCGCGAGGGGCGCGCCGCGCTGGCCGCGCTCGCGCGTGCACAGGGTGGGGCGGCGCTCGACGCGATCGTCGCCGCGTTGCTGCGCTCGCCGGTGGCGCGCAGTGCGGAAGATGCGCTCGAGGTCCGGATGCAGGTCGACGAGGCATCGAGGGTCGAGGTGGTCGCCGCGCTCGCGCACGCGATCGAGAGCGCACCGAGCGCGGATCGCGTTGCGCGTTTGGCCGCGAGCGCGTCTCGACTCTCGCTGCACGGATCGACCGCGGGGCTGGAGACGGCGCTCGAGAGCGCGCTGCGCTCGGGCGCTGGCGCGGCGGTGCTCGAAGCGCTCGGACGAACCGGAGCCGACCAGGCGCTGGTGCCGATCCTCGACGCGCTCGCGAGCGAAGACGCGTCCACGCGCTCGGCGGCACTGAGTGGCCTCGAGGGATTCGCGGCGACGCACGAGCCCGACGGACGCATCCTCGATCCTCTGTCGGTGGCGTTTCTGCGGCTCGATCCCGACGAGCAGGCGCGGGCGGTCGCGATCGTGGGACGTGCTCGCTCGGAGCGCGCGTCGGACTGGCTCGTCGCCAGGCTCGACGATGGATCGCGTGCCGCGCGGGTCGCGGCGCTTCGTGCGCTTCGCGTGCGCGCGCCGGCCTCCGCGACGGATCGACTGGTCGCGCTCCTCGAAGATCCCGACGCCGAGGTGCGCGGCCGCGCGGCCCTGGCGCTCGCGGAGCTCGCAACGCAGGGAGGCGTGAGCGGCGCGGCGATGGCGCAGCTCTCCGGCTGGCTCGCGGCGGTCGCGCCGCACGATCGGCCGGCGATCCTCCTCGCGCTCGGTCCCATGCTGCGCGCTGCACCCGTTGGTGCCGATCGCGCGAGGGCGCGCGAGGCGATGCTGGCTGCGTTCGACTCGGCCGACGCCGAGCTCGCGGACTCGGCGGCGTTCGCCATCGCCGCGAGCCACGACGCGTCGCTGATGCTCGCGGTGCTCGCGCGCGGCGTATCGAGCGGGCCCGCGCTGACGACACGGGTCCTGCGCGCGCTCTCTGGCGCCGAGCTCGACGCGGCGCGTGCGTTCGCGGTCGCGCACCTCGATGCGGCCGACCCGGAGATCGCGACGGCGGCCTACACCACCCTCGCCGCCATCGGTGGCGCACCCGAGCTCGACGCGATCGTCACGCGCGTCACGACGCTGCGCTTTCCGGTGAACGCTGCGGCAGCGTTCGCGCTCGCGCGCATGGCTCGTCGCGGTGTCCCGTCCGGGGGGATCGGCCCCGCGCTGGCGTCGCTCTCGACGTCGCACGATCCCTACGTGCGCGCGAACGTCGCGCTCGCGGCCGCGTACCTTCGTCTCCCCCGCATCGACGGCGGACCGACGGCGCTCGATTGGCTCACGGGCACAGCGCCGATCGTGCGAGCGGCGGCGGCGCGCTGGGGCTCCGCGGTGCGAGATCAAGTGGATCCCGCGCGCGTCGCGACGCTTCTCGCCGTGTGCGCCCACGATCCCGCGCAGCCGGCGCTCGCGCGCGCGTGTGCGAGCCCCGCCCTCGAGACGAGCGAGGAGGATGCGGACCTCGTCGCGATCGATACCGCCTCGCGCGCCATGCCGGGACGACTGATCGCGCTTCGGCTCGCCGACGGAAGCGCGCTCGTCACGTACACCGATGCGCGCGGCCGAGTGCGGCTCGAGTCGGCGCCGAGCGGACCCCTCTCTCTCGACGCGCCGGAGAGCGCCGTGCTCGTTCCGTGAGCTCGCGGTATCGCATCCTCGCGTTGCCCGTCTTGCTGCTGCTCGCTGCGCCGGGCTGCGCGACGATCCCCGCGCGTCGCTACGGCATCGCCGACGTGCACGTGGAAGGCCTCTCGCGTCTCGATCATGCGGCCGCCGAGGCGTGCCTCGGGACGCGGCGG
>JAYVCF010000405.1:0-11392 GCA_043750095.1 Deltaproteobacteria bacterium
CGCTTCCACCGCGCGAGCCGGCGCGGCAGCCGCAGTACGTCGCGTGCTCGGGCACGACGCCCGCGTCCACGCCGGGATGACCCGCGTCCGGGGTGACGGGTCCCGGCGAGCACACGAAGAACGAGGCGCAGATCCCGCCCGTCGCGCACGCGCCGCTCGCGTCGCACGCACCGAGCACGTGGTTGACGAACGAGCCCATCGAGAAGCCGAAGCAGCTGTGCGTCTCGGTGCAGAGGTCACGCGCGGCGCAGACCTCACCGGCCGAGCAGTCGGTCGAGGACACGCAGCCGCGCGGCGCGCAGGTCGCAGGCCCGTGGCAGAACGCGTCCATCGAGCCCGGCGGACACGAGGGTGGCATCGTGACCACATCCGCGCGCGATCGAGCCGGAGCCAGAAGGGCCAGGCCCGCGCCGAGGATCCCCAGCGCGAGCGTGGCCCTCACGATCAGCTTCCGTCCGCCGTCCCGGCGCGACTGAAGACCTGCATCACGTAGGGGCCCGAGCCCGACGAAGCGCGCACGCTCAGCGTGTAGTTGCCGCTGGTCGTGACGCACTGCCGCACGCTCGGGAACGCGGTACGCACGCCGAGGTCGGTGGCGACCGGCGAGCTGCCTTGCACGAGCGCGAGGTCGAGGTCGTGGACTCCGTCCCCGCCGACGACGGTGATCGAGTAGCAGCTGCCCGCCGTGAGCTGGAGCTGCTGCGAGTCGCTCGCGCCCTCCGCGCGCAGCGTCCCTCGCTCCATCGAGTAGTTCGCGTCCGGCGCGAAGCCCTCGACCGCCAACATCGCCGTGACCTCCGAGAGGCGCACGTAGACGAGGCCTGCGAGGCCGAAGGGGCCGTGCGTGCCGCGGGGCCAACGGTAAGGGGCATACACGTAGTCGCCCGTGCCGCTCATCATGCGCACGCGCATGCGGTAGTGGCCGTCCGCCGAGGGGCAGACGCGGACGGTGGGACGCGCATCGCCCGCGTCATCGCGATCGACCTCGTGGCCCGTGGTGTCGAGCAAGGTGAGGTCCACGTTGCGGACGCCCGAGTCGCCGACGGCGAGGATCGCGTAACACTTGTTGCCCTCGAGATCGACCTCGTATTCCTGCGTGCCGCCCTCGTCGAGGTGTGCGTGCTGCGGCGTCCCGAGCGACTCGTACCCGCGCGCGCGCATGTCGGCGTCGAGGAGCGCGAAGTTCTCGTCGAGGCCCGCGCCCGCCGTGGAGGTCTCGGCGATGAGGGGCGCGACGGGAGCCGTCGTCGGTGCCGTCGGGCTCGACGCGGCCTGCTGGAGGTACGCCGCGGTGAACACTGGGCCATCGCCGTGGAGGAGGCGTACTTGCAGCGTGTAGTTGTCGGTCGAGGGCGAGCAGAAGCGGACGACGCCGTCGCGATTCGCGGTCGAGTCCGCCTGGATCCAGTGACCCGATCCGTCGACGAGATAGACGTCGGTGTCGGTGGTGCCGGGGCCGCCGAGCGAGGCGAACGCGTAGCACCGACCCTGCTCGAGCGAGAGCTGGAAGAGGCGCTCGTCGCGCTCGTGGAGCTGCAGGCCCTGCGCATCGCCCTGGCGCTGGTAGCTCTCGCCCGCCAGCGTCTGGTCGAGCTGCACGAGGCGCGCCTGGGTCTCTCCGTCGATCGACGCGGCGGCCGGACCGCTCGGCGCCGCGGCGCCTGCGGCACCGAAGAACGCGGTCAGGTCGGCAGCGCGACGACCGCGCGACTGGTAGGGCGCGAAGAAGAACTCGCCCGTGCCGCGCGCCATCTGCAAGCGCGCCGTGAACCGACCCGCGCGCGCCGCGCAGAAGCTCACCCAGGGATGCTCGTCGGGCGAGACGTTGTGCGCGACGTCGACGCCGCGCGGATCGAGCATGATCAGATTCACGTCGGTGCCCGGCTGACCGAACGCGGTGAAGGCGTAGCAATAGCCGCGACGGATATCGACGGGGATGGCGGTCATCCCGTACGCGTCGAGCGTGCCGTGCGTGACGGGCCCGACGGGCTCGTAGCTCGCGCCGCGGAGCACCTGGTCGTATTGGTCGAGCTGCTCACGCGGGGTGCCGTGCGCGGTGACACCGCCGCCGACCTCCATGCCCGTCGAGTCGCCGTCTCCGGTGACGGCCGCGCCGCGAACGTGCCGACGACCGTGACAGCCGCCCGCCGACGCCGCGAGCAGCGTCACGAGTACGAGAAGAGAAAGTAAGCCGATCTTCTGCATTGAAGGCTCCCCTAGGCGACCCGGCGCGAGCTCGTCGGGCGGGCGGCTGCATCGAAACACGCGCCCCGGACGGAGGCAAGGGAACGGGCGCGCGCTGAGAGACGTACGAGCGTGGGTCGAGATTCGAACGTAGTGCGATCGATCCGGCTACGGTCGGAACGAGCGAACTCTTCCTTCGTTCCGCCTCGGACGCGTCACTTTCGGTCAGCGAAGCAGCCAGTAGAGGCCGCCGAGGCTCACGAGCAAGACCGCAGCCGCGAGCCAGGCGACGAGAACCTCGGCGCGAGAGAGCGCAGAGCTCGTGCGCGAGGGCAGCGTCGATCGCTCGGGCTCGCGCGCGGGCTCGGTGTCCGGCTCCTCTTCGATCGGTGCGGGCGAAGGCGGCGAGCGCGTGGGAAGCACTTCGTCGGCGAGGGCTTCGACGCTCGCCAGGATCGCCTCGGCCGGGTCCTCGTAGCTGAGCACGGTCGCCCCGATGGTCACCTCGTCGCGGTCGCGAAGGCGCTTCTGCGTGATGGGCTTGTCGTTGACGAGCACACCGTTCTTGCTGCCGAGATCGCGCAGCGTCGGGCCCTCGAGCTCGACGAGCACCTCGCAGTGCTCTCGCGAAGCATCCGCATCGGGCAGCGGGAGGTCCGTCTCCTCGCCTCGACCGATCACCAGACGCGCGGGGGGATCCGGCAGCTCCAGCGCCACACCTTTCTTCTCGCCGTTCAGGACGACCAGGCGCGCCGGCGTCGCGCGGATCCCCGCGGGACCGAGCCGTGCGAGCCGCCGCGCGAGCGAGGCCGTGCGCTCTCGAGACGTCGGCTCGCGCACGACACCCGAGGAGAACTTCGCGCGGTAGGCGCCGAGCGCGATGACGTCTCCATCACGCAGCGCCTTGGGCCGCTCGAGCGCGAGCAGCTGATCGCCCAGGCGGGTCCCATTCGTCGATCCGTGATCGATCAGAACGTAGCGCGCACCCTCGAGCCGGATCGACGCGTGCCGCACGCTCACCGTGGGATGCGGAAGCCGAACGTCGGCGCCGACGCCACGACCCAACGTGATCCGATCGGACTCGAACTCGTAGGTGGCGATGGCAGGAGTCGCCGAAGGCGCGTCGATGTCGGTGGGCGTAACCGCAGCATGCACTTCGAGCCGGACACCCATCGCCGTGGCGACGTTGCCCACGCCATGACGGGCACGTCAAAAAGAACGGGGCCTTCGTCGAAATTTGGACGACCGACGCCGGTTGGCGCTCTCTCCAGACGTCCGGAGGCGATCGAGATGGAAGCGTTGGACCGAAGGTTCGAAGGTGCAGTGCGGATGCCGGTGGATCTGCTCGTGCAGCTCGCGCACGACGCGAATGCCGGCGAGATCTACGATGCCGATGCGGTGAACATCGGCCCCGAAGGGCTCGGGCTCCGCTCGTCGATCCTTCCCGACATCGGTCAGCGCCTGCGCTGCCGCTTCGAGCTTCCCGACGACGGTGGCGTCTGCGAGACGGACGCGCAGGTCGTGTGGGCGAGCGACACGGGCACGCACACCGGCGAGTTCGGCGTGAAGTTCGACATGCTCGAGCCGCGCGTGCAGGCGATCGTGGATCGCTGGGTCTCGACGATCGAGGGCGGCCCGCCGCGCGTCATCACGCCCGTCTCGACCGCGTCGCCCGACCCGCGTCGCGCGACGCCGCGCGGCAAGAGCGCGTTCGTCCACCTCGACGGGGTCGGAACCTCGATCGAAGGAATCATCACCTCCGACGACGGGCATCGCATCGCCGTCGCGCAGCCGCTGCCCTTTCTGGCGCTCGGCAAGGGCGCGACGCTCGAAGTCGGCGGCGACACCGATCGCCGCGCGCTCTCCCACGTGGAGCTCTTGATCGAGAACGGCATCCCGCGCCTCGTGCTCACGCTCGAGAAGATGGAGCGGCCCGTCCACGCGCGCGCCACCACGAAGAGCGCACCGCCGGATCTCCGGTCACCCGACGCGACGATCACGGCCGACGACGAGGTCGTCGCGGCGCCGAGCGCGGTGATCTCGACCGGAGACAGCGATGCCGAGTGGGTGACGAGCAACGAGCCCGAGACGCCGGCGCCGAGCTCTCTCGACGAGGAACCCGTCCGCGCCTTGCGAGACCTCGACCGCTTGCGCGAGCGCGAGCCGGTGCGCGCGGTGCGCGTGACGAGCGAAGAGCGCGCGGAGGACGATGCCGAGCGCGCGCCGTCCGTGTCGCTCCAAGAACGCATCACGCCGCAGCTCGTGAAGCTCGTGGCGGGCATGCGCGCGGCGTGGACGATCACCATCGCGACGACGGGCCCATGGGCCAGGCGCGCCGCGGCGTGGCTCGCGCAAGCCGCACGAGCGGCCGCGACGTACGTTCGCGATCACGCACCCGACCGCCTCGGCTCGCTCGTCGGGCGCGCGCCGCGGCGTCGCACGACCACACCGCCTCCCGTGGCAGCGCCTGGTGAGCTTCGCCGCGCGCGCACGACGGAGCCGCCGGTGGTGCAGCCCTCGCCCCTTGCCGGAAAGGGACGCTTGGCGCTCGCAGGCGTGATGGCGGTCGTCGCCGTCGGCCTCACGGCCTACGCGCTCTCGGGGCCCGCCTCCGCCGAGACGCCGACGCCCGTCGTGCCCGAGGTGCTGGCCACTCCGATCGTCTCGTTGCCCGAGCCCGCGCTGATGCCGACGCCCGCGGTGGCCGACACCACGGCGATCGAATCGGCCGCGGAGATCCCGATCGCGCCGAGCGTCGCGCCCGCGCCGCCCGCACCCAGCGGTGGCCACCTTCCTGCGCCGACGTTTCCCACGCTCGGCAGTACGTCCGCGAGCGCGCGCGAAGCATCCGAAGAGCCCGCCGTCGCGGCCCCGATCGCGAGCGCACCCTCGAGCGCGTTCGGCGCCGACGAGGTCACGAACGGTCGCACCTCGACGCTGCGCATGAGCCAGCCGATCACCTCGTTGGTCGGACAGGCGGACGAGAGCGGGTTCACCGTCACCGTCGACGGAGCGCTGTCGCTCGATCGCGCCGGTCCGATCGCGGCCGCGAACCCCTCGGTCGAGCGCGCCTCCATCCTCAACCGCGGCGATCACTGCGTGTTGACGGTTCGCTTCGTGAGCGGCCGCAGCCCTGCCTATCGCGTCGCGATCCGCGGGCAGTCCGTCGAAGTCACCATCGGTCGCTGATCTTCACTCGTCGCGGACAGCGCGCAGGTTGAGCGTCGCGCGCGTCTCGCGGCCCGTGCCCATCGCGAGCTTCACCAGCTCACGCATGCTGGGTCCGACGCCGTCGTTCTCGCACTTGCCGAGGCAGCGCTCCATGTCGCGCGCGATGCGCGGGAGCTGCTTTCGGAGCGCCGCGCGATCGGCCACCTCGTCGTAGATCCAGCGCATCGGATCGAAGACCAGGCTCCACTCCGCCAAGCCCGTGTCTGCGGCCAGGCGCGCTGCGTTCGTCGGACCCACGGCCTTGAGCGCGCGAAGCACCAGCTCGGCGACGACCTCTTCGGCGCCCGCGAGGTTCTTCCTCATCACCGCGTAGGTCGCATCGGCGTCACGCTCGTTCAGGAGGTCGAGGTGCAGATCGGCGAGCAGCGAGGGGAATTGCGGGAGCGGTACGAAGTCGCCCCAGACGCGTCCCGGCTCGTCGTCGGGCTCGATCGTGGCCCAGGCCTTGAGGACCTTCTGCGCCTTCACGTTGAGCGCGGCGAACGACTTGTGCAGCTCGCGGAAGCGCGCGTGCTCGCTCGGCGCCAGCCGATACAGGCGCTGAAAGAAGTACTGACAGACGAACGACCAATAGTGGAAGTTGTCCCAGTAGAGCTTCGCGGCGAGCGTGGCGGGCGCGCCGTTGATGTGGCTGTGCCGACGGAACGTCGCCGTCGTGACCTCGGTGAAGCCGAGGAAGAACTCGTTGTACTCGCTCACGCGCGCCGCGATCGCTTCGCCCGCGAGATCGGCCTTGACCAGCTCGACCGAGAGCGCGCTCGCGAGCGCGATCAGATCGCTCCCTGGCGAATAGAGCGGGTCCACGAACACGCCGGCCTCGCCGATGCAGGCCCAGCGATCGGCCGAGAACACCTGAGCGCTCGTGTACGCAAAGTGCCGGAGGAATTTGAAGTCCTCCATCTTCTCGTCCTTGAGCAACGCGAAGAGCACGGGCTCGTGCTTCTGGATCCACGCCATCGCCGTCTCGGGCCGCCCGAACGTGTCGATGGGGTGGTGCTCACCGCCTGCGACGATGCCGACCGAGTGCAGGCCCGACGAGAGCGGGATGAGCCAGACCCAGTAGCCCTTGCCCATGAGATGAACGGTCGAGAGCCAGCGGTTCTTGTCCACGTCGCGCGCGTGCCAGGCGGTCTCCGACTCGGGGACGAGCCAGCTGACATCGAAGCGCCGCGAGATTCGGAACCACGACGACGAGTGCGTGTGATCGCTGTCGCGCGTGAGGCCGAGCTTCTTCTGGATCAGCCGACGGCGCCCCGAGGCATCGAGCACCCAGCGGGTGTCGAGCTCTTCCTTGTTTCCTTCGGTGGCGATGCGCACGACGTGACGCTGATCGCCCGCCCCGAGCTCGATCGCGTAGGCGCTCCAGCCCTCGTAGAGATCGATCTTCGCTTCCTCGACGATCGCGCGCAGGTCGTTCTCGAGCTTGCCGCGGTCGAGCTGGAACGCGGGCACCACGGGCTGCTCGCTCGGGCCGATCTCGCGGCGGGCCGCGAGCGGTCCCTGCGTGTCACCGGTGAAATAGCGAAGGCCGTTCTTCCGGAGCTGGTGCTCGTCGAGAATCTTGCGCAGCCCACACCATTTGTCGTTCTCGAACCAGCCCGCGCCGATCTCGACCGACGACTCGCCGACCTTGAAGCACGCCTCCGGAAGCGGCCGACGCGAGGGCTCGACCACCGCGATGGTGATGTTCGGTAGCTGCTTGCGCAGGTAGATCGCGCAGGTGAGCCCCGCGAGGCCTCCGCCGGTGATGACGACGTCGTAGCTCTTCATGGATCGATCCGCGCACAAGATACGCGGCGCCCTCGTTCCCTGCACGTGGCCGGATCGATCCAGAACGTGAGGTCACGCCCTCAGACGCGCAGGTCGCGCTGGATCTCGGCGATAGGGGGCTTAGTCTCCGGGCGTGGCGCCTCCCATCCACCTCGACATCGCGATCCTCGGCGGCGGTCTCGCCGGCAACCTCGTGGCGCGGCAGCTGCGCCTCCGCCTTCCCGACGTGTCGATCGGCCTCTTCGAGAAGGACGTCGATCGCGGCTTCAAGGTCGGCGAGTCGTCGGTCGAGATCGCCTCGAACTTCTTCATCCGCAAGCTCGGCCTCTCGACCTACATGGTCGACGAGCAGCTTCCGAAGAACGGACTGCGCTTCTTCTTCGACAACAAAGAGAAGAGCGCCTCGCTCTTCGAGATGAGCGAGGTCGGCTCGGATCGGCTGCCGATGTTCCCGACCTTCCAGATCGATCGCGCTCGCTTCGAGCGGGACCTGCTCGAGATGAACCGCGTCGCCGGCGTCGAGGTCTCGATCGGGGGCACGATCAAGAACCTCGATCTGAAGTCCGGCACCGACGGGGGTACGACGCACCGTCACGCATTCGAGGTCCACCAGCCCGATGGCAGCGTCGAGCGATACCGCGCGCGCTGGATCGTGGACGCGAGCGGCCGCAGCCAGCTCATCAGCAAGCTGCGTGGCCTGCGCACGCCCGAGAAGCACGCCTGCGGCGCCGTCTGGGGTCGCTTCACCCACGTGACCGACATGGACGCGCTGATGGAGTCCCAGCGGCCAGGCGCCGACGCGTGGAAGTCCCGCGTACGCCACACCGCGCGCGTGCTCTCGACGAACCACTTCTGTTACCGCGGCTACTGGATCTGGTTCATCCCCATCGCGCGCGGCGTCACCTCGCTCGGCGTGGTCGGCACGGTGTTCGAGCCCTGGATGTCCACCGAAAAGGGCTTCTTCGAGTTCATGCGCCAGCACAAGGCGGTGGCCTCGCTCATCGAGGACGCCAAGTGCATCGACGTCGGTCACTTCGCTCGCTACGCGTACGGCACCAAGCAGTTCTTCAGCGGGCCGGACCGCTGGGCGATGATCGGCGAGGCCGCGGCGTTCTCCGACCCCTTCTATTCACCAGGCTCCGACTACATCGCGATCGAGAGCGACATGATCACCGACATGATCGTGCGCGAGATGGGTGGCTGCACGGAGGCCGAGCTCGCGGAGCGCAGCACGCTCTACGACGAGTTCATGTCGTTCCGGTTCGAGGCGACGATGCTGCTCTACCGCGATCAGTATCCGGTGCTGGCCAGCTACGAGACGATGCGCCTGAAGTGGAACTTCGACATCAGCTGCTACTACAACCTCTGGGTCGATTTCTTCCTGCGCGATCATCACCTCGATCCGCGCAAGCTCCGAGAGCAGCTCCGTCGCAAGGACTACGTGCTCCAGGCGCTCGAGAATTTCAGCAAGCTGTTCCAGAAGCTCGTGAGCGAGCTGGAAGCGAAGGACCAGCTGCACCGCTCGAACCTCGGCGAGTACAACGCCGGCACCGACCTGCTTCACTTCCAGAACGAGATCGGAGCTGAACGAAAGCGGGGCGCGGTGAACACGCGCACCGAAGAGATCTTCAACTTCTGCCTCGAGGAGGCCCGGCGCATCCTCGGCGAAGGCGCGAGCGAGAAGCTCGAGCTCGAGCGCTTCATGCAGGCGGCTCCGTTGGTCTAGAGCGCTCGTCTGAGTCATAAAGCGCCCGTCCCCGAACCAAGAGACGATCCGTGGCCCAGATTCCCAAGCCCAGCCGTGAAGAGGCTCGAGCGAAGATCATCGAGATCCTCGCGGACAGCTTCGAGCTCGACCCGAAGAAGATCACGCCGACGTCCACGCTCTACGAAGAGCTCGACCTCGACAGCATCGACGCCATCGACATCTTCACGCAGCTCCGCGAGCTGACCGGCCGTCGACCCGATCCCACCGACGCACGCAAAGTGCGCACCGTGGACGAGCTGATCGACTTCGTCTTCGCGGAGATCGACAAGACGAACGCCGGCGTGCCCGAGCCCTCGGCCGCGCTACCTCCCACGCCGGCTCCCACGCCCGGTGGAGACCCCGACAAGCCGTGACCACGTGTCCGCGGGCGTGTTGGCGGTGAGACGGGTCGTCGTCACGGGCGCGGGAGTCATCTCTCCCATCGGCGTGGGCAAGGCGGAGAACGAAGCCTCGCTCCGAGCGATGCGGGGCGGCATTCGCGCGATGCCCGAGTGGTCGCACATTCCGGATCTGCAGACGCGGATCGGCGGGCCGGTCTCGGGGATCGATCTCGTCGCGCACTACCCGCGTCGTCGCCGACGAACGATGGGCCTGGTAGGGCTACTCGCGCTGCACGCGAGCGAGCAAGCGATCGCCCAGGCCGGCCTCACGGAAGCGGACCTAGGGAACACACGCACCGGCGTGGCGTTCGGCTCGACGACGGGAAGCTCGGCCGCGCTCGAAGAGTTCTGCGGCCCTCTCTTCACGCAGCACACGATGCGTGGGCTCGACTCGAGCAGCTACCTGAAGTTCATGACGCACACCTGCGCGGCCAACCTCGCGTCGAGCTTCGGCGTGAAGGGACGCGTGCTGCCGATGATCTCGGCGTGCACCAGCGGCAGCCAGTCGATCGGCGCGGCGTACGAGTCGATCAAGTTCGGAATGCAGGACGTGATGATCGCCGGGGGCGCCGAGGAGCTGCACTACGCGAGCGCCGTCACGTTCGATCTCTTGATGGCGACGAGCATCCGCTACAACCTCGCGCCCGAGCGCTCCCCGCGGCCCTTCGATGCGAAGCGTGATGGGTTGGTGATCGGCGAGGGCGCAGGCTCGCTCGTGCTCGAGGAGTACGAGCACGCCAAGGCGCGCGGCGCCAAGATCCTCGCCGAGATCGTGGCCTACGCCACCAACTGCGACGGCCTGCACATCACGGCCCCGAGCGAGCAAGGCATGCGCGGCGCGATGGTGCTCGCGCTCGAGTCGGGCCAGGTTCGACCCGCGGAGGTGGACTACGTGAACATGCACGGCACCGCGACCGAGATCGGCGACATCGCCGAGTCCAACGCGACGGCCGCGGTGTTCGGCCGCGAGATCCCGGCCAGCACGCAGAAGAGCTACACGGGCCACACCCTCGGCGCGTGCGGCGCGATCGAGCTCGTGTACTCGATCCTCATGATGCACGGCGGCTTTCTCGCAGCGAACCGCAACCTCGACGAGCTCGACCCGCGCTGCGGCAAGCTCGGCTACGTGCGCGAGACGATGGACAGCCAGCCGCGCCTCATCATGACGAACAACTTCGCGTTCGGTGGCGTGAACACCTCGATCTTGGTCCGCCGGCTCGACGCGTGACGCGTCGATAGTCCGCGGCTATCGCGTTCTCTCGAATTCGGTATTGGAGGGGCACCTGCCAGGCGCGCTACCTTTTCCCGAGGAGCGACCGAACATGCGAACCCTGACCGGACGAAGAGATTTCCTGCGCCAGAGCGGCAAGACCGCGCTCGTGGTGCT
Source organism: Deltaproteobacteria bacterium (assembly GCA_043750095.1). Classification (GTDB taxonomy): domain Bacteria; phylum Myxococcota_A; class Polyangia; order Polyangiales; family Sandaracinaceae; genus JBBSAT01. Next base: position 10,721 of record JAYVCF010000405.1, read on the forward strand.
CGCTGCGCCGACGATGCTCGTCGCATGTGGATCGTCGGGCCCAGAGTGCTCGCACGCGAGCGCGGCCGAAGCCGCCGAGCGCGCGGCGGCGCACTACGTCGATCACACGACGAGCGGCGCGCGGAACTGCACCAACTGTTCGTTCTTCACCAGCGGTGGCGGTCCGAACGCGTGCGGCACGTGTACGATGAACCTGGGCGCCGTCAGTCCCATGGGCGTGTGCGACCGATTCGCGGTGCGCGCATGAGAACAGGAGCAGCGTGATGACGCGACGTCTCGTCCTCTGGCTCGCCGTGCTCGCGGCAGCGTGCGGGTCTGGCAACGAAGCGCCGGCACCGGCCTCGTCGATGGCCCCCGCGCCGACGGCGATCCCCGATCCCGCACCGGCGCAGCCCCTCGGTGGGCTGGCGGCCCTGCCCGATCCGCACTTCGATCGTCCGGAGGCGATGCTCGGGCGTCGGCTCTTCTTCGACGCGCGCCTCTCGGGAGACGGGACGGTCGCGTGCGCGACGTGCCACCAGCTCGATCACGGAGGCGCCGAGGCGCGCGTGACCTCGCTCGGCATCCACCAACAGGTCGGGCCGATCAACGCACCCTCGGTGCTCAACTCGTCGCTCAACTTCGTGCAGTTCTGGGATGGACGCGCGGCCGATCTCGAGACGCAGTGTGCCG
>JAYVCF010000406.1:0-4654 GCA_043750095.1 Deltaproteobacteria bacterium
CCTCGCCGACGACTGCCCTTGATGCCTGCCCGGCAACCAGGGCACGCGCGCTCGCTCACGCCGCCGAGGCGCGCAGCGTGACCAGGGCGCCCGGGGTGAGCGTCCACTCGAGTCGTGCACACCGTCGATCGCCAGGCAGGTCGGCTACGAGAGCCCAAAGCCCTTGAGTTTCTTGTGCAGACCCTCGCGCGTGATGCCCAGCGTCTTCGCGGTCTGGCTCTTGTTGTTCCCGTGATCCTTCAGCGCCTCGATCAGGATCCACTTCTCGACCTGATCCATCATCTCGCGCAGCGTGCCCTTGGTGGGGTGCACGCGGTCGAGGATGTTCTCCACCTGGCGGATCTTCGGGCTCAGGTGCTCGGGCTGCACGAAGCTCTGGTCGTCGATCTGGATCACGAGGCGCTGCACCTCGTTCTCGAGCTCGCGCACGTTGCCGGGCCACTTGTAGCTGCGGAGCATCTCCATCGACTGCTGGGAGAAGCCGCCCACGGCGCGCCCGAACTCTTGCGAGTACTTCTTGAGGAAGTGCGCGGCGAGGAGCGGCACGTCTTCGCTGCGCTCGCGGAGCGCCGGCACGCGGATCGGAAACACCTTCAGGCGATAGAACAGGTCCTCACGGAAGCGGCCCTCGGCCACCTCTTTCTCGAGGTCGCGGTTCGTCGCCGCCACGATGCGCGTGTCCACGCGGATGGTCTTGGCGCCGCCGACCGGTCGCACCTCTCCTTCTTGGAGAACGCGTAGGAGCTTCGCCTGGAGCGAGAGCGGCATCTCGCCCACCTCGTCCAAGAACAACGTGCCGCCGTCGGCGAGCTCGAAGAGGCCCTTCTTGTCCTCCGTCGCGCCCGTGAAGCTGCCCTTCTTGTGACCGAAGAGCTCGCTCTCGAGGAGGTTCTCGGGCATCGCGGCGCAGTTCTGCGCGACGAAGAGCTTCTCCCTGCGCTCCGACCAGTAGTGCACGGCGCTCGCGATGAGCTCCTTGCCCGTGCCGGTCTCGCCCTCGATGAGCACGGTGACGCGCGTGTTCACCACCTTGCGCAGCTGATCGAAGAGCCGCTTCATCGTGGGCGCGTCGCCGATGATCGCGCCCTCGCGCCGCGTCTGCTCGCGCCGCTTGAGGTAGACGTTCTCCTTGCGCGAGTTCTCTTCGGCGACGCGCAGGCGCGCGTACAGCCGTGCGTGCGAGAGCGCCGCGCTGGCCGACTGCGCGAGCAGCGCGAGCACGTCGAGGTCGCGATCGCGGAACACGCCCGAGCCCTCGCGGTTGTCGACCTGCAAGACGCCGTTGATCTCGTCGCCCTGCCAGAGCGGGACGCCGATGGTGCTGGTGATCTGCGCCGCCATCATCGACGCGCTCTCGCCCACGTCGCGGCGGGCGTCGGCAGCGAGCACGGCCGCGCGCTCGGCCACCACCTTCTTGAACACGCTGCGGGTGATCGGCACCGCGTCGCGCCCAGCGCCTCCGCGAACGCGAGTCCCGACGGGCACGTAGCGAGCGGCGCGGCGCGGGCCGTCCTCGTCCTCGCGCAGAGCGATGGTCACGTGCGTGGCGCGCGACAAGAACCGAAACACCTCCTGCGCGATCTCGTCGACCAGCGTCTCGAGTTCGAGGGTGCCCGAGAGGTTCTTCTGCGCCTCGTAGAGCGCGCGCAGCACCGTCTGATCGGAGCCGAGGTCGGCCTCCAGCCGATCGATCTCGGCCACGCGGCGCACCGACACGATGCGCGCGTCGTCTTCCTCGTCCTCGATCTTCACGGCGACGCTCGCGGCGCGCTCCGAGTCACCGAGCGAGAGGACGTCACCCGACTCGAGCGCGACCTCGCGATTCTCCGACGCGCCCACGTCGATCATCGTCTCGCCGCGCTTGATCCGCGTGCCGTTGGTGGCCTGCAGATCGCGCGCGACGTAGCGATCGCCGACGAAGAGCACGATCGCGTGCTCCTGCGAGACGTGCCACTCGGACACGACGAAGTCGTTCACTTCGCCGCGTCCGATCTTCACCAGGTCGGAGCGCGACTCGAGAACGCGCCCCTTGTCCTGACCTTCGACGACCTCCAGACGGATCATCGAGGCCCTGAAGCGTCGAGCTGGATGATCAGCATGTGGGCATGCGTCAGTGCGCCGCCGTGCGCGCCGCGAGACGCGCCTGCACGGCCAGGAAGAGCGACTCGGTGTGCGCCCAGATCGAGCGACCCGATTCGATCCGGTGGAGCTCGTCGATCCGCGCGACCGCCGCGGCGCTGCCGTGGTTCGCGCAGAAGTCGAGCGCGTAGAGGATCTCGCCGCGAATCTCTTCGTCGGAGTTGCCGAGCTGGCCGACCAGCGCCGTGATCGCCGCGTCGTTGCCGCGGCCGTAGCGCGCGAGCATGTACGCCGCCTTGCGGGCCACCCAAGAGTCGTGGTCGGTGAGCTTGCCGGCCCAGCACGTCAGGTCCGTGTTGCACTCGTGCGTCGCGGCGAACACCGGGCGCTGCGCGTCGGCCGGGGCGCCCGCGTCGAGATCGCCCGTGAGGTCGAGGAAGCCATCGCGCACGTCGCTGTCCTGCGTCTCGCCGGCGAGGATCTGCTCGAGGTTGGCGATCTCGGCCGCGTTCGCCATCAGGAGATAGGCGCGGAACGCGAGGACCCGGCGCGAGTTGGCGTCGGCGTCGGGGGCCGTGCCGCGCGGCAGGGGCTGCGCCGTGGTGAGGAGGAAGGGCATCGAGCCCGGATCGTTGAAGTGCTGCAGCGCCACCAGGAGCTGCTGACGGCTGCCGTGCCCGGGGCGCGACACGGGGTTCAGGCGGTTGAACACGGAGATGAGCGCCTCGCGGATGCGCTGCGTGTCCCCGTCCTCGCGGTTGATCGACACGAGCGAGAGCGCGCCGCTCATCATGTGCCCCTCGATGGACGCGTCTTCTTCGATCGCGCCCGGACGCTCGCCGGGCGCCGTGCGCTGCGTCTCGAGGATGAGCGGATCGATCGCCGCACGAATGCCGAGCTGGCCGAGCGCCGTCGCCGCTTCACCCGACACGATCGAGTCGACCGACATCTGGGCCGCCGCGTCCGCATCCCGCTGGCGCACGGCCGCGATGTACTGCGTCGCGATCTGGTTCGCCTCGGCGTTGTGGCCCGCGAGCGTGTCGAGGAGCGGCTGGAGCGCCGGCTGGCCGATGCGCACGAGGCCCATCGACGCCATGTCGTTCATGCGCAGCAAGGGATTGTTCGGCCCGAACAGGTAGAGCGCCTGGATCAGCGCCGGCACCGTGGTCGGATCCGAGAGACGCCCGAGCTGCTCACAGGCGAGGCGGTTGATGAGGAAGTCCTGGTTCTCGGACTGGAGCAGCATCACGCGCGAGATGGGCGCGGCGCCGCGCGGGTCGCCGATGGCGCCGAGCGCGCGGAGGAACTCGATGCGCATGCGGTTGTCCACGCCGCGCGCCTGCCGGACCGCGGCGAGCGCCGTCCCGAGGGCCGTGATGACCTGCGCCTTCTGCGTGTCGTCGAGCGTGAGCGTCGCGATCGTACGCGCCGCACCGATGGCGGGCTCCTCCGAGATCTCGGGCCGCCAGTCGAGCGCGGCGATGAGCGCCGGCAGCGAGCGCACGTCCCGCATCTCACCGAGCAGCGCCATGATCGCCTGACGCCCGGTGACGTCCTCGGGGTGCTGGATATAGCACTGGCTGAGCTGGGCCACGCTCACGTCGGCGACGTGCATCGGCTCGGCGTTGGTCCGATCGCCGTCCGCGTGCGCGAGCGCCGTCGTGTACATGCGCGAGAGGTTGGCGATGGCGTTCGCCCGCCGCACCGAGTCCGTGAGCTCGCCCGCCTGCCCGGCGGGGTCGTTCTCGTCAGCGTGACAACCGGTCGCTCCCACCAGCATGGCTGCCGCCAGCATGGTGCGAACGAGAAGAACGAGAAGGCCCGTAGTCGAGTGCGTGCGCATACCTTTTCTCCTACCGAGTCCCCCGCCCGCGGGCGGACCTATTTTTCGGTCGTCTCCAGGCCCACCTCAGCGGCTCACCGCACGCCTGCCCAGGAATTCGAAGGAGACTAGGAGGCCCCCCAAGACACTGTCAACGGCGTTTCACGGAGCGGGTATGCTGCCGCCCGTGCGTGGTGGTGCGCTCGCCCTTTTTCTGCTCGCGACCGCCTGCGGGACGGGCACTTCCGCGCCCAGCGAGCCGCCGCCCTCGGAGCAGGCAGCCGAGGCCGCCGTGACCTGGTTCACCATCGTCGCGGCGTCGCACGTGGAGGTGCAGGTTCAGGATCGGCTCGCGATCCACGGCTCGGGAACGGGCGCGCTGTTCCGCATCGCGAACCACGGCGAGACGGCGTTGCTCGTCGATCTCCGAGGCGCTGCACGCGTGATCGCGCCCGACGCCCCCGCCGCGCTCCGCCTCCCGCTCAGCGACGCGCAGCGGTCCGAGCTGGCCGAGAGCTCCGGGCTCTCGCAGGTGCTGGCGGGCCAGTCGATCATCTACGGCGTGCCCTTCGCGCCTCCCGCGTGCACCGGCCATCGGCGGGTCGCCATCGGGGGCGTGCTCGACGCGCTCGACCAGGAGCGCACGGTCGAGCTCGTCGCCGACGGGGCCGACGCACTGTTCTCGTGCGACGCGCCGATCGCAGCGCCGACCGAGACGCACTGGGTGGCCGCCGCGGGCGATCTCACGGCAGC
>JAYVCF010000407.1:0-28471 GCA_043750095.1 Deltaproteobacteria bacterium
GAGCGTTCGAGGATCCGGGCTGGGTGTACGGCGGATATCTCCAGGTCGGCATGACCGCGCTCGATGCCTTCGTGCTCAGCGGGCGCTTCCACTATCTGATGCGGGCGGACACGCCGACCGGGAGCGGCACGCTCACGTCATCGACGGATCGTCTTCGCGGCGATGCGTACGCAGGCTGGCGCCAGCTCGTCACCCTCGGGCCGGGCATGGGCTTCCACTTCGAGCTCGGCCTCGGCGCCTCCGTCTCCAGCGTGCACGACACCTCGCGCGTCGCGACCATCGACATGGGCGCCATCCGCATCCTCAGCACCGAGCACCAACAGTGGGCGGTGCGCCCGATGGCGGTGCTCAACGTTCAGTTCGGGTTCATCCAGATCAGCTACACGGCCGAGTGGGACACGCAGCGCCAAAACGCCATGCACCTCTTCGATCTGGGCTTCCGCTTCTAGTCCATACCTCTTTCTCCGTCGCTTCCGCGCGAGCTTTCCAGCCCCGCGGCGCTTGTGTAGGATTCGCCTCCCCCGGGGTCGCCCTCGCGGTTTCGGGTGTCCTTTCGATCCTTTATCGGCTCCGGGGCCGGACGCGAACGCCATGACGACGACGGACATTCTGCGCGGCGAGCTCGAGCGACTCTTCGAGCTCGACGACATGTTGGCTCTCTCGAGCGATCTCTTGGGCCTGGCTCCCGACGATGTCGGTGGGACTAGCGGCAAGGGCGCCTTCGCGCGTGCTCTGGTGGAGCGCTGTCTGGCCGACGACGCGATCGTCGCGCTCGCCGACGCGATGATGTTCTCGAACAAGGACGTCAAGGCAGACGTCGACCTCTTCTCTCGTGCCGAAGAGCTCGCGCCTGGGACGACGGTCGGCGTGTTCAAGATCGCCAAGAAGGTCGGCGAGGGCGGAACCGGCGTCGTCTACTTGGCCGACTCACCGACCGAGAAGGTCGCGCTCAAGGTGATGCGCTCCGTCCACGCCGTGAATCGCGCGACCGTGCAGCGCTGGTCGACGGCGATGCGCGCCACGGGCCAGATCGACGAGGCCACGCTCGGTCGCGTCGTGGGCGTCGGACGCATGGCCGATGGACGACCCTGGGCGGCGACGCGCTTCATCGAGGGTCAGTCGCTCGGTGCACGCATCGGTCGAACCGGACCCATGCACTTCAACGAGGCGCGGCCGATCTTGCGCGGCGTGCTGACGGCGCTCGATGCGCTGCATGCGCGCGGCCTCGCGCACGGCAACGTGAAGATGGAGAACGTCTTCATCGTTCGCCCGACCGCCGAAGGAAAGATGACCAACGAGCCGACGGGCGTGCTCGTGGATCCCGGCGCCGATCGTTTGTTGGTGCGTCGTCCCACCACGAACGCCGCCGAGAGCGGCGTGATCCCGATCGCGGGAACGGCCAAGTCGTTCGCGCCCGAGCAGGCGAAGAACGGTGCGGCGAGCTTCTCGTCGGACATCTACGCCGTGGGTGCGCTGATGTTCGAGGTGCTGACCGGCAAGCCGCCGTTCTCGGGCTCGGCGATCGAGGTCGTCGCGCAGCACCTCACCAAGGATGCGGACGCGCCGAGCGGTGTGGCCCCGCGCGGATGGGTGAGCAAGGAGGTCGATGCGATCATCCTTCGCGCGCTCGAGAAGGATCCGTCGGCTCGCCACGCATCCACGAGCGAGCTTCGCGAGGCGATCGAGTCGATCGGTCGCGCGTCGATTCCGCCCGAGGCGCGCAAGAAAGAGGCGCTCGATCAGAGCGCGTTCGACCGAGCCGTCGATGCGCTCGCGGCCGAGCCTGGGAAAGAAGACCTCGCCGCGGCGCTCGAGCGGATCGCCGATCCGGCCGAGGAGTGGGCCAAGGCGGCCGAGAAGCTGCGCGAGATCTCCGGCCTCGCCGACGACACCGACACGAAGAAGTCGCTGCTCTTCCGCGCGACGCGCCTCTACGAGAACGACGTCAAGGACGAGAAGCAGGCCGAGGCTTGCTACCGCGAGATCCTCGACGTCGACGCCGAAGACGAGATCGCACGCATCGGACTCGAAGAGCTCAAGCGCCGCAGCGGGGACGCCGAGGGTCTCGTCGAGCTCTTGCTCGAGAAGTCCGAGCGCGAGACGTCGCCGAGCGATCGCGCCGCCATCTTGCGCGAGATCGCCGAGACCTACGAGACCGGCCTCAAGGACGCCGCGAGCGCGTTCGTCGCCTGGACGCAGGCGCTGACCGAGGATCCGCGAGACGAGCGCACGGCGCGCGAGATCGAGCGGCTCGCCGCGGGAAAGAACGAGCGCTGGAACGAGGCCATCCAGGCGCTCAACGAGGCTGCGACGGGCACCGATGATCCGACGCGCAAGGTCGCGATGTTCGTGCTCATGGGCCGCTGGTATGGCGAGCGCATCGGCCGACCGGACTTCGCGCTGCCTTGCTACAACCAGGCGCTCCAGATCGATCCGCAGAACGAGGGCGCGCTCGAGGGCACCGTCGAGCTCTATCGGAAGGCACAGAGCTATCCCGAGCTCGTCGGCATCCTGCTTCGCCGCGCCGAGATCGCGACCTCGCCCGTGCGTCAGCGCGACTTCAAGGCCGAGGCCGCCGAGATCGTACAGAGAAAGCTCGGTGACACGCCGCGCGCTTCGGATCTCTTCGAGCAAGTGATCGCGGCCGACCCCGCGCACCCGAAGGCGACCGACGCGCTCGAGTCGATCTACGCCGAGCAGAAGAAGTGGCCCGAGCTCGCGAAGCTGCTCGAGAAGAAGGCCGCGAGCCAGCGCGGCGCGACGCGCATCGAGACGCTCTCGGCGATCGCCGAGCTCTACGAGGATCGACTCAACGATCCCGATCGCGCCATCGGCCAGTACCAAGCCGTCATCGCCGATGACTCGCACAACATCGCGGCGCTGAAGGGCCTCGAGCGGATCTACTCGCAAAAGGGGAAGTACGACGACCTGCTCACGAACCTGCGGACGCAGCTCGAGACGGTGGCGACGCCGCGGCAGCGCATCAGCATCCTCGAGCGCATCGGCGGGATCCTCGAAGAGGAGTTCGTCGATCACAAGCGCGCCGCGGAGACGTTCGAAGAGATCGTCACCATCGAGCCAGGGCACGAGGGCGCGAACACGCAGCTCACCCACCTCTATCGGAAGCTCCAGCGTTTCGACGATCTGAGCACCACGCTCGAGCGCCACGCGCTCAGCTCGAACGACGAGAAGCGCAAGATCTCGCTCCTCCTGCAGTCGGCACGCGTGCTCACGGTGGACGTCGGCGCGCCGCAGCGTGCGATGCAGATGGCCGAGCGCGTCCTCGGCGTGGATCCGAAGAACTCGGAAGCACTCGAGCTCCTCGCACGCCTGCAGCATCAGACGGGCGACGCGAAGTCGGCGATCGACTCGGTGCGCAAGCTCGCCGAGGCCGAGACCGAAGGAAAGCGGAAGGCCGAGCTGCTCGTTCGCGTCGGTCGGATGCACGAGGACTCGGGCGATAAGGACGCGGCGATCGCCCAGTACAAGGCGGCGCTCGACGCGAACAAGGACGACGCCGCCGCGGCCTCCGCGTTGCGCGCGATCTACACGGGTCGCGGCGATGCCCACGGCGCAGCCGAGCTCTTGCTTCGCGAGATCGAGGTCACGACCGGGTCGGTCAGCAAGGCGAAGCTCTACGCCGAGCTCGGCGCGATCCGTCGCGATCGACTCAAGGACGTGCCCGCCGCGAAGGATGCGTACAAGAAGGCCATCGAGCTCGACGCCACGAGCACGCCGGCGGCGCGCGGCCTGGGCGACATCGCGTTCGACGCGGAGGACTTCGCCGAGGCGGGCAAGCAGTACGAGCCGCTACTCTCGCGCACCAGCGAGATGCCGAGAGAGGACGCGCGCGAGGTCTCACTGCGCGCCGGCGACGCGTTCCGCAAGACCTCGAGCTTCGACAAGGCGCAGCGCGCGTACCTCAACGCCAAAGCGTTCGCGCCCGACGATCGCGAAGTGCTCGAGCGCCTCGCCGAGATCACCTTCGAGTCGGGCGCGGCCGACGAAGCGGCGGAGATGTACCGCGACATCCTGAAGACGGTCGGCAAGGATCTCGTCGGCAGCGATCGCGGACGTATCGTCTATCGTGTCGGTGAGGCGCTGCGTCGCTCGAACCAGCTCGACGAGGCGCGCACCTCGCTCGAAGAGGCCGCGCAGCTCTTGCCGGGTCAGGCCGAGCCACTCCACTCGCTCAAGCAGCTGTACGAGAGCAAGAGCGACTGGGAGAAGGTCGTCTCGACGCTCAAGCGCCGCACCGACGTCGCACCCGACGAGGAGCGCGTGAAGCTCCTCATCGAAACGGGTGACGTCCTCTTGATGAAGATCGCCGACAAGCAGCGCGCCGGAAAGGCGTACGTCGCGGCGCTCGAGATCAAGGCCGACGACCGCAACCTGCTCACCAAGCTGATGGCCGTCTATTCCGAGACGAAGGACTGGAGCAAGCTCGTCGAGGTCATCCTGCGGATCGCGGAGCTCGTCAGCGACCGCGTGCAGCTCGGCAAGTACTACAACACCGCCGCCGCGATCTCGCACCACGAGCTCGCGCGCCTCGACGAGGCCGCCGACTACTACGAGCAGGCGCTCGACATGCTGCCCTCGCTCGGCAAGGCCTTCGAAGGCTTGGTGCAAGCGCTCACCTCGAAGGCGGACTGGTCGCGCCTCGAGAAGGCCTACCGAGATCGCATCAAGCGGCTCGAGGGTCAGAAGGACGCCGAAGCGCCTTCGCCGAAGGACATCGCGCACCTCTACGACTCCTTGGCCGAGCTGCTCAAGCACCGCATGAGCAAGCCGAGCGACGCCGTCGAGGCGTTCGAGAAAGCGCAGAAGCTCGATCCGGAGAATCGCCGGCGTGCGGAGCAGCTTGCAGAGATCTTCTCGGCCGAGCCGAAGAAGTACTTCCAGAGCGCGGTGCGCGTGCACCACGAACTGCTCGAGATGAGCCCCTACCGCATGGAGAGCTACCAAGCGCTTCGCAAGCTCTACACGGAAGCGAAGAAGCCCGACGAGAGCTGGTGCGTCTGCCAGACGCTCACCATGCTCAAGAACGCCGAGCCGGACGAAGAAGGCTTCTTCAAGAAGCATCGCAAGCGCTCGCCCGCCGCGATCAAGACGGAGCTCTCCGATGATCTCTGGCTGAAGCACATCCAGCACCCGCTGCAGGACCCGCTGCTCACCGACATCTTCACGACCATCGCGCCGGCGGTGGTCGCGGTTCGCGCGCAGCCGCTCTCGGCGTTCAAGCTCGGGAACGAGCAGCCGCGCGACGCCGAGCGCGATCCCGCCGACATGGCGCGCACGCTCTGGTACGCGGGCGCCGCGACGCGCATCTCGCTGCCGCCGATGTACTACCGGAATGACGATCCCGGCGGTCTCTCGTTCGTGTTCGCAGCGCCGCCGTCGATCGGCCTCGGTCGCGGCGCGCAGCAGGGCGGCCCGGCGCAGGCACTCGCGTTCGTCGCCGGACGTCACCTCACCTACATGCGCGGTGGGCTCTATCTCCGACATCTCGTGCCCACGGGCTCGGGGCTTCGCGGCTGGCTTCTCGCGGCGATCAAGAGCGTCATGCCGGCGTTCCCCGTTCCCGCCGATCTCACGGGCGCGGTGAGCGAGCACCAGAGCGCGTTCAAGGCGCACCTCTCGGGCCCGCAGCAGGACACACTGCGCAGCCACGTGACGCGGCTCCTCCAAGCGGCTCCCGAACTCGACCTCAAGAAGTGGACCGCGGCCGTGGACCTCACGGCCGATCGCGTGGGCTTCGTGCTCGCCAACGATCTCGAGATCGCGACGGCGCTCGTTCGCGCCAGCCCCGACGAAGCGTCGGCCGTGCCGCAGAAGGATCGCCTCAAGGAGCTGACCCTCTTCAGCGTGAGCGACAGCTACTTCGCTCTGCGCCACAAGCTCGGCATCGCCATCGGCGATTAGGAATCTCGGCCGGAGTCGTCCTGCCGGACACGCTCAGCCGTTCGAGAGGCGGTCGCGCTTGTCGTCGAGGATCGCGCCGGGAAACAGGCGACGCAGGTGATAGGCCTGCACGGCGAGGCGTCGATCGCTCTCGTCGAGCCTCGCGACTGCCCTTCCGTGTGCGGCACGCACGAAGAGCAAGACCCCGAGCGACACGATCGAGGCGGCGAGCGTCGCGCCGAGCGTGATCGTGTCGGTCGTTCCCGTCGCCCACACGACGGGCGTCGGCAACACCGCGAGCGCGCACGCGAGCGTCAAGAGCGTGCCCACGGGCGGACGCGCCGCCTTGCGCGTCGCGATCTCGGCCTCGACCTCCTTCGGGAGCGCGGCGGACGGCGCCTCGAGCGTCTCGAGCAAGAGCTTGGGCGCCTCGCGGTTGTCCGGATCGAGCGTCACCGCGCGCAAGAGGTCGTGCAGCGCCGCTCCCGCGGTCTCGGGGTCGGCTGACGCGAGACGATCCTTGGCACCTCGCACGGCAGCGGCGGCGGTGCGCTTCTCCGACTCGGCGTCGCGCGCACCATCGAGCCAGCGCTCGATCTCTTCGGCGATCTCGAGCGCGGAGCCGAAGCGCTCCTCGCGCTCGACGGTGGTCGCTCTCACGCAGATCGCATCGAGGCTCGGATCGATGTCGACGTGATCGCTGGGGCGCGCCACGACCCCGTCCACGATCTGGGCGATGACCCGCAGGTAGCTCGAGTCGTCGCGGAACCGGCGCAGCGTCAAGATCTCGAAGAGCATCACGCCGAGCGAGTAGACGTCGGCGCGCGCGTCGAGCGGCTCGGTGCGGGCCTGTTCGGGCGACATGTACGCCAGCGTCCCGATCAGGTTGCCGGGCTTGGTGATGTTCGGACGGTACTGCCGCACGCGCGTGGGATCGGCCGCGACGAGCGAGTGGCGCGGGCGTGCTGCGCTCGCACCGGTCGCCGTGGGTCGCACGTCCAGCGTGCGCGCGAGGCCCCAGTCGAGCACGTAGACCTCGCCGTAGTCGCCGATCATCACATTCGAAGGCTTGAGGTCGCGATGGAGCACGCCGTGCACGTGCGCGTAGTGCACCGCCTTACAGACCTGGAGGAAACTCGCCAGGATCCGCCGACGCGCGAAGCGCTTGAGGTACTCCTCTTCACCGCTCGCGAGGCCGAAGAGAACGCGCGCGAGCGTCTGGCCGCGAACGCGCTTCATCGTGAAGAAGAGGCGGCCGTCCTCGACGCCGAGGTCGTACACGGGAACGATCGCTGGGTGCTCGAGCTGGCCCTGCACGCGCGCCTCGCGGAGAAAGCGCTGGCGCGTGTCGGCGGTCTCGACGTGCGAATGCATGATCTTCGCCGCGATGCTTCGGCCCACGCGCCGATCTTTGCGCAGCCGCACTTCGCCCATGCCGCCGGCACCGAGGATCGGCCCGTCCTCGTAGCGCCCTCCGCGCTCGGCGTCCTCGAGCTCGAGGCGGACGTCGGGAAGGTCCGGCTGGACCTCGTGGAGATCCTCCTCGCCTTCGACGCGCGAGAACTCGGACGAGCCGCCGCTCTCCGGCTCGAAGCTCTTGCGCACGGCCTCCGATCCGTCCGCCGTCGGCTCGCGCGAGAGTCGTGGCGCGGCGCCCTCGGCGGGAGAAGCGCCTTCGGCGCGATCGGTGGGGTCGGCCATGAGTCGAACGGGAATCGCACCGCGCGTGCGCGCGCGCGTCAAGGCAGAAACGCGATCTCCACGTGCCCGGGCATCTCGGCCCTCAGGGCCGGCTCGAGCTCCACGAGCCCGGTCGGCCCTGCGTAGAGGCAGAGCCCGTGCGACGTGTCGTCATCGGGAACCTCGAACCGCAGCGTGTGCACGGTCGATTCCGTGAGCGTGGCTCGCAGCGCGTCGTCGATCGGAAGCTCGAGCGAGACGCGTCGGCCCACGCCGTCGTCGGGCGGGACCTCGATGGCACCGAGCGCGCGATCGTCGATCGACACGAGCACGCGCGATCCGTCGCTCGGCTGTGCGCCCTCGCCGCGACCCGGAAGCTCCGAGCTCGCGCGCATGGAGATCTGGATCGTCGAGCCGAGCGCGCGCGGGGCGCGGAACCGAAAGACGACGAACCCGTAGCCGCCGCCGTACACGTGCGCGATCGCCCCACCGTCGTAAGCGCCGACCGATTCGAAGCGCGCGTCCGAAAAGTCCGTGGGCGCGAACGTGACGCGTCCCTCTCGCGATGGACGCGCGGGCCGACGCACTCCTCGTACGGTGCGCGAGGGATCCCAGAGCGGCGCATCGCTGGACGGCCATTCGCGCGGCAGGACCGTGCTCGCGAAGCTGCGCGCGCGCTCTTCGAGAACCGCGCGCACGCGCCGCGAGTCCGCGTCGGGATGATCGGCGAGGATCGTGTGGCGGCCAGCGTGGTCGGTGCTGGGGGCGTAGATCCAGGGCAGCACGCCGTCCACGCCCATCGTGTTCGCGCGCTCGAGGAAGTGATCGAAGAGCGACGCGCGTGATCGATGCAGCGCGCGCGCTCCGGTCGAGAAGCCGACCTCGCCGAGCACCAGGGGCTTGTGCAGCACGGCGTGCGCGAGCATCGCGTGGTCGTCGACGAATGCGTCGAGCTCGGCGATGGTACGCACGCGGTCGTGCTCCGTCGGATAGGCGTGCGCGTCGGCGAAGTCCACCTCGGGAAGCGACTCGATCTCGCGCCAGGTCCGACGCTCGGCGGCCGTCACGTATCCGATGTGACCCGCCGACACGAGGTGTCTCGGATCGAGCGCGTGAATTCGTCGCGCGCTCGTCGAGACGAACGCCGCGAGCGCCCCCGCGTCTCTTCGCTCGGCGGAGATCTCGTTGACGAGCTCCCAGGCGAAGATGGTCGGGTCGTCGGCGTAGGGCCGACCGGTGATCGTGTTCACGCGCCCGATCACGCGTTCCACGTGCGCGAGGTAGAGGGCCTGCGCGCGTGCGGAATGAAAGAACGTGCCGAGCTCGGCGCGCGCGAGCCCGTCGGGCGCGTCGGCGTCGAACGGATCCTCCGACCAGCGCAGATACTGGGGCAGCCCGCCGTAGTCGGCCCAACGATTCGCCAGGACGATGATGACACCGAGGTGTCGTTCTGCGGCCAGCGCGAGCACGCGATCGAGATGCAGGAAGCTGTCCTCGACCCAGCCTTCTTCCCCCATGCGAAACGCGTAGGTGCGGCCCCATTCGGGCGTCGCGGCGTCGCGCTCGCCGAGAGCCCAAATACGGATGACCGAGAGCCCATCATCGCGAACGGCATCGAGCGTGGACGCCACGGCCGCACGATGAGCCTGCCCGTGCATGACCGCGACGTTGGCCCCGATGAAGCGAAACGCGCTGCCGCCTCGAACGAAGCGATCGCCGACCACACGCACGAAGGACGTCGCGTCGGCCGCTCCACCTCCGTCCGGCACCGGGTCCTGTGCGGCCGCTCCTAACGCCAATGCGAGCGCGAGCGCGGTGAGCGCGAGCGAGGGCAGGCGCGTCGACACTACTCCACGCTCGCCGCCTGGAAGCGCGTGCTCGCGGGGCTTCGAACCACGAGCGAGCGCTCTCCGACGAGCGCGTCCGGTGGAATGCCGAAGCTCGCGAAGAACACGCCGCGCGCGTCGCTCACCGTGACGCCCAGCAGCTCTTCGTTCCCGCGCGCATCGCGCAGCAGGACCTCGATGCGCGCGCCGACCGCGGCAGAGCCGTGGCTCCTCGCGGTGCCCGTCACCTCGAAGCTCTGGCCGCGCAGCACCTCCCAGTGAGGTGGACTCCGGTCGAGCGCGAGCGTCAGCGGCGCGCGCGCAGGCAGGCTCGGCGGCGGCGAGCGCAGGCCCAGCGGGTCGCCGTCGGTCGCAGCCGCAGGCTCGGTCGCCGTCGTCGCGTCGGTCGCACTCGATGGCGGCTGCGAATCGGCTCCGCTCGCGCCAGTCGGTGGATGGCTCGTCGCCTGTGCGGCATCGAGCGCGCGCGTGTAGGGCTCGGGCTGCGGCAAGAGATCGCGCACGTTCGGCCGGTACTCGGGCCCGCGATCGGCGCTTCGCGACACGAGCCCCTGGGCCGAGCCGCCCAGGTCGACCCGCAGCCAGCCGCGCCGCTCGGGCATGTGCACTTCGGCCCACGCGTGTGCCTCGTTGTTCACGAAGCGCGTGGGAATCCCGAGCGCCATGGCCGTGATCGCGAACGCATACGCCCGATGTCGACATACGCCACGCATCCCGCGCGCGAGGTCGAGGTAGATGTTCCCCGTGTCGGCGGGCGGCTCCTCCGACTCCTCGAACGCACGGAAGTGATCGACGAGCGCGCCGATCACGCGATCGAAGGGATCCCCGCGGCTGACACCGAGCTCGCTCGCGAACGCGAGGGCGTCCCGCTCCACCGACTCGGGCAGCACGGGGACCTCGGCGACGAGGGCGTCGCTCGGTGCGGTGGGGAGCGCCGCGCCCTCGTCGAAACCGAAGTAGGTCCGCGGGGCATCGGTCAGGAAGATCACGCGCACCTCGCGCGTGCCCTCGTCTCGCGCGTCGAGCACGGCGAAGAAGTTGTCTGCATGATCGCGCTCGAGGTGCATCGCCACGTTCGCGGGCTCGGTGCGCAGGGTCAGGATGCGCGACTCGGGCGACACGCTCGGCAGTGGCACGGTGAAGCCATCCGAGAAATCGAGCACGACGCTTCCCCAGAAGCGGTCACGTGGGCGTGCGTCGGGGGCTGCCGCGCCAGCTCCTTCGATCACCACGCGGCCGCGCGCCACGTCGGCGACCGCGAGGACCGGAACCGAACCGGCCAGCGCGACTCCGTCGAGCGCCGTGACGCGCTTGTACGGAGTGATGGAGGGACTGAAGACCTCGAAGTAGCCGACGGCACCGGGTAGCGCGGTCACGCGATCGGGACGGAACGTCGGAGAGCGCCGCCCGACCTCTTCGCTCTGCGAGCCGTCGCCAGGAAGCGATCGCATCGGTCGCTCGCCGTCGCGGAGCGCTCCTCCCGCGGGCGGTGGGACGAGGTTGCCGTCGTACACGATGGCCGCCGGCTCGGTGCTGCCCGAGCGCGACACGAGCGAGCTGCCCTCGTCTTCTGCCGCGTTGGGCACGAATTCGTGCGGGACGACGCTCTGCGCGAGCGCACCCGCCGTGACCGCGAGTGCGACCAGGCCGGAGGTCCACAGGAACACGCGAGACCGGGTCATCGTCAGAAGGAGCATACGATCTCGGGCACCGTAGAGCCGCACGGGTTCCCGAGCCGCGTCCGTACTATTCTCTGCCGATGGCTTCCTCTCGCGCGGCTGCAGTTCTGGCCTCGGTGCTCGTCGGATGTGCGGTCGCGACCGGAAACACCACGACCTTTCGTGACGCTGGGCATGACGCCGCCATGCGCGGCGACTCGGGCCTCGCCACGCCTGACGCCGGCGATGCGGCGGCCGCGACCGATGGCGGCCTCGACGCCGGATCCGACGCTGCGACGGCGGACGATGCAGGTGTGGATGCCGCGGCCAGCGATGCTGGGCGTGATGGCGGCGCGGATGCCGGACACGACGCTGCCGTCATCACCCCGCCGGTCGTGGACGGCGTCGTCGGCGGCACCGAGTGGGCGTTCGCGACGAGCGGCTCGAGCTCGACCGCGACGATCTGGACCGGCAACTCGCTCACCACGCTGCGCGCGATCGCGATCGGCGGAACGCTCTACGTGGCGATTGAAGGACAGATCGAGTCCAGCAACGGGATGGTGGTCTACATCGACGGCGATCCGGGCGGCACGCACGGCGTGGCGGACCTCGCGACGCTCACCGACTCGATCGGCGCGCTCGACAACGCGATCAGCGCGGGGTTCACGGTGCCCTCCACGTTCCGGGCGGACGTCGCTTGGGGCACGACGATCATGTCGCATCTCGTCACGGGCGCCGACGACACGACGGGCTTCCGCGATCTCAGCGTGAGTGTCTCGAACTTCGCCTGGCTCACGGGCACGCAGACCGCGTGCACGGCCGCGGCGTGCGAGGCCTCGATCTCGACGTCCGCCCTCGGGCCGGGCCCCGCGCCGCGCGCGATCCAGCTCTTCGCGCGGATCGTCAGCCCGGATGGGACGCTCTCGCCCAACCAGACGCTCCCGATGGACGATCCGACGATGCCCCGCGTCGTCTCGGTCGTGCTCTCCGTCCACGAGTAGCGAGCGTCGGATCAGCGGCGGCGAAACACGCTGGTCACCGAGGGCGGTGCGGGCACGAGCGAGCCGGCGAACGTGCCGACGACGCTCTCGAGGAGCTCGAATCGCGGTCCGAGCGTCGAAGCGATCTCCTCCGCGCTCATGGTGTGCGCCCGCACGCGCGCGTCGCCTGGAGGCGTGTGCACCGTGACGATCACGATCGAGCCAGCGCGCGTTCGTGCCGCGATCCCAGACGCGTAGGCCGCTCGCTGCGCCAGAGGAAGCGTGTGCAGCGTGCCGCGATCGACGATCACATCCATCTCGCCGATGAGCGCGCTGGCGGTGACGTCGTCGCGCATCCAGACGACCTGCGCCCCAGGTGCGCGCGCGCCGGCACGTCGGAGCGCCGTCTCCGAGAGATCCGTCGCGACGACGCGATAGCCGCGCGCGGCGGCCGCGATCGCGATCGCACCGTGCCCGGTCCCGATCTCCCAGAGCGATCCGCCCGTCGGTGCATGCGCTTCGAGGCACGCCATCACGGTCTCGTCGGCCGTGTCCGTCACCCAGGCCTGCTCCGCTTCTGGCACGCGGCGGTGAAACGCTTCCCACGAGGCGGCGTCGCGCGGCTCGTGGGGAATCGAAGCGCGCGCGAGCGCATGGACCATCGACGCGAGCAACTCGGGATCAGGGGCACCCCCGCGGGTCAGCGTGCGTTCCCCCGGAGTCTCCGCGACCTCGTGAGCGAGCGTGGTCGCCGCGACGTGGATGCCGTCGGCCGCCAGCGTCCCGAGGTTCCGTGCGACCGAGGCCGCGTCGAGCATCGCCTCGTTCATGGAGGGCGCGACGAGCACGGGCGCGCGCGTGGTGATGGCGACCGCGCTCACCAGCTCGGAGCAATCTCCCGTCGCGATGCGGCCGATCATCGTGGCCGTCGCGGGCCACACCACGACGACGTCCGCCCACGCCGCGAGCTCGACGTGCGGCACCTTCAGCGTGCGGTCGCCGTCGTCCGGCCACATCGAAGAGAGCACCGGGGCATGTGTCAGCGCCTCGAGCGCCTCGCGTGCCACGAAACGGAGCGCTCGCTCGCTCGCGATCACGCGGACCTCCAGACCTCTCGCGATCAGCGCCTGAACCAGGAGCGGCGCGTGTGCCGCTGCCACCGCTCCGCCCATGCCGACGACGACGCGCGCGCTCGTTCGTGCGGGCCTCGCGCTCGCGATCGGTCGAGCCAGCGCGCCCACGTCCCGAAGAAGCGTCACGAGCTCGTCCACCACGCTCGATCCCGCGAGCGGCGCGCCGGTCAGCGCCTCGACGTGCGCGCGAATCGCTGCGCGCGATCGCGGTGCAGGCTCGCAAAACGCCAGGAGCGTCTCGGCGAGCGCGGCGGTGTCGCCCTCGAGCCGACGCAGACTTCCGTCCCGCCCGACAAGCTCGAGCCCATCCCTGCACCTCATCACGAGCGGCGTGCTCGCGCGCTCTAGCGTCTCGCTCGCATCGCTCACGCAGCGTGCGTAGCACCCCGCCGGCGGCTCGCTTGCCGGCCGCCCGTGCGATGCCGCATGCTCACCCCATGGACGACAAGACCTCGATCATCGCGTCGTCGGCGCTTCGTGCCGGGATGAAGCGCAAGCTCGTCGTTCCCGCGGTCCTCGCCGTCGCCGTGCTCGCGACGGGATGCGGCACGGCCACTCCCTCGAACGACGCCGCAGTCGGCGACACCATGGTCGCCGACGCGGGCACGTTCGACGCGGGTTGTGTGCCGCCCGAGGTGTACGACCCGACCACGCGAGCATGCGTCCCAATCGTCTGATGACGACTGCGGCCCAGGATGGGCTGCGACCGGATCCGGAGCGGAAACGAGGACCGAAGCGGCGCTTGCTTCAGGCCATCGCGGTGACGTGCGCGGTCAGCCGCGAGACGTAGCGCGAGCCCGTCTTCTTCGGGTACACGCCCTTCGAGACGGCCGAGTCGATCTTCTGGATCGCATCGGCGAGGGCGGTCTTGGCCGCCTTCTTGTCCTTGCCGGCGATGGCTTCGCGCACGGTCTTCATCAGCGAGCGAACGCCGGTGCGGACGTGCTTGTTGCGCGCGGTGCGCTTGGTGGTCTGACGGATGCGCTTCTGCGCGGACGCGACGTTGGCCATGAGGGCTCCCGAGAAAGCGGGTGAAAAGGGCCGATTGGGTACCTTCCGTACCTCTCTCTGTCAAGCAGCCCAGCGAAACGAGGTCTCGGCCGGAGTCGTCCGCGGAGCGGACGCGACACAATTGCGTCGGCCCGGCGAGCCGGGCACTCCGGTCGAGATCAGGGATGGCGCGGCAGGGTCTCGGGCCCGAGGACGTTCAGCCGCGCGCCGACAGGCAGATCCAGCTCCACCGCATCGGAGAACGGGCTCAAGCCGCTCTCTTCCGTCAGCTCGGCCCGTCGGACGACGATCTGGCGCAGGACGCGGAACACCTCGAGCTCGGATCCGCGGCCGGCCCACCAGCATCGTGCCCGAAGCAGCGCCTCGCCCGGATCGGCGAACTGACAGATCCCCAGCTCGTTCCCCACGATCCGTGTCTCGGTCCCGCCGGGGTCGCAGATGCGCACGAGCGTCACCTGCGTGTGTGGCAGCGCGAGCGCGGGATCCGCGGGGGCGTCGCTGAGGGCCTCGCCCGGCAGCGGGTCGTCGCTCTCGAACCGAAGGGTGACCGTACACTGCGTCCGGGGCGGCGTGGGCTCGACCGAGTGCGAGCTGGGCGGCGACCCGCAGCCCGGTGCCGCGAGCGCGAGGGTCAGTCGGAGTGCCCGGCACAGACGGGCCGACACCATCATGTCGCGTCCGCTCGGCGGACGCCTCCGACTGATCGCGAGCCACCGTCGTCGAGCACGCACGAGAGCACGCATACCACGTCGTCGTGATAAGAGAGGGACGTGGCCCACGAGAGCGATCGAGAGAAGCGCGCGCTCGCCGTCCTCTCGTCCGTTCCGCTCGCCGCGCAGCTCTTGTTTCACGTCTGGGAGCAGTGGTCGCTCTTCGGCGGGCGCTATGCGTACGTCGAGCGCCTTGCCACGACGAGCA
Organism: Deltaproteobacteria bacterium; assembly: GCA_043750095.1. Taxonomy (GTDB): domain Bacteria; phylum Myxococcota_A; class Polyangia; order Polyangiales; family Sandaracinaceae; genus JBBSAT01. The sequence continues at coordinate 15,129 of JAYVCF010000407.1, forward strand.
CGGGGCTGGCGACGTTCGTCGAGCTGATCCTGTTCGTGATTCCGCTCGGCGCCTGGGCCGTGCTGCTCGTTCGCGCGCTCGTTCGTAGGGAGCTCCTGCCGGGTGAAGCCAGACCCGGCGATCCCCCCATCGCGCGTGCGCTGGGCTCGGTGGTGCGCGTGGTCTCGCCGCTCGCCGCCGTCGGGCTGATCGTGCACGTGGTGATCCTCTGGGGAGGTCGCGTCGTGTACGGCGAGCCGCCGATCTGGACCTACGACCTGCTCCGCACGACGCTCGGTCAGCCGCTCTGGCTCGGGTTCTACGGAGTGTTCGTCTGGTCGGTGACGTGGCACGTCGCGGCGACCGTCCCCGACGGCCTCGAGGCGCTCGGCGTGGTCGGCGCCGAAGGTCGACGCTCCGCGTTCGTCGTCACGGCGGTCTTCGGCGCGTGTCTGTTTCTCCTGTACGCGCAGCTCGCGGGCTGGCTGGCGACGGGCCTCGGGACCTTCTGGCCCATCCAGGTGGTCGTGCCCGACGTGGTCGTCTCGCCGTAGCGGCCGCGTGGTGCTAGGTCCGCCGCGCCATGGGCGCTCAGTGGAAACACAAAGGTCGTGAGGCTGCGGCCAACGCGAAGGGCCGCATCTTCAGCAAGCTGGCCAAAGAGATCATCATCGCGGCGCGCGGTGGCGCGGACCCGGCCAACAACGCGCGCCTGCGCATGGCACTCGAAGCCGCGCGCAAGCAGTCGATGACGCGCGACACCATCGAGCGCGCGATCAAGAAGGGCGCGGGCCTGCTGGACGGCCCGATCCAGTACGACACCGTCGTCTTCGAGGGCTACGCGCCCCACAACGTCGCGGTGATCGTCGAGTGCCTCACCGAGAACAAGAACCGCACGTCGGCCAACATCCGCGTGCTCTTCCGCAAGGGCCAGCTCGGCGCGTCGGGCGCGGTCTCGTGGGACTTCACCCGACTCGGCGCCATCGAAGCGAGCCCCCCCGAAGGCGGCGCCGATGCCGACGAGGCCGCGATCGAGTCCGGCGCGCAAGACCTCGAGTCCGACGGCGAAGGTGGCACCGTCTTCTATACGGAGCCGACCGATCTCGACGCGGTCAGCAAGGCATTGGGCGAGCGAAAGTGGACGGTCTCCTCGGCCAAGATGATCTGGAAGCCCAAGAACCCCGTCACGACACTGAGCGCAGCGCAGCGCACCGAGGTCGAAACGTTCTTCTCCGACATCGACGACGACGACGACGTCCAGGCGATCTACCCCGCTCTGGGGTGACGCGGACGACCCCGGTCGAGCTCAGAGTACGGTGAAGGATCGGACGCGGCCGGCGTCGCCGATCATGCCGATCGTGACCTCGGCGTTCGTCCGGTCGAGCACGATCTCGGCGCGCGCGCCGTTCTTCTGGAGGCCGGCGGGCGGATCGATCAGCTCGATCTGCTTTCCGTCGTCGGTGATCAGCGCGTAGACGCCGCCCTCGATCCCGATCTTGCGGACAGTCCCGCGCACCGTGGTCGTCTTGCTCACAACGTTACTCCTGGGCCGAGGCGGCCAGGCAGGCAAGCCGCTTGATCGGCAACCGCCACCGCGCGCAGGATGTTCCCCGTGCTCGACCCCGCGATGCTCAAGTCCCACCTCGATGCCCTCGGCTGGACCTCCAAGCCCCACGACGGCGGAACGCTGAAATCGGTGCACGACACCGCCGAAGGAGAGGTGAGCATCTTCGTCCGGCTGCAGAAGAACTGGCTCATCGCTTCGGTCGTTCCGTTTCTGGCGACGCGCGGCAAGAATAGCTTCGAGCTCGCGCGCTGGCTGCTGCGCGTGAACCGCGACATGTATCAGGCGAAGTTCGCGTACGACGAGGACGGCGACGTCGTCCTCACGCTCGAGCTGCCGACCGAGTCGATCGATCCGAGCGAGATCCGCGGGGCGCTCACGACCCTGCTCGACCAGACCGTCGCCCATCGGCGTACGCTGCGCCTGGCCTCCGGCACGACCTGAGCTAGACACGGGCCGTGCGCATCGAAGCCGACTCGATCCTTCCGTTCTCGCGGGACGTCGTGTTCCGCGCCTATCGCGACGATCTCCCGAACGTCGTCGAGTTCCTCCCGAACGTACGCTCGATCGAAGTGAAGAAGCGCGACGAGGTCGGCTCCGTCACCACGCTCTTCAACGTCTGGCACGGCGGCGGCGAGGTGCCCGCAGCAGCGCGCGCATTGCTCGACGAGAAGGCTCTCTCTTGGGACGACCACGCGATCTGGGACGAGAGCAAGCACCAGTGCGACTGGACGATCCACACGCACGCGTTCACGGACGCCGTGACATCGAAGGGTCAGACGCGCCTGATCGAGCTCGCGCCCGATCGCACGCGCATCGAGCTCCGCGGTGACTTCGCGATCGATCTGAAGAAGGTACGCGGGATTCCATCGTTCCTCGCTGGCTCGGTCGGCAAGGCCGTCGAGGGTTTCTTGAGCAAGCAGATCACCGCGAACCTCGTCAGCACGACCGACGCGCTCTCGCGCTACCTCACCAAGAAGACGTCGGCCTAGGCGAGCCGTGTCACTCGATCCGTCCTTCGGATCGCGTTACTCTCGCGTCGGGGCTGGATGAGTGCGTCGGACGGCGTGCCGACGATCGCGGCGTCCGCGGTCGCCGGGGTGAGGCACCTCCTCATGGAGGAGAACGTGTGGGCCGCGGTCCGCGCCGAGCTCGTGCGCGCGCACGCCGATGCGGCCGCGTGGATCGACTCGGACCTCTCGGTCGACCCCACCAAGACCCAGTGGGTGCCGGTCACCCATCACATGCAGATGATGGAGGCGCTCTTCGCGGTGGTCGGCCCGGAACGGACGTTCGTGCTCGGACGCACCCGAGCGCACCGAACGGCGCAGGCGGGGGCCTTCGCGCCCGTCGTCCGCAGCTGGGCACGTTCCTTCGGGTCGAACCCGCTCGAGTTTCTCAAGCTCACCCTGCACGCGTGGTCTTCGCAGACCCAGCACCTCGGTGAGTTCGTCCCCGCCGAGACGCGACCGGGGCACGTCCGCTTCATTCTCGCGAACGCGGCGCCGGTGATCGCCGAGAGCCACGCATGGCAGCGCTTCCTGGCCGGCTACGGAACGGGGCTCCTCGACCTCGTGAACCGCGTCGGACGCTGCGAGATCCGCATGGACTCGAGCGGGAAGAACCTCGAGGCCGTCTACGACTACGACGAGCCATCCGATGCGCCTCGAGGCCCCTAGCGATCCGTAGAGATAAGGTGCGGCCCCACGTGCACCCAAGACGGGCGGAGCTAAGAGGGCGCGCGTGATTCGCGATCTGATCGCGCTCGCGCGGCCGCGGGGACTCCTGCTCGTGTCTCTGCTCCCGGTGCTCGGGTACAGCTGGGCGTACTGGGATCACGGATGTGAGGTCGCCGACTTCCGCGCCGTGCCGCGCCTGCTCTGGCTCGCGGTCCTCTGGGGTGTGCCGCACCTCGGGACCATGTGGCTGAACGCCGCCCTCGATCACGACGACGCCGCGACGCTCTACGGGAGCGCTGCCAAGGTGCCCGCCGGCATCGAGCGATGGGCGTACGTGACGCTCGCGTTCTCGCTCATCGCCGCGTTCGTCACCAACGTGGGCCTCGGACTCTGCGTCGCCGCGTGCGCCGTGCTCTCCGTCCTCTATTCACACCCGCGCACCGCCTGGAAGGGACACGCCGTCCTCGGTCCAGCGACCAACGCCATCGGCTACGGCGTGCTCTCACCGCTCGGCGGGTTCCTCTACGCAGACATGCCGGGCACCTGGCGCGGGGCGGCGGTGCTGGCGACAGCTGTCCCCTGGATGCTCACCGCATACTTCGCTGCGCAGGCGTTCCAAGAAGACGAGGATCGCGCGCGAGGCTATCGGACGCTGGTCGCCGTCGCGGGCTCCGTCGTCACACTGCGCGTCACGCGTGCGTGTCTCTGGATCGCGCTGGCAGCGTCGGCCGCGCTCGCGCTGACCGGCACCGTGCCGCGCATCGTACTGGCGCCGCTTCCGTTGTTTTTCTTTCTCGATCGCTACCTTGTGCGTTGGTCCGAGCAGCCCAAGGGCGGCGATGCCGCGTGGGCTGGACGCTTCTTCGCGCGCCTCGCGGGCGTCGCGTTGCTCGTGCTCGTCTCGGTCTGCATCGACTACGAGCTCGCGATGCGATCGTATTCGCTACCTGGTGGTCTCGCGACGAGTCGAGGACTCGATGAGCCGCGCGTGTGCGCGCGCGGATGGACCGCGTGGGTCGCGACGCATCACGAAACCGATCGCTGATCGATCCGATCGAGATCGATCGATCGAAAAAAAATCGTCACGCGCGCGAAAGACGATTGACACAGATCACAGTGCCCGTACTCTCGTGTGCGAATGAACGAGAGCGCGAGCACGCGACCTCCACCAAGTGGTCCGCACTGCCGCTCCCCCCACGCCGTCGCGTTTCGTGACGGCGCTGGCGATCGTGTCGATCCTCGCGCCTGCGGCGCCTCTCGTATGCGTCATCGCGCCTGCGGCGCCTCTCGTATGCGTCATCGCGCCTGCGGCGCCTCTCGCATTCGTCATCGCGCCTGCGGCGCCTCTCGCATTCGTCATCGCGCCTGCGGCGCCTCTCGCATTCGTTCGTCTTCGTTCGCGTCTGCATCTCGTCTCCTCGACACCCGCGTGTGTTCGAGTCGCGACGATGGATCAGCCGACGACATCTCTGGGTGGGGCGCTTCTCGCTCCGCCGCCGTGGCTCGTGTCGATGACGCTCTGGGGTTGCGCGCAGTGTTCAGCAGGAGGCGTCCGCTCTGCGGACGCGACGCAATTGTGTCGGCCCGGATCTGCCGGGCACTCCGGCTGGGACTGCGTACCGATCCCTGCACGTCGAAGCGAGCGCGCGGACCTCTGGGGTCGTGATCGGCGCGGTTCGTAGCTTTCCGCGTTGAATACGGCTCTTTCGTGATCCTCCTCCGGGCGCCCGACGCGTCCGGCCGGTGGCGTGTGCCTGCTGCATCCCGCCCCGTGAAAAAACGTCCTGAAGCGAGACGAATCTCCGATGGCCATCGACATGACGACGAAGAGAGACGGAGCGCGTCGCGCTCCGAAACCGAAGATGGGCACTCATGCCGAGAAGAGCGAGCGCATGGGCTCGAGCTCGGGCGAAGTGAGCGCGGTCGCGCCGCTCGCATCACGCCGCAAGGTGCGCGTGCTCGCCGAGAGCGAGCCCATCACCGCGCCGCGTCCGGTGGAGACCCGCCCCCTCGACGTCACGCCGCGCATCGACGCGCGGACCACGAGTGAAGGTGGAAGTCTCGGACTTCGATCGCCCTCGAGCCGCGGCGGTGCGCGCGCGCGAAACCTCCGCGCGTACGGACCGAGCGTCTCGAGTCCGACCGACCTGACCGTCGGCATCGCGTACGACCTCAAGTCGGACTTCGAGCGCGCGGCGCAGAAGCTCGCGGGCGAAGGCGAGCTGCCCGAGGATGCGTTCGAGGAGTACGACTCGGAGGCGACCGTCGCGGCGCTCGAGGACGCGCTCTCCTCGAACGGCTACCAGAGTCGCCGCCTCGGCTCGGGGCGCGCCTTCCTCTCTCGCATCATGTCGGAGCCTGGCGACATCGTCTTCAACATCGCCGAGGGCTACGGCACGCGCTCGCGCGAGGCGCACGTCCCGAGCGCGCTCGAGATGCTGGGCGTGCCCTACACGCACTCCGATCCGCTGACGCTCGCGCTCACGCTCGACAAGGCGATGGCCAAGCGCGTCGTCGCCGCGGCGGGTGTTCCGACCCCGCGCTTCGCCGTCGTCGAGCACATCGACGATGCGCGTGGCCTGGACCTCGCGTATCCGCGCATCGCCAAGCCCCTCTTCGAGGGCTCGAGCATGGGCATCCGCAAGCACTCGCGCGTGACGAACCACGAGGACTTCATGGAGCTCATCGGCGAGCTCCTTCATCTCTATCGAGAGCCGGTCCTCGTCGAAGAGTTCGCGAGCGGTCCGGAGTTCACCGTCGGTATTCTCGGCACGGGCGCGACCGCGTCGGTCATCGGCGCCATGGAGATCGTTCCGCGCAACTGCTCGGCGGCGGAGTTCGTGTACTCGCTCGAGGTGAAGCGCAACTACCTCGAAGAGGTCGCCTACCACGTGCCACCGAAGCGTCCGACGGAGCTCGTGCGTCAGGTGGAGAACGTCGCGCTCGCCGCGTACCGCGCGCTCGGTTGTCGTGACGTGGCGCGCGTCGACGTGCGCTTGTCGGAAGACGGCGATCCGAAATTCCTCGAGGTCAATCCGCTGCCCGGTCTGAATCCGGTCACCGGCGATCTCGTGATCCTCGCGCGCGGCAACGGCATCTCGTACCACGAGCTGATCGGTCGCATCGTCGACAACGCGCGCGCGCGTCAGAGTCTGTAGGGTCGTGTAGACTCGCGGACCTCGTGCCCTTGAGGTCCTCACAGCCTTCGCCGCCGGCTTCGTCGCTGCGCGTCGCGATCTGTTACGACGGCTCGGCCCTCGACGAGGGCATGGTGTTCGACGCCGAGGCCGGAGAGACCGTCGCTGTCGAGACGATCCTCGACGTGGTCGTGGACATCGAGGCGGCGCTTCTCGCGCGCGGACACAAGCCCTCGCGGCTGGTGCTTCCGGCCGAGGCGGCGCCCATCCTGCGCATGCTCGGCGACGTCGACTGCGACGTGATCTTCAACTTCGTCGAGAGCTTGCGTGGCGTGGCTGAGCTCGAGGCGGCCGTCCGCGGCGCGATGTCGGTCCGTGGCATCCCCGTCACGGGCGCGCCGCTCGAGGGTCTCGCGAACTGCCTGAGCAAGCCGCGCGCGCGTGCGCTGGCATCGGCGTTCGGCGTGCCGGTGCCGGCGGGCTGCGTGATCGCGAGCGAGGCCGACGACGCGAACCACTTGCCGCATCCTTGCATCGTGAAGCCCGCGTCGCAGGACGCGAGCCATGGGATCGACGCATTCAGCGTGTGTCAGACCCCGGCGGAGACGAAAGCACGCGCGCTCAAGCTCATCGAGCGCGGGCTCGGAGCGTCCCTCTGCGAGCAGTACATCGACGGACGTGAGTACAACGTCTCGATGGTCGAGCGCGTCGAGGGTGGTCGGCGCACTCTCGAGACGCTCCCGATCGCCGAGATCACCTTCGATGGATATCCGGCCGGCGTGCCGCGCATCCTGACCTACGCGGCGAAGTGGGAGAAAGAGACGGCCGAGTACCGAGGCTCGGTCTCGGTCGAAGCGAAGGACATCTCGGACGCGCTCCGCGCCGCGCTCATGAAGCACGCGAACGCAGCGTTTCGTGCGCTCGGTCTCTCGGGCTACGGGCGCGTCGACTTCCGCGTCGACAAGGACGGCCAGCCCTACGTCGTCGATGTGAATCCCAATCCGGACTTCTCTCGCGGCGCGGGGTTCCATCTCGCAGGCGAGCGTGCCGGCTATGCGTACGAAGATCTGGTCGAGATCGTCGTGCGCGCGGCGCAGCCATGACTGCGCCCGTGTCTCTCCGTCCGCTCTCGCGAGCGGATCGCGAGCCGATCGAGCGGCTCGTCCGCGGCGTGGGTCGGTTTCCCGAGGCCGAGATCGCCGTCGCGATGGAGCTCGTGGATCTCGGCCTGACGGAGGACGCCCGCGGCTACCTCTTCGTCGTCGCGGAGCGCGAAGGGCGCGTGGTCGGCTACGCGTGCTGGGGTCGTGCGGCGATGAGCCCGCGCGTGTTCGATCTCTACTGGATCGTCGTCGATGCCAGCACGCAGGGAGGCGGCGTCGGACGCGCGCTGCTCGCGCACGCGGAGCGAGAAGTGCAGCGTGAAGAGGGCATCTCGCTGCTCATCGAGACCGAGGGCTCGGCACCCTATGAGGCCGCGCGTCGTTTCTATCTCGCCGCGGGCTACCTCGAGGTGGGGCGGATCGCGGACTTCTACGGGTCCGACAAGGACAAGGTTCTCTTCCACAAGAGGCTCGATCGATGACTACCGCCAAGAAGTCGCTTCCGCTCGCCGTCATGAACGCGGCCACGGCCACGTTCAAGTGCGTGTTCCCGACCTGCGGAGGTCTCTGCTGTCGTCAGAGCCGCCCTCCTGTCGAGCCGGGCGAGGCGGCGCGCATCGCCAAGGTGCTCCCGCGCGTGATCGATCAGATGCGCCCGGGCGCGCGTCGCGCCGTCGAGAAGCGCGGGTTCCTCACCAAGCGCATCAAGAGCAAGCGCCAGATGCTCTCGATTCACGACGAGTACTGCGTCTTCTACAACAAGGGCTGCGTGCTCTATCGCCTGGGCGCAGAAGAAGGCGACACCACGAAGTACAAGCCCTGGGTCTGCACCGCGTTCCCGCTCGACACCGATGCGAAGGGAAATTGGGAGGTGCGTCAGTGGGGCAACAAGGGCGAGGAGTGGGATCTCTTCTGCCTGAACCCGAAGGAGTCGACCAAGAAGGCCGTCAAGACGCTGGGCCTCGAGCTCGAGTTCGTCGCGTCGCTCGACAAGCCCCGGCAGCGCTGGAGATTCAAGAAGTGACGGCCGCCGCCGCTGTCGAAGCGCCCGCTGCAGCCCCGGAGATGATCGCGTCTTCGACGCCTCTTGCCGAGACCGCGGCTCCGATGCAGACGACCGGGCTCACGCCGCGCGCGCTGATCGCGGGCTTCCTTCTCTCGCTGCTTCTCTGCGGCGTGAACTCGTACCTCACGCTCAGCTTCGGTGTGATCGAGGAGGGGCCGACGATCGCCGCGCTCTTCTTCTTCGCGTTCTTCTTTCTCTCGCGCACGAAGATCACCTCGGGCGAGATGGTGATCGTCGCGACCATGGGCTCGGCGGGCGGAAGCCTCGGGTTCATCACGAACTTCTACGCGGCCGAGGCCATGGCGGGCGAGCCGTACTCGTTCTGGCAGATGGTGGGCTTCTCGGTGGTGACGAGCCTCGTCGGGCTCGTGTTCGTCATCCCGCTGCGTCAGCTCTTGATCCTTCGCGAGAATCTTCCGTGGCCGGGCAGCAAGGCGGTCGAGAGCGTCATCCGTGCGCTCGTCGAGCAAGGCGACCCGAAGCAGCCCTACATCTTGCTCGTCACGTGCGTCGTCATGATCGCCTACGTGGTGCTTAACGACGAGGACGGCTTCGGCATCGTGCCCTCGGGCACGGCCATCACGCTCTTCGGGCTCTCCGCGTACGGCGCCGCGATCGCGTGGTCGCCCTTCGCGATCGGGGGCGCGTACCTGATGGGCTTCCGCACCTGCGTGGGCTTCCTCTTCGGCGCGACGGCGCTGGTGGTGTTGGCCCCGCATCTGCCCGAGCCGAGCGCGCCGCATCACTACGTCTGGCCCGGGATCGGCTTTCTCGTCGCGGCCGGGCTCACGCAGATGGCGCTCCAGGGCAAGACGATCGTCGCATCGATGAAGTCGCTCTTCTCGCGCAGCGCGACCGGTGACGACGATCCGATCATGTCGTCGCAGGTCTTCGGTCTCTTCACCGCGGTCGCGTTGATCGTCGCGGCGATCTTCTCGTCCTTCGGTCTCGGTCTCTCGTTCGTGATCACCGTCCTCTTGATCGTGGTCGGCGGCTTTCTCCAGAACGTGATCGCGACGCGCGCGGCCGCACAGACCGCGTTCAACCCCGCTCGCGTGATGGGCATCTTGCTCCAGGGCGTGACGGCGCTCGCGGGCGGCACGAGCGCCGCGCAGAACCTCGCGGGCGCGGGCTTCGTCGCGGGCTCGGGCGCGCAGGCGGGTGTGCTCACCGGCGATCTCGCATACGGCCGCTGGCTGAGGGTGCCCTCGCGCTGGCAGTTCTGGACGCAGCTCATCACGGTCGTGCCCTGCTCGCTCGTCTCGGCCTGGGTCTTCACGCAGATCCTCTCGCTCGGGCCGATGACGATCGAGGGCGATGGACTTCCGGCGCCGGTCGCGAAGATGTGGGCGGCGACCGCGCTGATCTTCGCGGGGCAGGCGGAGATGCCGGCGTTCGCCTACGAGGCCATGGCGATCGGCGGCGCGGTCGGCTGCGTGTACGTGCTCCTCGAGCAGAACGAGAAGCTCGAGAAGTGGCTGCCCTCGTCCACCGGCATCGGGCTCGGGCTCGTTCTCCCCGTGGCGTACGGCTGGTCGTTCTTTCTCGGCGGACTCTTGTTCTTGATCGCCGAGAAGCGGTTCAAGATCCGCGCGGTCTCGCTCACCACGTTCGCCGTCGGCTGCATCGTGGCCGAAGGAATCGGCGGCGTGCTCAAGCCCTTGTTGGCGGTCGTGGGCTTGATCCCCGAGTAGCGCGCAACGCCACGAGCGTCCCGCAACCGCCGTTCGACTCGAGCCGCGCGCGACTCGACATTCGCACCCGCAGCCCGCGCTCGACCAGGCGTGCGTAGATGGCCTCGTAGCGCGCGCGTGTCACGCCGCGCAGCGTGCTGGTCGGCACCGGATTGTGCGCGTAGAGATGCGTCGCGATGCCGAGCGGCCGCGCGAGCTCGGCGAAGGAATCGAGCTCTGCGTCGGAGTCGTTCGCGCCCTCGATCACCAAGTACGCGAGCGCGATCTTCTTCCGCCGCTTGCGCGGCAGGTTCGGCAGGTGCTCGGCGAGCACGGTGAAGAGCCCCGCGAGCGGAGGTCCGCCGGGGACCATCCGTGTACGCGTCGCTTCCATCCCGGCGTGCACGCTGATCGTGATGCCGTTGTGCGGCGGCGCGCCCGGGACGAGCCACGCGCTCAGGCGCGCGAGCGGGCCGCCCGAGGTCGTGATCGAGGCGGGCGTTCGCCTCGCGTGGCAACGGCGCACGACCTCGGCGCAGGCCTCGCTCGCGTGCAGAGGCTCGCCGCTTCCCGAGAGCGTCACGCGCGCGATCGCATGTCCGCGCGCTTCGAGCAGCGCGAGCACGCCCATCATCTCGTCCGCGCTCAGGGATCGCGACAGGCCATTGGCGCCCGACGCGCAGAACGGACAGCGCACGCCGCAGCCTACCTGCGTAGACAAGCACGCCGTGTCGCCGCGATAGACGACGGCCTCGATCTCGGCGCCGTCCTCGAGTCGCACCACGTGGCGAACGTTGCCTGCCCCGACGGGCGCGTGCGTCTCGGCGATCTCCATCGCGCTCAGTACCCTGGCGGTTGGCCGTCCCAGACCCGCACCAGGTACACGCGCGGCATCGCGCCATCGGCCGCGGAGATCTTTGCGATGGGCCGGCTCGGGTCCGCATCGTTGATGCATCCCGCCGCCTGGTACATGTCGCCGAGCAGCGACATGTCGAGCGTGCTCCCGCCCTGATCGCGCCATCCCGTCGACTGGACGGAGAACGCCTGCCCGAGACGCGCGCTCACCGTCACGATGGTGGGCTCCTCACAGTCGTTCGAGCGATCCTCGACGTTCAACAAGCTCGGCGGAAGACCGGACGTCGCCTTCGGTCCGGTCCCGAGCGCGGCCGAAGCGACCGCACACGCGCGTCCGGTGGGCGCCTGACACCAGAGAAACACGCCCGCGATCGAGTGCTGGTCGGGTGGCAGCTCACCCAGTTCCGCTGGCTCGTCCGCTTCGAACGGATCGATCTGGGGATGACCCTGTTGGTTTTCCGCAGTGGGGAGCGGCTCGGCGCGCGCCATCGTGGGCGTGGAACTGGGCGCCGCGCCGCATCCGCAGACGCTCGCGACCAGCGCCAGGGCCGAGTAACGAGCGAGCGCCGAGACGCGTATCACCGGCCGAGCATAGCGCGCGATCCGCGGGGGCGGCTCGCTCGTATAGTGGTGAGTCGATGCGGGAGAGCGTACTGATCGAGCGGGTATCGAGCGCGGATGGCGACGATGTGCGCCTCACGGCGGCGTCGGACGTACCGGTAGAAGACGAGCTGGAGGGCGACGTCCCCCAGACGGGGACCGTCCTCGACCAGCGCTACGAGATCACGGGGGTCCTCGGTCAAGGTGGCATGGGGCATGTGCTCTCGGCGCGCCACGTCGTCCTCGGACACCGGCTCGCCATCAAGGTTCTCCGGCGCGAGATGACGCGCGACGCGGAGATCGTAGAGCGCTTCCGCCGCGAGGCTCGAGCGGCGAGCGCCATCGGACACCTCGGCATCGTGGCGGTGAAGGACTTCGGCACACTGCCGACGGGTGCGAGCTACTACGTGATGGAGCACGTCGAGGGAGTGGGCCTCGCCGACGCGCTCCACGCGGACCGCCAGTTCACCATCGAGCGCGCGGTCGACGTCGTTCGCCAGATGGCCGACGCACTCGGGGCCGCACACGCCGCGGGCATCGTTCACCGCGACGTGAAGCCGGAGAACGTGCTCCTCGCCTCGTTCCACGGGCGGCGCGATCACGTGAAGATCCTCGACTTCGGCATCGCGAAGCTCGACTTCGCCTCGCGCCTCTCCGGCGCGCACCGCGTGCTCGGAACGCCCGCGTACATGTCGCCCGAGCAGGCGCGCGGACAGGCGCTCGATCATCGATGCGACGTGTATGCGCTCGGCATCCTCTTTTACGAGCTTCTCGCCGGCGACGTGCCGTTCGACGATCGCCGGCCGCTCGAAGTCCTGCGCCAACAGATCCACCTCCCCGCTCCGTCCATCCTGCTACTGCGACCGGACGCGCCCGAGGCCATCGCCGACGTCATCGCGCGCTGCCTCGAGAAGAGCCCCGACGCACGGCCGGCGAGCATGCGTGCCCTCGCGGAGATGCTCGAGTCGGTGGCGGCGCCGCGCGGGATGGGCTTCGCGCTCTCGTCTCCGTCGGCTCCGACGATCGTCGCGTCGGCGTCGGTCCCGGTGACACCGATGCCCGCTGCCGCTGCGACGAACCTCTCCGTCCAGCCGGTTCCGCTCTCGGTACGGAGCCGATCGACGCCGATCTCGCCCGGAGTCGCCGCGCGTTCCACCGTACCGAAAAAGACGGGCGCGTCGCCGCAGCGCGGCTGGACGCTCGCGCTCGTCGCCGGACTCGTGCTCACCGTGCTCGGCGTGGTGGCCCTCGCTGCGGCTGGCGGCGTCCTGATTCGCGAGCGATCCGACGATGCGGCCCGACCCGTCGCGACGGCTCCGCCGGTCGCGGCGCCGCTCGGTCCAGTGCCCGTCGTCCCGGCGGTGGCACCGACGCCCGCGCTCACCGCACAGCTACCATCCGATCAGATCACGACACCGACGCTCGCAGCGTCACCGACCACCGTCGCGCACGTCGCGCCGATGCATCCGCACGCACCGCATCCGTCGGCGGTCAGCTCGGAGCCCGTGGTCGAACCCGCGCCCGCCCCGGTCGCCGCCCCGACGGATGAGCACCCCGCGATCCGTGTGATCGATCCCTGGGAGTGAGCGATCACCGCCGCGCTCGCGTCGCGATCTCGACAGGAGTGCCCGGCTCGCCGGGCCGACACAATTGTGTCGCGTCCGCTCCGCGGACGACTCCGGTCGAG
>JAYVCF010000408.1:0-6596 GCA_043750095.1 Deltaproteobacteria bacterium
TCGATGCCCTCGATAAGCGCGTTGGCGTGCCTGCCCCCGCCACCCTGGCACCTGCCACCAGCGAGAAGGCCAAGTCCGAGTCGCCCTCGACGTGATCGAGGCCTCGGTGCGCGCATGGTCCGCAGGGTCGAGAAGTACGAAGTCGAGAGCGAGATCGGCCACGGCGGGATGGCCACGGTCTTTCGAGCGCGCGACACCAAGCTCGACCGACTCGTCGCGCTGAAGATCATGCACCCGCACCTGCGCGGCGCCGCGGAGGCACGCGCACGGTTTCGTCGCGAGGCGCAGTCGGTCGCGCGGCTGAAGCACGATCGCGTGCTCGAGATCTACGACTACTCCGGCGAAGAGTCCGACGAGAGCTACATCGCCGCCGAGCTCCTCACCGGGCCGACGCTGCGGAAGTGGAGCGACGAGCACGCGCCGATTCCAGCCGAGATCGCCGCGTGCTTCGCCATCGAGGTGTGTCGGGCGCTGGGCGCCGCACACGAGAAGGGCATCGTTCATCGCGACGTGAAGCCCGAGAACATCCTCTTGCACGAGAACCGCGAGCTCAAGCTCACGGACTTCGGCATCGCCGACATGGTGGACAGCGCGTCGATGACGGCGACCGGGCAGATCCTCGGATCACCGGGCCACATGGCGCCCGAGCAGATCGAAGGAGGTCACTCCGATCCGCGGACCGATCTCTTCGCGCTCGGCACCGTGCTCTATCTGCTGACGACGGGGCGCCTGCCGTTCACGGGCAAGAACCCGCACCAGGTGCTCAAGCGCGTGGTGGATGGCGAGTATCCGGACCCGGTGCGCTTCGCTCCTGCCATCGGCGCGGGCATGACGGCTGTGTTGCGGAAGGCGATGAGCAAGCGGGCCGAGGATCGCTACACCTCCGCGCCCGACATGGAGAAGGCGCTCACCGAGCTCATCAGCGTGCTCGGGCTCGGCGACGCGCACGACGAGGTCACGAAGTTCCTCGCCGATCCCGCGACGCGAACGAAAGAGATCAACGCGCTGATCCTCGAGCGCTCGCTCGCGGCAGGAAAGAAGGCCAAGGCCGACGGCCGCGTCGCCGATGCGCAGGACGATCTCGGCCGCGTGCTCGCGCTCGACGAGGGGAACGCCGAAGCGCTGTCGCTCCTCGCGAACATCGGAAGCCAGCGCGAGCGAGCCGCGACCGGACGACGCCTCGCGACGGCCTCGGCAGTCGCGCTCGGTGTGTTGGTGCTGGTCGCGGGTCTGTCCCGACTCGCCGGCATCGACCTCGACGGAACCACCGAGAGCAGCGGCGACGCGGGCGTTCTGGTCGTCGTCGCCGATCTCGTCGATGCGGCGCACGGCCCCGACGCGGCGAGCCCGGCCGACGCAGCGACGGTGCTCGACGCGGGCGCGGACGCGAGCCTGACACTGGTCGCCGTGCCGATCATCCACCACGTCGTCCAACCACCGCGTCACGTGGTGTTCGACCCCGATCCGGTGAACGTCCGCATCGTGGTCGATGACCAGGCGGCGAGGCCGTACGGAACGTACAACTCGGACGAGCTCACGCCCGGCCGACACCACTTCGTGTTCGTCTCGGGCACGGCCTGCTGCGCCAACGATGCCTTCGACTTCGACATTCCGCCCGGCCCGGGCACGACCACGATCACGCGCTCGCTTCCCTCGCAGGACGCGATCCTGCACGTCCTTTCCAACGTGCTGGGCGACGTCGTGGTGGAAGGCGTGCACGGTCGGACGCGCGGCGCGATCTTCGTCCCCATCACCGCCGCGGGCCGCACGCAGCGCGCGAGCTTCACGGTCAGCGCGGACGGCTATGAGACCCAGAGCGGCGAGGTGGAGCTGTCCGCGGGCGCGACCACGGACGTCTCGGTGACCCTTGCGCGGGTCCCCACGCCCTGATCCACCGGAACGGTGACAGCGGCGCCCCATCGGGCATATACAGTCGAAGTGCCCGTCGGAGCGTGGAGAAGGCCGCGATGATGCGGGCCGCGGTGGGGCTCGTGGTGCTCGTGGTGCTCGCGGCGCCTTCGGTCGCCCGCGCGGGGGAGATCGACGACTTTCAGCACGCGCGCGACGCCTATTCCGCGCACGACTGGGCCCGCGCCGTTCAGGCGTTCGAGGCCCTCGTCGGGAGCGAGCCGCCGGCGCTGCACACCCCGCTCCTGATCGAGGAGTCGCGGAAGTACCTGGCGGCAGCCTACGTGTTCGCGGGCCGGCCCGACGCCGCGCGCATCCAGTTCGAGCGCCTGCTCACCGCAGACTCCGAGTACGACCTCGATGCGTCGCAATTTCCGGAAGAGGTCGTCGAGCTCTTCACGTCGGTGCGCGATCGCTTGCGCCGCGAGGCCGACGATGCCGCGGAGCGGGACGCCGCCGCGGCCGCGCTCGAGACGGAGCGAGAGCGCGCGCGTGCGTTGCTCGCGATTGCCGAGAGCGACGTGGAGGCGAGCGTCGAGACGTCTCGCTGGTTGGCGCTGGTGCCGTTCGGTGCAGGCCAGTTCCAGAACGGAGACGACGGCCTCGGCTGGCTCTTCTTCACGACCGAGGCGCTCTTCGGCTTGGGCGCGTTCGGAACGCTGGTGGCGCACCAGGCCATCGCCGGCTCGTTCAATCCGTCGGACCCGAGCAGCGGCGTTCACTCGGCGTTGCGCGGCCGCGTGAACGAAGCGCTGCTCGCCACCGAGATCACCAACTGGACCTGCGCCGGGCTCTTCGCCGTCTTCGCGATCGTCGGGATCGTGCAGTCGCAGCTCGACTTCCACGCATCGCGCACCATCCGTACGCGTCACATCGTGCCGGACGAGCTACGCCGAGGGCTCGACGTGAGCTTGGGCGCAGGCGGACTCAGGCTGACGTTCTGAGCTCCGGCGGCCCGGCGAGTTGGGCACCGAGAGCCCCGGCGACGATCTGGCTGTCGCGGGCGCGGCGCTGTGTCGCTCGCGAGGCCAGCGCTTGCGAGGCGACGCGGAGGGGTGGGAACGCGAAGCTGGCTCTGCCAGTCCGCGTGGGAGGCCGCTCCAGGCCTCCCGAAGATCAGTAGCTACCGTCGTCGTAGGTGACGAAGTAGCCGGTCATCCGTCCGCGCGGATGAAGGGCGCGCGGATCGCACGTGAGCGTTCCGTCGGCGGCGCGGCGCGTCGTGATGTCGGCCACGCGCCACATCGCGCCCGGGGCCGAGGAGCCGACGCTGCCCTCGAACCTCGGCACCACGTCGGGCGCGGCGCCGTACGTCGCGATGCGGTGTCCATCGCAGTACACGTTGACCACGGGTCGCGCGATCGTGCCGGTCCAGTTGTCCACCATCACGCGGAAGACCTCGCCGTCGCCGGGCGTGTCGACGTTGATGTTCTCGGGCAAGCCCGTGCCCTCGGCGAGGTTGTTGTCGATGTCGAGGCGCGGGTTTCCGCAGAAGCCGAGCGCCGTCCAGTCCGCGCCGTGCGGCCCGTTGTTGCACGCGCTCAGCGGACTGCGCGGGTAGCCCCAGTTCGCGCGCAGGTACATCGGCCCACCGCGCAGCATCGCCTCGCAGTTGGCCCAGCTGCAGGCCTCGGTGGTGACCTGCTGCGCGGTGCCGCCGGGCGGGTACCACGCGGCCATCGAGCCGGGGCGATGCACCATGAGATCGAGATCCTGCGTCTCGCTCTCCGGGTAACACATCTCGATGCGCAGGCCGGGCGCAGTCACGTGCACGACCCAGGAGCAGTGCAGGAGCGTGCCCTCGATCGTGACGACCTGGAGCGTGACGGTGTAGTCCCCGCTGAGGCGCGGCGTGAACGTCGGATCTGCCGTCGTCGCGCCGGTGAGATCGAAGCTCACGAGGCGCGTCGCGAGCGTGTCGCAGGGGCCGCCGCTGATGGTCCAACGCCAGCCGCTCGCGAGGCCCGGATAGAACTGTGCACCGTGCAGCGGGTAGGGCGCGAACGGCATCCCGTCCGGGACACGCGGATCGCCGGGGCTCGGGCAGCTGATGGGGCAGTCGTTCTGCGCGCTGCAGCCGTCGCAGAGATTGTCGCGGCCATCGCAGATGGTCGGCGTCGGACCGATGCCGCCTCGGCACGCGCCCCACGTGCGCGTCATCTCGCACGTCTCGGTGCCGTCCGTGCACGCACCGACGCGGCGGCGACCCGGAGCGCCGGGGAAGCAGTCGCGCACGGCGCCTGGCTCGCAGTCGCAGCCTTCGTCCACCATCCCGTCGCAGTCGTCGTCGGCCGTGCTCGTGCAGCTCTCGGTGGCGGTGCAGCGGTCGGACATCGGCATGCAGCCGGTGTCGGGGTCGGCGTCGATGCCGACGTCGTGTCCCGCGTCGAAGCCCGAGTCGTGACCGCCATCGGGTGGGCCCGCGTCGTGGCCCGCGTCCATGCCGCCATCGACCGCCGCATCGGGACGCGCTGCGTCGGGACGTGCGGCGTCATCGTGGGGCGAGAGCGAGAGAGTGCCCGTGCGGGCACCGCAGCCGAGGGCGAACAGAGACGTGAGGAAGACGACACGACGGGACATGCGGCGGCAGGCTTTACACGTCGCGTGCCGAACGAAAAGGCGCCTTCGAGACGCGCTCCCGTCAGGGGTGTGCGTTTCGTGACGATCCCGGGGGTACTCGGGGCTCACTCCGGCAAGACGACGTCGTCCAGCAATCGCCCCGTCAAACTCGCGAGCGTCGTGTCCGCCACCACCAAGTCCGTGCGCGCGCGCGCCAGCCGCAGCTGTGCTGCCCGCTCCTGTTCCTCGGCGTCGAGCAGCTGCGTCACTTGCGCGCTTCCGATCTCGATCCGCGCCTGCGCGGCCTCGACCGTTCGATGAGCGATCTCCGCGGTGCCCTCGGCGAGCTCGATGCGGCGTCGCGCGGCCTGACGCTGCTGCACGAGCGTCTCGATCTGTTGCGTGATCGTCAGCCGTGCTTCGGCGAGCGAGGCCTCGGCCGCATCGATCGCCAAGCTCGCGCGCTCTTCTTCCGCTTGGAGGCGCGTGTCCTCGAGCGGTGTCTCGTAGATCAGGCTGAAGAGGGCGGTCACGGCCGTGATGGTTCCGACCTGCTGGAACGCGACTCCGACATCGTCGAGACCCAGGCCGTGGAACGCGACCTGCGCCTGCGCGTCGAGCCGCGGCATGATCGCCTGCGTGGCGATCTGCGCGGCCTGCCGCGCGACCTCGATCTGCGCCTCGAGCTGCGCGATCTGCGGCGAGCGCGACATCGCGAGCTGCACGGCTTCCGAGTCCGTCGGCGGAGACGACACGGTCGGGAGATCCGTGACGCTCGTGTCGAAGCCCGCCGCCGTGCCGACCGAGGCCGCGCCCGCGCCGGCGGCGCCGAGCAAGGTCGCGAGCGCGAGCGCCCGCGCGCGCCGATCGACCTCGGCCAGCGCGAGCACCTCCTCCATCGACGCGACGCGTGTCGCGAACGAGAGCGTGTCCGCCGCCGCGAGCGTGCCCACTTCGACGCGGCCTTGCGCGTCCGTCTGCTGGCGCGCGGCGAGATCGCGCGACGCGGTGTCGATGCGCACGGACTCTTGCGCGTACCAGAGCTCGGCGTAGTTCTGTAGGACGTCGCGAACCAGCTCGGCCGCACGTCGATCGCGCGCGGCCTCTTGCGCATGCAGATCGATGCGCGCCGCGTGCAGATCCGCGGCACCGACGTCGGAACCGAAGCCACGCAAGAACGGCTGCGTCACCGTCACCGAGACGTCGAGGCCGTAGCCGGGGCCGAACGCGTTGAGCTGAGACGAGCCGAGGCTGGTGGGCTGGCGGCTGAACTGACGGTAGCCGGTGGTCCGGACCGCGATCAGCGTCCCCGTATCGAACGCCCGCTGCAGCTCGGCGATCAAGTTGATCCGCTCGGAGTACGGGATCACGACGACCGGAGTGGTCATCATGGTGGCGAGATCGAAGCGGCCGCTCAACGAGGGCTGCGATCCCAGGGTGCCGTTTCCCTCGAGATGCAGCACCAGCTGGTAGTGCGCTTCTTCCGCGCGCACGCGATCGCGGCTGCGACGCACCTGGATCGCCGCGGCCTGATAGCCGGGGTACGCGGCGAGCGCGCCCTCGATCGCATCCGTCGAGCTCATCTGCGCCGATGCCATCGAGGGAACCGAAAAGACCACGACCCACGCCAGCGCAGCCCACTTACTCATACCGAAGCGCCTCGATCGGGTTGAGCTGCGCAGCGCGCCGCGCCGGATAGAAGCCGAAGAAGACGCCGACGATCCCCGAGAACACGAACGCGCCCACGATCACGTCTGCACCGGGCACGAAGGGGATCCCGAGGTAGCGGGTGGCCGCGAGGCTTCCTCCGAGCCCGAGCGCGATCCCCGTGACGCCACCGAGGAGCGAGAGCGTGATCGCCTCGATCAAGAACTGCAGCATCACGTCGTTCGCGCGCGCGCCGATGGCCATGCGGATGCCGATCTCGCGCGTCCGCTCGGTCACGGCGACGAGCATGATGTTCATGATCCCGATGCCACCGACGAGCAGGCTCACCGCCGCGATCGATCCGAGCAGCGCGGTGAGCACGCCCGTGACCGTCTGCACGACCTGGCCGATCTCGCGCATGTCGCGCACCACGAAGTCGTCTTCTTCGCCACCTCGGATGCGTCGGCGCTGACGCAGGAGTG
>JAYVCF010000409.1:0-8678 GCA_043750095.1 Deltaproteobacteria bacterium
ATGGACCTCATCGACGCCTGTCTCGAGAAGGGCATCGGTGAGATCCTCGAGATGCCCGACGTGTTGGAGCGCATCGAACTCTACCGAGAGCACGAGGCGAAGGCGATCGAACAGATCAGGCGCTGCGCCAACGTGCAGCGCAACCTCGTGATCCTCGACCTCCGCGGCGAGGAGACGATCTGGCCGACGAACCGGTTCATGATCTACGCGCTCTACCCGAAGACGAACATCTCGATCCACGTCCTCTGGGGGCTGAAGAAGCAGAACACGGTGCTCGCGGCGGGCAAGTCGATCGTCGACCGCAGCAGCAAGACCAACATCGGCTTGCTCATGCTCGAGTACAAGGGCGGCGGCCACGAGGCTGCGGGCACCTGCCAGATCGACAACCACAACGTCGCCGACGTGCTCAGCGAGCTGGTGGTGAAGATCAACCGCGACGGCTGAGGCGCGGGTACAATCGCCGCGTGTCGTCAGACGAACGCCGGATCTTTCTCGCGCTCACCGCGCTCGCGCTCCTCGGCTGCGACACGTTTCCGCGCGCGATGACCTACGCGACGGTTCCCAGCCACGCGATGCGCGGCGTGTGGATGGAGTACGCGGTGTATGCGCCGAGCGACATCACGCTCGACGAGCGCTTGCCCCTCGTCGTGTTCCTCCACGGTGGCGGTGACGGTCCCGACTGCCTCGATCGCGTGGGGCTGGGCGCGGACATCGGGAACGCGATGGCCCGTGGTGACATCCCCCGCGCGGTGATCGTGGTCCCCGAGGGCGACCTCGGCTTCTGGGCGAACTGGTACGACGGATCGCGTCGCTACGAAGACTGGGTGATGGACGAGCTCGTGCCGCGCGTCGCGCATCAGCTGCACACCGCTGAGTGCCCAGGCGCGTGCCACTTGATGGGCGTCTCGATGGGCGCCGAGGGTGCGCTGCGGATCGCCATCCATCGCCCGGGCACGTTCGCTTCGATCACGGCCATCAGCGGGCCCGCGCTCGACACCGATCGTCGCATCGCGTTCATCAACGATCCGCTGAACAACATCCTCGTGCGCACGCAGCACGTGTTCGGCCCGCCGCGCCCGCGCGCGCGCATCGAGGCGGACGATCCTTTCGTCGTCTGGAGCGACGAAGCGTCGCTTCACGGAGCGCGCCTGACGATCGCCTGGGGGACGCACGATCGCGACATGGTTCGCATCGGATCGGCGGCGCTGCATGCGCACCTCGAAGATCGCAGCGTGCCGCACGAGCACGTGGAGTTCGAGGGCGAGCACGGATGGCGCTGGTGGAGCCCGGTGATCCTGGACGCGCTCCGCGATCAGCTGGCCGCGCGCTGATCTCGACCGGAGTCGTCCGCTTCGCAGACGCGACACAATCGTGTCGGCCCGGCGAGCCGGGCACTCCTGTCGAGAGCGCTAACCCCGCCCGGTCTTCGGCCTCTCCCCGCCCACGGGCGTCGTCTCGTCCTCCCACTCCTCCGGCGCGACCGGAGCGGGCGCGGGGCGATCGAGGGATCCCACCATCGTGCGGTCGTCGTACTCGTCGGCAGGAGGAATCGTGTCACGCGTCGGCGCCTCCTCCGGCGCGTCGGGCATCGGACGCGGAGCAGGTGCGTCGCGCTCGCGCCTGGCCCTCGCGAGCAGCTCGCCGCTCGGCGCGTGCATGCTCGTCGTCATCAGCTCTTCGGGAGCGAGGCGATGTCCGTCGGTGGTGTCGGGCGAGAGCGGCTCGAGCATCTGCGCGGCGAGCGCGTTCAGATCGCCGGTGTACTCGAGCGTCGAGCGCGTCATGTCCTGAGGCGCGTCCGCGAAGCCGGGCCCGCCGAACATCGTGCGGTCCTCGTACTGGTCTTCGTCGCCGAACGTGCCGTAGGCGTCCTCCGCACGCGAGGGGGCTTGGTTCCCGATGATCGGCTGCGGCGCCTGCAGGTTGCGCATCACGGCGCGCGCTCCACTTCCATGGGAGGCGGCCGGCGCAGCGATCGCCGGCGTTCCGGGTGCGGAGCGCATCTGGCTCGCAGGCTCCGCGGGGCGCTGGGCGTGCGGGACGGTGTGCTGACTCATGCTCGCCGACGATGGAAGCGTCGGATCGGGGCCGGGCGTGAACAGGTCGAGCAACCCGATCGGTGGGATCGTCTTGCGGCTCTCCTCCACATCGTCGTCGGGCTCGTCGTACGAGGGCGGCGGCGGCACCATGGACTCCGGCTCGGGCTGGATCTCGTCGTCGTCCAGCTCCTCGGCGACCTCGTCGTCCTCGATCTCTTCGGCCTCGAGCTCCTCCGAGTCGTGGGTCGAGTCGTGGGTCGAGCCGAACGCGGCAGGCGCGGGCTGTCGAGCAGCGGCGCCCGAGCTGGCCTGATCGCGGCGCGCGTCGTTCTTCGAGCCCCCGACGTCGGACAAGCGAATCTCGGCCGTGGCCGCGCGCGGATCACGCCGCCGCGCCGATCCCGACACCTCGGCCTCGGGAAAGAGCGCACGCATGTACGCCGACACGCTCGGCGCGCCGATCATCGCGTTGACCGCGTACCCCGTCTCTTCGAGATCGTCGTGCATCTCCTGCGCGGTCCGGTACCGGTGGTCGCGATCCTTGGCGAGCGCCTTCATCACCACGCGATCGAGCTCGACGGGGATCGCGGGGTCGAGCGTGCGCGGCGACTGCACGTTCGCCTGGAACACGTTCTGGATCGTCTCGCGATCGTTCTTGCCGAGGAACAAGCGCTCGCCGGTGAGCATCTCCCAGAGCAGCGTGCCTGCGGCGAACACGTCACTGCGCTGATCGATCGGCACCGTGCTCAGCTGCTCGGGCGACATGTACGCGAGCTTGCCCTTGATGATGCCGGCCTGCGTCTGCACCGCGCGGCCCGCGGCCTTCGCGAGCCCGAAGTCGGTGACCTTCACCTGGCCGTCGTACGAGACGAGCACGTTCTGCGGCGACACGTCGCGGTGGATGATGAAGACCGGCTCGTCGATCACGCCGCCGCCACCCTTGTAGTGTGCGTGATGGAGCGCCTCGCACACCTTCATGGCCGAGTGCAGCGCGATCTCGAGCGGCATCCGGCGTCCGAGCTGTGCCTCGCGATCCTGGATCTGGCGCAGGTCGCGGCCGTTCACGAGCTCCATCGCGATGAAGTAGTCGTCGCCGAAGCGGCCGAGGTCGAAGATGCCGACGATGTTCGGGTGCGAGAGCTGCACCGCGATCTTGGCCTCGTCGATGAACATCTTCACGAAGTCCTCGTCCTCGGCGAGGTTCGGCAAGATGCGCTTGATGGCGATCGGTCGCTCGAACCCCTCGGCACCGAGCGAGTTGGCGCGATAGACCTCGGCCATTCCGCCGACGCCGATTCGCTCGAGCAGCTCGTACTCGTGCTCGCCGGACATTCGCGAAGCTATCGTAACGCCGCGCGGCCCCTCAGCGACACAAGCAAATCCGCGTTCGTCGTCCCTCGGTTGATCCTGGCGCCGATGTCGTGAACCATGGAAATGGCGACGGCGCGTCCTCGGGCCGTCGCGGGAGGCACTTTGCTTATGACCGATGCTGCTCGAGGTCGCGCCGCGTGGCGTGTCCTGTCGCTCGTCTGGCTCCCGTGGCTCTTCGGGGTGCCGCTCGCCCATGCCGATCGCGGCGAATGCGATCTCGACGCCGCCGGAATGCGCACCTGCCGCATGCCCATGACGTGTGCGGCGCGCGCGGACTGTATCGCGGGCGCGGGCACGGGCGACGAGACCTGCCAGAACCTGACGGCGAATGGGTCGACGTCGCGCGAGTGCATGCACGACTGCACGACGTTGTTCTCGTGCACCAGCAACTCTCAGTGCCCGACCATCAACAGCATCGTGCCCACCTGCTCGCCCGTCGGCCCGCCTCTCGGCGCACCCTCGGTGTGTACGTGGTCGACCAGCTCGACGAGCGCACCGCCTTCGGCGCAGATCACCTACTGCACGCCGCCGGGCAACCACATCGCCGAGGCGCTGATCACGCAGTGCCATCGCATGGCAGGCTCGCTCACGCAGTTCACCACCGACTACTTTCGAGGCGACTGCGACGGCGACGGCTGCCCGAACGGACACGACACGGACCCCTGCGCGCCAGCGACGGTCGGAACCTCGTGCGTACCGCCGACCGCTCCCTTCGAGTCGCCGTTCTGTGCACCGCTGCCCGCGCTCGCATGCGCGCCCGGCGCGACCGGGCTGGTCTGCGGCGATGCGCGCCCGTGCAATCCGGCCTCGGCGTCGATCCTTCCGTGTCCCATCGGCTCGTGCGAGGACGGATGGAGCGACGGTCCGCGCTGTCGTCCGGACTGCGGCTCTCTGTTCCTCTGCACGTTGGGCTCGCGGCCCGGAGGCGGCTCGCCGCCCGAGCAGTGCCCGATGCTCGACGGAGCGACCGGCGTGTGCAGCCCGCTCCCCGCGTCGCTCGCTCCCGTCGCGGGGCGCGACGGCATCTGCATCTATTCCAGCTTCTTCGATAGCAGCTGTCTGGGGGCGGTACCGCTCGATGCGTGCTTCGTGAGTCCGGGTGGCGGGTTCACCAGCAACTACTTCGCCGGTGACTGCGACGGCGACGGCGCACCGAACGCCTGCGACACGGCGATCTGCATGAGCGGCGGTGAGACGTCCGCGTGTCGCGACGTCGTCGGCGCGGGCTGCACGCCCACGTACACGCCGCCGTCCGACGCGGGCGTCGACGGTGGATCGGACGCGGCCATCGCGACGGATGCCGCCACCACGCCCGACTCGGGCAGCGCGGCCGTCGATGCAGCGAGCGTCGCGGACGCGGGCAACACGTCGGGTGATGCGTCGATCACCATGGACGGCGGGATCCGCGCCGGCTTCAGCGGCGGCGGTGGCTGTCGCTGTGCCGCGGCGGGGACGAGAACGCGTCCGTGGGCCGGCACTGCGCTGGCGCTCCTGGCGCTCGGCCTGGTGATGCGTCGCCGTCCGCGGCGGTGATAGGCTCGCGGCTCATGCCCGTCGACGTCGTCTTCATCGAGCCTTGTTTCCCTGCGAACCAGCGCGAGTTCGTGCGCGCGCTGCACGCCGTCGGTGCGCGCGTCACCGGGATCGGCGAGCGCCCCAAGAGCTCGCTCGATCCGGAGATGCGCGAGTGGCTCACTCACTACGAAGAGGTGAAGAACGTCACGAGCGAGGCCGAGATCGAGAAGACCGTTCGTTGGCTCCAAGGCCGCGTGAAGGTCAATCGGCTCGAGGCGGTGGTCGAGGCGCACGTGATGACGGCCGCCAAGGTGCGGGAGACGCTCGGTATCCCGGGCACCAGCGTGAAGACGACTTGGCTCTGTCGCGACAAGCCCTCCATGAAAGAGGTGCTGCGTGCGGGCGGCGTTCCGACGGCCGCGTCGCTCGGCTCAGGCGACGCGAACGAGATCCGCGCGTTCGCCAACGCCGTGGGCTATCCGCTGATCCTCAAGCCGCGCGACGGCGCGGGCGCCTCGGGCACGATGAAGGTGAGCAGCGACGCGGAGCTCGAAGAGGGCCTCGCCACCATGGGTGTCGGTCGCGGCGGCGGGCGCAGCATCGCCGTCGAAGAGTTCATCGAGGGCCACGAGGGCTTCTACGACACCATCACCATCGGCGGCCGCGTGGTGCACGAGTTCGTGTGTCACTACTTCCCGAACGTGCTCGAGGCGATGCGCACGCGCTGGATCAGCCCGCAGTTCATCGCCACCAACCGCATCGACGTGGCGCCCAGCTACGACGAGATCAAGGCGATGGGTCGCACAGTCATCTCCGAGCTCGGCGTGGGCACGAGCGCGACGCACATGGAGTGGTTCTTCGGCCCGAAGGGCCTCAAGTTCAGCGAGATCGGCTGCCGACCGCCGGGCGTGCGCGCCTGGGATCTGTATGCGGCGGGCAACGAGATCGACATCTATCGCGAGTGGGCGATGGCCATCGTGCACGGTCATCCGAGCCAGCCGCCCTCGCGCCGCTTCGCCGCGGGCATCATCGCGCTCCGCCCCGATCGCGACGGGCGCATCGCGGGGTACGACGGCATCCAGGCGATCGAGCGCGCGTACGGGCAGTGGATCATCGACGCGCACTTTCCCTCGCAGGGCACGCCGACGCAGCCGGTCGAGGCCGGGTACATGGCCAACGCGTGGCTTCGCATGAAGCACCCGGACTACGACGAGCTGCGCCGCATGCTCGATCAGGTGGGCCAGACGATCCGCGTGCGCGCCGCATAGCGATGCGTTCGTTCGTCGTGATCGGCGTCGTGGGGCTCGCCTCGATCGCCGCCGCGCAGCAGGCCGGCACGATGGTGGATGGGGTCGCGATTCCTGCAGGCGTCAGCGGAGCGATCACCTGGGGTCCGAGCCACGGACGCGAGTGCCATCGCTATCACGGGCGCCGCATGTGCGAGGGACCACGCCGCGTTCCCGCACCGTCCACGGCGGAGGCCGCACGCGCTGCGGCGCTCGGCATCACGTCGGGCGCCGCGCGCCGCGTCTTGGTGGAGCGACCGCGTGCGTCCTGGGTCGCCGAGGTCGCGAGCGCACCCGCCTCCGATCTCGCCTGGCCCGTGGACGGAGGTCGCGTCTGGCGTGGCTTCGGGATCCACGCGGGCATCGCCGTCGGGCCGGGCGGTCGGCTGCGTCGAACGCGCCGGCGGCATCCGCACGAGGGGATCGACATCGGCGCGGCCCGCGGCACCCCGATCCTCGCGGCGAACGACGGGCTCGTCGTGTACTCCGACAACGGGATGACCGGGTACGGCAACGCGGTGCTCGTGGTGCACGCGGACGCGAGCGTGACACTCTATGGTCACTGCACTGCGACGTTCGTGGTCGCCGGCCAGCGGGTTGCGCGCGGCGAGGTGATCGCGGCCGTCGGTGACACGGGCCTCGCGCACGGCGCGCACCTTCACTTCGAGCTCCACGTGGACGGTCACGCGGTCGATCCGCTGCCCCTAATCGCCCCTCCGGGGCCTCCTGCCGCGGTCGCCCCACCCCCTGACGTTGCCGGCGGGACGCAGTCGCCGCAGGACCGGGGAGTCGAGGTCATGCCCCGCGAAGAACTGGACGCCCCGTGAAGACTCGACTTCGATCCCTCGACGCCCGCAGTGAACCCTGGTTCACTCACCCCGCCCGAGGCCCGAAAAAGACCGCGCATGGGGAGGGTTCAGGCTGGCACGATCGTAGCTTGAGATGTCTTCCGAACGCCGAAGGAGGCGCGCCATGAATATCCTCGAATCCGTGCAGCAGAGTGGCTCGAAGGTGCAGGTCCTGTGGATCGCCCTGCCGCTTGCCGCTGCGCTCTTGTTGCCTGGTTGCCCCCTGTACATGGACAACGGTCGCGCGTTGGCGTGCACCACCAACTCCGACTGCCCGACAGGGCAGACGTGCGTCGGTGGCTCCTGTCAGCCGACCGTCGGCCCGACGTGCACCACCGACGCGATGTGCGACTCGATGCACCACTGCGACGAGCACACGAGCGCGTGCGTGCCTGGCCAGCGCGTGTGCGAGACGCACGGCGACTGCGACGTGAGCTTCATGTGCGACGTCCGTGCGTGCGTGGCCTCGACGACCTGCTCGGCCGACGCCGACTGTCACATGGCCGGCCAGTGGTGCGACTACCGCGGCACCTGCGTTCCGCACGGTACGGGCGACTGCCGCACGGCGACCGACTGCACGGGCGGTGACCTCTGCGTCGAAGGCAGCTGCACGCATCTGCCTGCGACCTGCCAGTTCCAATACGACTGCCCCGCGGGCACGGCGTGTGTGAACGCGGAGTGCACCGCGGTCTGCATGACGAGCAACGACTGCGTCGCGGGCGACATCTGCAGCACGAGCCGCTTCTGTCAGTCGGCCCCGGGTGAGTGCACCACGACCGCGATGTGCGCGAGCGGCCAGCACTGTGTCGGCGGCCGCTGTCTCGAGGACTGCCACACCGCCGGTACGACGTGCCCGAGCGCGAGCCGCGAGAGCAGCTACTGCGCGGGCGACATGTTCTGCCACCCGAGCTGGCAGCCGGCGGTCGCGTGCAACACCAACTCGGACTGTGCGTCCGGTCGCCACTGCCTCGCGCACGTGTGCCGCACGCCTTGCCCCGCCGGCATGACGTCGTCCACGGCGGGTGACGCGCAGTGCGGCACCATCGACTCGACGCTGCCCTTCTGTCGGCTCGACACGGCGAGCAGCGAGTACCTCTGCAACGCGTCGATGAGCACCACCGCCAGCTGCCGCACCTCGGCGGATTGTTCGGGCACGCAGAACTGCGTGAACGCCGCCTGCCAGTGAGCTCCTAGCCAGAACGAGAGAAACGGCGGCCCACGGGTCGCCGTTTTTCTTTGGGGGCTTGACCATTGGCGCCGGCCGGGCTTCTGTTCGGCCATGAAGGCTCGAGAGCTGCTCTTCTGCGCGTCCGTGCTGACCGTCGCCTGCGGCGGTGGGGGGAGCTCGCACGGCATCGACGAGAGCGGCGATGGTAGCGGGGGCGAGGACACGTCGCGCACGGCCGAGATTCCCTCCGACCTCGACGGCTCGCAGTGGCGCTGGGTGTCGGCGTTCTGCACCGAGGGCCCGCTCGACCTCGAGTCGCACGGGTACTCGTCCACGCTTCGCATCGCGCAGGATGGTGCGTCCGTCGACCTGGTGTACGACACCGCGTACGTGACCGACGGCTGCCAGCAGACGATCGTGCAGCACGTGTCGCCGCCCGAGGGCCACGGCG
>JAYVCF010000410.1:0-5884 GCA_043750095.1 Deltaproteobacteria bacterium
GGAACGAGCGAGGCTTGAGCGCGACCGCGGGCGCGGCGGGTGGGGTGGGGAGTGCCCGAGCAGGTCGTGGCACCAGCAAGAAGGAGAAGGCCCGTGCTCAACATCTATCCAGTCGCTCTGTGCATCGTTCGGACGCTCCAGCCCACGATCGAGGAGATCGCGCGGCGGAATCGCAACTTGGCGGATCAGCTCGATCGGTGCTCGACCTCGGTCGTGCTCAACCTTCGGGAAGGCGACGCGCATCGAGGCGCGATGCGGCGACACAAGTACACGATCGCACTGGGCGAGGCGCGCGAGACCGTGGGCTGTCTCGACCTGGCGGACGCGAAGCGGCTCGCGTCGAGGCCGCGAGGCGTCGATGACCAGCTCGACCACGTGATCGGCGTGCTGGTGAAGCTGACGCGCTGAGAGGTCGGCGAGGCCCGCGGCGCGAACCGCGGGCCTCGGTGGTTCACCGGAGCCGGTTGAGCGTTCGCGCGATCCGGTCGAGCGCATCGACCTGCTTCGCGTCCACGTCGATGTAGCGGATTCGATCTCGGATTCGATCTCGAGTTCGATCTCGAGTTCGTTTTCGGCAACGAGTGCGAGAGCGAGAGCGAGTGCGAGAGCGAGAGCGAGAGCGAGAGCGAGAGCGAGAGCGAGAGCGAGTGCGAGTGCGAGAGCGAGCTCGACTATCGTCGTCCTGGCGCCGCTCTCCACCGGTAGATCCTCAGCCGCACGTGCCCGTGCACCGAGAGCGGCTCATCGCTCAGGCCCATGAAGCCCATGTGCCTCATCACGTCGCGCGCGCTCAGCACGCCGTCGCCGTCGTCGCGCACCAGCGTTCCGATGTGGTCCCACGTGCGCGGCAGCTCTGCGTCGTCGCCGGGGTTCTCGTAGCCGATCGTGACGAGGTCGCCGGGTTGGATGTCGGTGCCCCAGCGGAGCGCGAGCGTCTCGACTCCGTCAGCCTCTTGCTCGAACGCTTCCGTCACCGGCGTCGCATACGTCCCGATGCCCGCGACCGAGGCATACGCGAAGCGCTCACCCATCGCGCGCCGCCCGCCCACGAGCACGTCTGCGCAGTCGGCACCGACGTAGCGATCGGTCTGGTGATCACCGTGCGCGCCGCTCGAGCCGAAGAGGTTGGGCACGTTGAAGTAGGTCGAGAGCCAGCCGAGATAGTCGTCGCCGGTGCGGAACGAGACGCGCATCACGCTGCGTTCGAGGCCGTATCGAGCGACGCTCGCTCCATCGGGCGTGGCGAGGACGCGGCCATCGGGCAGCGTCACGATCGCGGCGAGCCAGATCGATCCCGCGCCCCCATGGAGATCGTGCTCGCGGGACGTCGGATGCGCCGCCGATGCCATCAGGTGCGCTCCTTCGATCACGAGCGACGCGCTCGGCGTCAGCGGCAGCGTGTCGTACTCGAGCGTGTCGAGGCCGAGCCAGTCGCCGTGACGCGGCCCCGTGAGCACCGCGTTGCTGAACGAGAGGATCCCCGGGTTGGGCGAGGGCGTGCTCGTGTGGAGAAGACGCGGCTCCACGCGCAGCCAACGAACGCGGGTCCCCTCGGGCAGCGGCGTCACCCGACGGACGTGACCGTCGATTCGCACGGGCCCCTCGGCATGCACTCCATCGTCGTCGATCAGCGCGATGCTCAGCTCGACCGGAATTCCGAGTCGCTGCTGGATCGCTCCGGTGGTCAGTCCCGTCTCGCCGCGCGCCACGACGACTACGCGGTCATCGGCCAGCGCGCTCGCCGTGGTCAGGAGCGTCACGAACGCGAGACAAACTGCGACGCGCATGCCCTACCTGACGTACGGCGAGGCGCGACGTTCTGTCCCTCGGCGATCTCTCACACCGATCCCGGTCCGCGCATCGCGATCCGCGGTATTCGGTCCTCTTCTTTCTGGGAGGACGCAGCGATGAGTGATTCCAAGTATCTCGGTCGTTTCATATGGCGTGAGTCGATGTCGCAGAACGCGGGCAAGACGAAGGCGTTCTACGCCGGGCTCTTCGGCTGGACGTACGAAGACAAGGACATGGGCCCGATGGGCACCTACACGATCATCAAGGCAGGCGAGAAGCGCATCGGCGGCGTGATGCAGCTGCCGCCCGACAAGGCGCAGGTGCCCACGCACTGGGCCAGCTACGTGAACGTGGCCGACGTCGATGCGTCGATCGCGCTGGCGACCAAGCTCGGTGGCAAGTCGCACTGGGGTCCGATGGACGTTCCGAACACGGGGCGCATGGCGGGCGTCATGTCGTTCGACGGCGCCTCGCTCGCGGTGATCGCGCCGATGGGCGACGAGATGCCGATGACGCGCCCGGTGGCGGGCGAGTTCTGCTGGGAGACGCTCACCACGAGCGACATGGATCGCAGCAAGACGTTCTGGACGTCGGTGGCGGGCTGGAAGACGTCGAGCGGCGCGGGCATGCCGACGTTCGGCGTGGGCGAGGGCATGGAGAACCAGATCGCCGACATCCAGACGGCGAAGGGCCCGGTTCCGCCGAACTGGCTCACGTTCGTCGTGGTCGCGAAGATCGAGCCGGCGTGCGAGACGGCAGCCAAGCTCGGCGGCAAGGTGATGATGCCGGCGATGGCCATCCCGAGCATCGGCCGCATCGCCGTCGTCCTCGACGATCAGGGCTCGGCGATCGGGCTCTTCGAGACGGCCTGACCTTTTCAGATCCTGGGAACGAGGCTCAGATCCTGGGAACGAGGCGGGCGATCTCTTCGCCGCGGAGCTCTTGCCCCGCACGAAAGACGCCCGCTTCGTCTTCCGTCTCTTCGATGCGCACGTGATCGATCGCCAGCGCGCCGCCGTCGCCGGTGCGTACGTACACACGGCCCTCGATGAAGTACGCCTCGCCCGGCGCGAGCACCCGCGGGGCGTCGGTGATCACGCGCGCAGCAAGAACGGCGACCAGGGTGTCGCCCAGCTGTGCGATCGCGCCGGGCGTGGGGCCGGCCGCGCGCGTGAGACGTTCCAGGTAAGGCGCGTCGCGATCCCAGTCGAAGGCGAGATCGTCTTCGCTCGGCGGCTCGGCCAGGGTCGCGCTCGCGTCGTCTTGCGGACGTCCTTCGAGGCGCTCGCCATCACGAAGCCGCTCGGCGCAGCGAAGCAGCAGACGGAGCGAGGGGCGATCCATCCGTCGCGCGAGCCGCCACGCGTCGTCGCTGCTTCGGATCGCGACCGAGGTCGCGTCGATGATCGCGCCGGTGTCGTACGCGGCCTCGAGCCGATGGAGCGTCACGCCCGTCTCGGAATCGCCCGCCAGGATGGCGTGAAAGTACGGGTCACCTCCGCGGTGTCTCGGGAGCAGCGAGGGATGCACACCGAACGCCCCGCGCGCTGCCAGCGCGAGCACCGCCCTGGGGATTCGCTTCGGCCAGAACCACGAGAGGATGACGTCAGGCTGCGTGGACGCGATCGCGCGCAGCACGCTGGGCTCCTCGAGACGTGGCCGCCCGAGCACGAGACCTCGCGAGCGCCGTCGCACGCGCCTCGCGCCGATCGCATCGGGATGACCGAGCGCGATCGACACCAGGTCGAAGCCCGAGCCGAGCAAGAGGACCGCGCCGAGCGGCAGGCCGAAGTACGCGATGCGAAGGGACATGAGCCGCGGGGTCGCCAGACGGGCTGAGCGAGAAAATGGTATACCGCGCCCTCTGCACGAGAGCAGCGCCGGACCGCAGAACGTCCAGCGGCCAGGCCGAGGAGCCAGTGTCCCCCACGGATCGAAACCCAGCGCAGCGCACGATTCGGGTGGTCGCCGCGATCATCGAGCAGGGCGGGCGATATCTGATCACGCAGCGCCGCCCCAACGCCGTGCTGCCTCTCCTCTGGGAGTTCCCCGGCGGCAAGGTCGAGGCCGGCGAGACGGACGCACGCGCCCTCGCGCGCGAGCTCACCGAGCGTCTCGGCGTGAAGGTGGACGTGGGCGAGCTCGTCTCGGCCGAGCCGCACGCCTACGAGCACTACACGGTCGATCTCAACGTGTACGCGTGTCGCATCGTCCACGGCGAGCCCGAGTGCATCGCGGTGCACTCGTTTCGCTGGGTCACGTCGGCGGAGTTCGACGCGTATCCGTTCACGCCCGCCGACGAGATCTCGATGAACAAGCTGCTCGGAGTCTTCGATGCGTAGTCTTCTTTGCCTCTGTGCGCTGGCGTTCGTCGGGTGCGGAGATGAGCCGACGCTTCGCGCGGAAGCACACGAGGAAGCGGCAGCGGCACCGGTACCGAGCGGCCCACAACCTTCCGCGGTGCTGGCCGACGGATCACGTCAGTTCGGCGGCGCGTTGAGCGATCGCGCGGAGACCTCGCTCGCCGACATCGCCGCCGCGCCCGCGACCTTCGAGGGTCAGACCGTCCGAACCGAAGGCCAGATCGAGCGCGTCTGTCAGCGGATGGGTTGCTGGATGGAGCTGCGCGCCGAGGGCACCGAGCCGGTCCGCGTTCCGATGGCGGGCCACGCGTTCTTCTTGCCGCGCGATGTCGTCGGCCACCAAGCGTCCATCGAGGGACGCGTGACGGTGACGCCGCTCTCGCCCGAGGCGCGCGCACATCTCGCGAGTGAAGGCGCGCTGGCGACCGCCGACGAGCTCTCGATCGAAGCGACGAGCGTCGTCGTCCGCTAGCGCCGACCCGAAGGCGTCGAGCGAGATGATCATGGACGGCATCCCGGAGAAGTGCCCGACGTGCAGCACGGAGATTCCGGAGGGCGCCGTGCGCTGTCCGGGGTGTGGCCGCGTGTTTGGCGAGGACAATCGCTGCCCACACTGCAACGCGATCGCCGCCGTGCGACCGGTGGGCGCCGCGTTCGCCTGCCTCGCATGCGGTAAGCCACGAGACCGGCTGCCGCAGACGACGGTGTTGGGTGAGCCGGACAGCCGGATGTCGCTCGTGCCACTGCCGCCGATCGGTACCCCGCGCACCGGAGCGCTCGGTGCGTTCGGCGCGGCGACGATGTGGGTGGGCCTCTTCGCAGCGGGTGCATCGCTCGCGCTGCTCGGCACTTCGGGCATCGGCCTCATCGTGGCCGTGGCCGCAGCGATCGCGGGCCTCGGTGGCGGCGCGGCGCTCGTCGGCGCTGGACGCAGGGGAGCGAGAGACGCGGAGGCCGCGACGAATCGTGCGATCGAGCGGCGCATCCTGGCGCTCGCGGCGAAGCGCAAGGGCGACCTGACGGCCAGCGATGTTGCCACCGCGCTTCACGTTCCGCTGAGCACGGCCGACGCGGCGCTCACACGCATGTCGGACGGCGCGAAGATCACCGCCGAGGTCGACGAGACGGTGGGCGCGCTGCACTTCGTGTTTCACGAGCTCGTGCCGGCGGTGCCGAAGACGCGCGTGGAGGTCGAGAGCGAGAGCGAGAGCGAGAGCGAGAGCGAGAGCGAGAGCGAGCGTGAGAGCGAGAGCGAGAGCGAGAGCGAGAGCGAGAGCGCGCCTCGCCAACGACGGCGCTAGCGAGCACTTCCCTCACGGCAATGCGTGGGCGGGCCTCGACGGCTCTCGCTCACCGACCGGCCCGCGCGGGCCCGCGCCGTTCCGGCAGCACCTGATCTGGATCATGCAGCGCCCGCGCTGGGTGCGCAGGAACGTGGCGACCGGAACGGACCGGATCGAGGAGATCGAGGACCATGAGTGACGACAAGACCCTGGGACGTAGAGAGATGCTGCGGCGCACGCTCGTCGTGATCGCTGCCGCGCCCCTCATGGGCTCCGCGCTCGGCTCGTGTGGCGGCGGAGCGCTCAGCTGCTCCGGCGGCGCTCTCACGTCGGCACAGCTGATCACGCGAAGCGCGGTGCACTACCTCGAGCACGGCCCGGATGCGTCGCGTCATTGCTCGGGCTGTCAGCTCTACGCCGGCAGCGCGACCGCATGTGGCACTTGCG
>JAYVCF010000411.1:0-17207 GCA_043750095.1 Deltaproteobacteria bacterium
AGCGCCGGTGGCATCGCCGCGATCTGGCGCGCGACCGCGATGCTCGCCGCGGCAGACCCGACCCCCGACCCCTGCAACGGAGGGCGCGTCGGCGACCCGACCGATCCGGCGAACCCGTGCACGCCACCCGACACGAGCGGCGCGTTCATTCAGCTCACCAACACCACGCCGCAGGTTCCACAGACCAACGTGCCGCCGTTCGGAAGACAACACGTCTTCGTCGGTGAGTCCGACACCACGCGCCTGGTCTACGCCGCGCCGGTCACGTCCGAGACGGGCACGCTCGTCAGCGAGATCTTCGCGCTCGATCCGCGCACGGGCAACGTCGAGGACCTCGGGCCCGGCGCCTATCCGCAGCGCGGCCCCTCGGGCTCGGTGCTCGCGCGGACGGGCGCCGACACGTGCACCGCGATCCGGTATCTGGCGCCGGGAGCAACGCCATGAGCCGCGTACGCTTCGCTCGCGCCGCGCTCGCGCTCACGGCCTTCGCCGCCCTCGCCTGCCAAGCCCAAGAGCCTGGCGTCGTCGCCGGCACCGAGGCCGACCTCCACTCCGCCTGCTCCGGGGGCACCACCACGCGCGGCATCGACGTGTCGGCGTGGCAGTCCTCGATCGACTGGCACCAGGTCGCCTCGAGCGGCGTGGAGTTCGCGTTCATCCGCGTCTCGGACGGCACCCACTCGATCGACAGTCGCTTCACGCAGAACTGGTCGGGCGCGCACGCGGCCGGCGTGCTCCGCGGCGCGTACCAGTTCTTCCGCGCCGGCCAGGACGTGACCGCGCAAGCGAACATCATGATCAACGCTCTGCGCGCCGACGGTGGCGAGCTGGCGCCGGTGATCGACGTCGAGGGCGAGTCGATCCAAGGCCGCACGGCCTCGCAGGTCGTCGCCGAGGTTCGTCAGTGGATCGATCTCGTCGGCGCCGCGACGGGCACCACGCCGATCATCTACACCGGCACGTACGTCACGGGCTCGAGCTCGCCGATGTACTCCAGCAATCCGCTCTGGGAGGCGGCGTACTTCCTCGACTACACGCCGTCCCACTGCCCGCGGATCAACGACAACTGGCACGACTGGACCTTCTGGCAGTACTCGGATCGCGGTCACGTCCCGGGCATCTCCGGCAACGT
The DNA here is from genome assembly GCA_043750095.1 of Deltaproteobacteria bacterium. Classification (GTDB taxonomy): domain Bacteria; phylum Myxococcota_A; class Polyangia; order Polyangiales; family Sandaracinaceae; genus JBBSAT01. The sequence continues at coordinate 1,133 of JAYVCF010000411.1, forward strand.
GGACATGGACGTGTTCAACGGCACGAGCGAGCAGCTCACCGCGTTCGCAGGCGGTCACGCTCCGATGCCACCGCCGCCGCCGCCCGCGAGCACGGGCGCGCTCTCGTACCCGACCGACACGCACCCGATCAGCTCCTACGTGACGCACACCCAGGGAAGCGGCCTGGTTCGCTACGACTGCGCGGCGATCTCGCGCGCCAACCACAAGGGCACCGACTTCGCGGTCGCGCGCGGCACGCCGGTGCACGCATCGGCACCAGGCAGCGTCATCCGCGCGGTCGATGGCTGCTTCGAGGGCGTGACCTCGTGCGGCGGCGAGTTCGGCAACCACGTGATCATCCAGCACGCGAGTGGACGCGCCACGCTCTACGCGCACATGACGCAGGGCACCGTGCGCGTCCACGTCGGCGACCACGTGGACTGTGGCCAAGAGCTCGGCATGTCCGGCAGCACCGGCCACTCGACGGGGCCGCACGTGCACTTCGAGGTGCGCGACGGCGTCACCGGCATCGGCAACTACTACTCGCGCATTCCGACCGATCCTTTCGGCGGCCACTGCTCGACGCAGCCGCATGATCTCTGGGGCGATGCCTGTCGCCCGAGCGCCGCGCTCGACGACGCGCGCTACGTGAGCTCGACGTACCCCCGTCAGATCACCGTGACGCCCGGTCAGACGATCACGCAGGCGTGGCGCCTCGAGAACACCGGCACGACCACGTGGTCGACGGCCGGCAACTACGCGCTCGTGCACACCGGCGGCCCGAGCTTGATGGGCCTCGCACGCGCCGCGGTGCCGTCGAACGTGGCGCCGCACGCGCAGATGCGCTTCGAGGTGACGTTCCAAGCGCCGACCGAGCCGGGCAACTACGTGGTGACCTACCAGATGTCCCACGGCACGAGTCAGTTCGGCGACGTGGTTCAGCTCTCGATCCGCGTGCCCGGCCCGGCGTCGTGTCACTCGGCGACGCTCGGCACGACGGTCGCGTCGGGCACCTGCGTTCAGGTCGCGTACGCGGGCTGCGGTGCCTCGAGCTGTGCGTGGTACGCGTGCAGCAACGGCGCGTGGACCTGCACCGCGCAGAGCTCGTGCTCGGGCGAGACGCACGCGAACGATGCGTGCACGCCTCCGCCTCCGCCGCCCGGCATGGGCTGCGCGGCGCTCAGCTGCGGCGACTGCGTCGCGACTCCCGACTGTGTGTACTGCCCGGGCGACATGCAGTGTCACGCCGCCAGCGACGCCGCGAGCTGCACGGGCGGCACGACGACCAGCCCAGGGGCGTGCGACGAGTGCCACCCCACCGGCTACACGTGCACCGATCGCTTCTCGTGCTGCGGCGCGACCACCAACGCGAACATCGAGTGCATCCAGGGATTCTGCGAAGACATCACGATGTGCGAGATGAACGGCGACACCTGCAACCCAGGCGACACGGCCACGCACTGCTGCGGCTTGGGCCTCTGCGGCCAGAGCACGGCCGGCGCCTGGGAGTGCTGTCTCGCGCCGAACAACCAGTGCACGAGCGACGCGAACTGCTGCGGGTTCGAGCGCTGCGTCGGCGGCGTGTGCCAGGCACAGCCGGTCGGACAGAGCTGCAGGAACACGCAAGAGTGCGAGGGCGCGAGCTACTGCCTCGACAACATGACGTGCGGCTTCTGACGTAGCCCGGGGCGTTGGTTGCTCACGCAACGATTCTCCGGCATACGTGCGGCCATGCCGCGACCGCTGCTTCTTCTCTTCGCGCTGCTCCCACTCGCCGCATGCGCGACGGATCCGGCCGCGCCGACACAGGATGCCGGCGCCATCGACGATGCGTTCGTCTCGCCCGACGCGTACCGCACGCCCGACGCGTGGCTGCCCGTCGATGCGGGCGCGATCCAGACGAGTCCGGTGATCCCCGCGGCCGCGGGCGCGTGTCCGGACATGACCACGAGCGGAATGGTCACCGTGTCGCCCGCGGGGATCGCAGCGCGTCAGGTCCGCATCGAGGTCGGAAGCGCCGCGGCGACGATGGACGGACCGCTCGTATTCTTCTGGCACGGCGCCGGCGGCTCGCCGACGGAAGCCGACGCCGCCCTGGGCGACACCGCGCGCGCCGCCATCCTCGGAGCAGGCGGCATCATCGTCGCGCCCGTCCATGATCCCGCGGCGGGCTCGTTTCCCTGGTTCCTCACGGCCGGCTCGCAGCTCGACGATCTCCTCGTCGCGGACGAGGTCGTCGCGTGCGCCGTGGCCTCGCCGGGGATCGACGTTCATCGCATCCACGTGGTGGGGTTCAGCGCAGGCGCGCTGCACACGACGCAGATGAGCTTCCGCCGCGCGAGCTACGTGGCGAGCGTCGTCACCTACTCCGGTGGGCTCGTGAACGCGCACGCGGTGCCGCCACGCGACGCGAGCAGCGCGCGCTTCGCCGCGATGATCCTGCACGGCGGAGCCGCCGACGTGGTCGTCCTCAACTTCCAGACGACGAGCGAGGCCTACCTCGGTGCGATGCGCGGTGCGGGCGACTTCGGGTTCATCTGCAACCACGGGATGGGCCACACCGTGCCCGCCGCGGCGCGAGACAGCGCGTGGATGTTCCTCGACGCGCATCGCTTCGGCGTGCTGCCGCGCGCGTATGCGAGCGGCCTGCCGAGTGGCTTCTACGCACCTTGCGCACTGCCCTGAGAGGAGCCGCTGATCGCGCTCGTCAGCTCGGCGCGTGATCGGAGCGCGAGCTTGCGCATCGCGCGGCGCACGTACATCGCGACCGTCCGCTCCGACACGCCCAGCTCGTAGGCGATGAGCTTCTGTCCGTGACCCATCGCCGCGTAGCCGGCGCACACCGCCTCCGTCGGCGTGAGGTCTGCTCGCGCTGGGGCACGCGGCTCGTTGCGTCGTGCGACGAAGAAGCGGCGACCATCGCTCTCCGAGCGCTCGAGCAGCGTCCAGCGTCCATCGACGAGCGCGGGCCACGTCTCGAGCGCGCCATCCGGATCATCGGCGCGTCGGCGCCCACGCGCATGATCGATGGCGCGCGCCGCATCGCGCAACGCCACGCGTGCGGTCTCGTGGGTGGCCTCGCGCTCCGCGTGCTCGACTCGGCCGTCGGGCCGGAGCACGGCGTCGTCGACGGGCGCGTGGACATCCGTGCTGCGCGCGCGGAACGCGGCCCCGAGATGAGCACCGACGCGCGTCAAACGATCGCCCTCGGCACGCGAGACGACACGGGCGCGACCGAGGTTGGCAGCGATGGAGAGCCCGCGACCGGACGGATCGCGGATGGCGACCTTGAGGACATCGTGTACGCCCGTCTCTGCGACGAGCTGCTGCCAGAGAGGGTCGCCCGCGAGGGCGTGGACGCCACACTGCGACATCGTGCAGACCGGTTTCGCGCGATACAGATCGGCGGCCGCGCGATGATCGGTGCACACGAGGAGCTTCGTGATCAGCGAGTCAGCGTGCGCTGTGCGCTCGCCGAGCTGGACGATGGACCGAATCTGCAACGCCCGGTCCGTGAGGTACGTACCGACCTGAACGCCGAGTCCCTCGTCGAGAACGGGGTGGATGCGCTCGATGATGCCGCGCATCCAGTCTTGGTCGCTGCGTCCGATCACGTAGCCCGCCTCGACCACGTCGAGGAACCGAGCGTCCGCGCCCCAGCCACCGCCCTTCGTCACGCCCTCGGAGAACGGTTTGCGCATCATCGCTGGGGACGCCAACGCACGGCGCGCGCCGCAGCCATTCGCGCGATGAAACGGGCGCGGTCCCAGCTCGGGCGCGCCCCGTCCCAGCGACCGTCTCAACGCGCGCTGCCCGAGATGCTTCCCGACACGGACACGCTCACGTCGACGGAGACCGAGAGGCTGCTCGCGGCGTCGGCAACCTGGGCGGCCGATGCGGTCGCGCACGCGACGGCGACAGCACCGATCGCGGACGCGTCCGCGGGAACGCTGCTCGCGGTCGAGACCAGGACGCTGCCCGACGTGCTGAGGATCGCGGCGCGCGCACGGAGCTCGTACATGCCGCTCGCGCCGACCGCGAACGCGGCGATCAAGCGATCGGCGCGCGCGCGCAGCGTGGTGTCGAGCGTACCGACCACCGCGAGGTGAACTTCACCGTGCGTGCAGGTCGCCATCGCCGCCACGCGCGCGTCGCAGTCGGCCGCGCAGCTCGCCATGACCATGGGCGCCTGCACGTCGCCCGTGCAGCGCGGCTCGCGGAAGCGGACCGAGCAGGTGCCGCGACACTCGGCCATGCACGCCGCGCTGCTCGAGACGACGCACTGGCCGTGGCAGGTGCCCGCGCAAGCCCCGTTGCAGGCGCCATCCGCGTCGCGCGCCGCACAGGTGCCCTCGCAGCGACCCTCACAGCGCCCCGAGCACGCGACGTCCACGTTCACCGCGCACTCGCCGCTGCACGTCGCGTCGCACGCGCCGCGGATCTCTCCGCCGCGACACATGATCTCGACCGTTCCCGGATCGACGCGCGCGTCGCACTCCGCAGCACACGATGCGTATGCGTTCACCGAGACGTCGCAGTGCGGCGGCCGGACGTCGAGCGTCACTTGGATCGCGCCTGCGGCGCGGATCGCGGTGAGCTCGCCGTCGATGCGCGTCTTCACGTTCGTGCACGCTGCGCGAAGCCCGACCGTTCCCTCGTGAGACGTCGCGCCCACGAAGATCTCCGCATCGCTCATGCCGAGCGCGATGCCCATGTCGTGACACGACGTGCGCAGATCGGCCTCGGCGTCGAGGGCGGCGCCGTGGAATTCCCCGGCGGCGCGCAGGAACGACTCCAGGCGAACGGCCTCGGCGGTCGCGCCGAAGTCACTCGTGCACTGGAGGTTCGACGACGTGTGGCCCGTGTCGGCGACGCACGAAGAGAGCGTCAGGCCGAGACCGAGCGCTGCGCTCGCCATGCCCGCTACCGAGAGAGAATTCCGGACCCTCATCACAACACCTCGAGCCGTCCGTACGAAAGAGCGCGCGCGGCGGACGAATGCGCGAGCGGAGCGACCGATCACCAGCATGGCGACCGAGACTCGCGGGGGCGCTCCGCAAGACACGTGCCCCGCAGGGAGCAGGTAATGCACGCAGAACCGTGAACCGCGATGTGCTGCGGCGCCTCACCCGAGGCGGCTCTCACCCGGGCAGCGGAGCACCGAACGGAGTGGCGTCACCGATCGAGCGCGCGGAGTCGCTCGCGCGCGGGCTCGTTGCGCGGAAAGCGGCTCGTCACGTCCTCGAGGATCGTGCGCGCGCCGACGCGGTCGCCTTGGGCGAGCAGGAGGTCGGCCAAGAGCACGTGGTTCGCGGGGTGATCACCGTGTGTGTCGCGCAGCGTGCGCGCGACGCGCGTCGCTTCGACGAGGTCGCCGCGCATCTCGAGGACGCGCGCGAGACCGACGAGCGCGCGGGCATTCGTCGGATCGGCGGCGAGCACGTCGCGGTAGTAGCGCGCCGCGAGATCGGGGTCGCCGTGATGGCGCGCGAAGTTGCCGCGCAGGATCATCGCGTCGATCGTCGCGACGTCGAGCGGGGCCGCCGCCGACGTCGTCGCGCCCGCGCTCGGCGCGAGCGTAGACGGCGGCCTCGCGATCGCGCGCTCGGCTTCCGCGGCCGCCTCGCGGGGCACGTCCGCCTCGGCCTCCGTGTCGGCCTCGTCGAACGCAGCGCTCAACGTGTCCTCTTCGAGAACCTCTTCGAGAATCGGCGTCGGCCTCGACGCGCGGTAAGCCAGCGCGACGACGGAGGTGAGGGCGACGACGAGGGCCACCCACGCCAGCGCGCGCCCACGTCGCTCGCTCCGAGACGGAGGAGGCGCAGGAGGAGGAGCCGCAGCCTCGGGCGTCGTCGGCTCGAGGAGATCGGCGAGCGACTGCTCTCGTCCGTCGGCGCGTGGCTCGAGAACAGGCGGTGGCCTCGTGGCGTCGGGATCGAGCGCGGCGATGTGGAGCGGCGCGCTCGCGTCGTCCATCGCGGGAGGCGGCGGCTCGGTCGGAAGGACGGCGCGCTCGGCGACGGTTGCCGCGGCGACGAAGGGCGCGCGGCCTCGTGCAGCACGCGCCGTCTCGAGACGTGCCTCGAGCAAGCGGACCACCTCGCTCGCGTCTGCGCGCGCCGGCTCCACGTCGCGGGCGCTCGCGTGGCTCGCCACCCGAATCCGCGGACGCTCGCGCAGCGCGACCGCGATCGCATCGTCGAGGGAAGCCATGATGTCGATGAACCGCCGCGCACCCGCCGGCTCGATGTGCACACGGCCCGAAGGGAACGTGAGCAGCGTCGCGAGCGCCGCATGGCCGCCCGCCGTCTCTCCGCCTCGGCCGCGCGCCTGCGCGCCGACGACCAGGCCCTCCTCGAGCTCGACCTCCACCGTGGCTGCCGCATGGACGATCGACGTGCGCACGTTCGCGCCCGCACGCGCGAGCGCTCGCAAGAGGCGCAGCGGGCCCGTCGCCTCGAGACGCGCGTGGCGTGTCTCGCCGGTGGCGGCGATGCGGGTCAACTCGGCGTCCGCCTCGAGCGCGGCGTGAACCCCGCTCACGATGTGCGCGACGTCGACGGCGCCCGGGACCTGCAGCGCGAGCACCTCGCGCGGGACCGCGACGATCGCCGCCCACGAGAGGCGCGTGTCACCGCGCAAGGCCGACGTCGCCGGGCTCTGCAGATCGTCCAGGAGCTCTTCGTCGGCGACGATCACGTCGGGCGCGAGCGCGCGAGCGCGACCGACCCCGGTGCCGCCCGGGTCGATGGCGAGCATGTTCGCGCCATCGGCTGCGAGCGCCTGACCGAGGTCTTCCGCGCTCACGCGGCTCTCGCTCAGCAAGACGACGCGTCTTCCTTCGAGACGCCCGTGGACGCGCGGCGCGACGGAGCGCAGATCGTGGAACGAGCCGCGCGCGGACTCGTGGAACGCCACGCTCACCCGATCCCCACGCGCCGCGAGCGGGCGCACGCGCTCGAGCATTCGCTCGATCGACGCGAGCGCGAGCGCTCCGGCGAGCAGCACGGCCCCGCTGCGATCCGCACTGCGCACGGACAAGAGGCCGCATGCGTGCGGCGCGAGCGCGCGATCGATGCACTCGACCAGCGTACCGCCCACGGGCCACGAGCCAGCGCCGACGCGATCGGGGGCGCTCGCGGCGAGGGCGACGAGGGCGCTCGCGTGGGCATCGGCGCTCGCCCGCACCTCCTCGTCGACGAAGATCACGCGTGTCAGCGGGTCGCGAGCGAGCGCCGAGCGTACTTCGTCGGCGGTGCCGTCGAGCGCGGCCACGATCGCAGGCGCCGACGCGCGCGCCTTCTGCGCCACCTCGCCCGGGCTCGCGAGCTCCGCGCTCACACCACATGCTTCGAGCGCGCGAGCCAGCGCCGACGACGACGCGCGATCGTTCGCGACGAGCATGATCGCCGTTCCACCCGATGCCACCCGCGCTCGCGTCGCCATGCTCCGCTGCGCCAAGGCTACTCGCAGCGCGCCGGCATCGGGAGCCCCGTCGCAGGCGGGCGGGCGTAGGATGAACGCGTGTACCAGCTCATCACGATCGCTTCAGCGCGGCCGAGCTCGCCTTCGCGTCGCTCTTCGCGCCGGTCGTGCTGCCTCCGCCCGATCAGTACGGCGCGGTGCTCCCCACGATCGAGCAGCTCGCGCCGGAGATGCAGAGCTGGGTGCGGACGCTCCGCGACAGGCCCGCGGGCCGCTTCGCGACGCGAATGTTCGCCGAAGAGCGGAACAAGCCGAACGCGAATCGATGACGCGCGTATGCTGCTCGTTCTTTCGGGAGGCTCGTGATGACGTGTCGTAGCTCGCGCTGGGAATCTTCGATGGTGGTGGCGTTCGTGCTCGGGCTGGGCGGCTGTGGTGGGCCGAGCTCCGACGTGGACGCCGCGGGACCAGCCCACGACGCTGCCGGAGGCGACGCGGGAACGAGCGTCGATGCGGCAACGATGCGGACCGACACCGGAGCGGCGCTCGATGCGGGATCGGGGAACGACGCCGGACCGACCTCCTGCGGAACGGCGGCTCCCGTTCTCACCTCGACCACCGGGACCGAGGGCCTCGTGATCGCGCGCGATGGGACGATCTACTACGCGGTCTCCGGCGGCGTCGGACGCATCGGCGTCGATGGCGCAGTGAACGAGTCCTGGCTCCACATCGCCGCGGGGGCGACGATCTGGGGGCTCGCGCTCGACAACGCCAACACCCACCTCTTCATCGCGGATCCGAGCGCGGGACAACTTCGCGTCGCGACGAATCTGTCGGCGACACCGACGCAAGCCCCGCTCGCCGCCGTGACCCAGCCGAACGGGGTGAACTTCGGTCCCGACGGCGCGGTGTACGTCTCCGACTTCGCGAACGACTCGGTGCTGCGGGTCGATCCGAGCACGGGCGCGAGCATCACCGTGACGACCTCCGCGATCTCCGGCGCCGATGGCGTCGCGTTCACCGACGACGGGCACTTGCTGGTGACCTCGTACACCGACGGAACGGTGCTCTCGCTCACCCTCGATGCAGCGCACCACGAGACCGCGCGTGCGACCGTCGCGACGAGCGTTCCGAGCGCGGACGGAATCGCCGTCGACGAGCACGGCGTGCTCTACGTGGGCGGCGGCTCGCGCGTCTATCGGATCGGGAGCAGCGGCACGCCCGACATGACTCTGCAGATGGGACACCCCGGCACCGCGAACCTCGAGTGGGGCTCGGGCGTCCTCGGTTGCCACGATCTCTACGTCGCGACGGGGAGCAGCCTCACGCGCATCACGCTCACGGTGGGCCAGCGCGCCGTGCCCTGGCACTGAGCTCCGCTCTCGAGACCCGTCCGCGTGCTCGTTCGCTCGCATTCGCTCACGTTGCCCTTCGAGCGACGTCCACGGCGCGTTCGCATTCACGTGCCCCACGGCGTGGAAGCGAGCCCGCCCGTGCTCGTGCTCTTCGACGGACAGAACACGCTCGACGACGAGGGCAGCTTCGCCGGTGGCTGGCACGCGCATCTCGCGATCGAGCGTCTGCCGAAGACGATTCGCCGACCGGTGCTGGTCGCCATCGACCACGGTGGCATCCACCGCATTCGCGAGCTCTGGAAAGATCTCGACGCGTTTCTCGCGCTCGTGGTGCATCGCGCCCTTCCCCTCGCGGAGGAGCGGGTGGGACGTCCCTTCGATGCGTCGGCGCGCGTCATCGGAGGAAGCTCGCTCGGAGGGCTCGCGAGCCTGGCCGCGCTCGCACGGCATCCGGGGGTCTTCGCGGGCGCGATGGCGATGTCACCGTCGGCGTGGTTCGCACACGAGCGGATCGTGTCGGAGCTGAGTCGCGCGAGGCTCGACGCACCGATGCGCGTGTACGTGGACGTCGGCTTGCGCGAGAGCGATGCGATGGTGCGCTCGGCCGCGCACGTCGCGGGGCTCCTCGCGCGTCGCTTGGACGCCTCGCACCTGATGTGGCGCCCCGATCGACGCGGGAAGCATCGCGAGCGCGACTGGAAGCGGCGGCTTCCGAAGGCGCTGCGCTTTCTGTTTCGTCGATCCCCGTGACCCAGCGACGATGCAACGCGCGCGACACGACGTCACCGCCGTGCCGCGCGCGAAGCGCTACTTCTTTCCCTTGGGCGGGCTCACGGCCTGCTGCGGCGCCGCGGCCTTCCTCGCCGTGTCCTTCGTGGTCTTCGCAGTCTGCTTCTGCTGGGTGTTTCGGTTCTGCTGCTTCGGAGATTTGTCGCCCATCGAGGAGTTCCCTTTCGTCGTACGAATCGGTTTCCCGTCGCGGACGCGCCGTCGAGCCCGAACGAGCGGCGAGTCTATCAGTCGCGCGTGATCTCGGCGCTCTCGGCAGCGCCCCACGATTCGGCGGGGTTGCCGCGGCATCGCTCTGGGTCCAGAGATCGAGCGAGGCCAGAGTGAGCGACGCGATCATCGATGGCGCACAGTGCCGACCGAACTTCAGCGCAGCGGGGAGGCGCCGCCGCGCGCGCGTGGCTCAGATCGGAGCGGTGCTCGCCATCGCGACGCTCGTCGGGCTCGTGTGGATCGACGCGGCGTGGCCGTGGCGATTGCTCGTCGGGCTGCCGGCCGGCGCCGCCTTCGTGAGCGGTCTTCAGGTTCGTCGCAACACCTGCGTGGCGCACGCTGCCACCGGGATGTTCGAGAACGAAGACCTCACGACGACCAAGGTCGACGAGACGTTCGCCGCCGCGAGCCGACGGGTGGCGACGACCATCTGGCGCGACGCGCTGCTCGGGATGGCGTTGGTCGCTGCGCTCTTGGCCGCGACGGCGTGGCTCGTCTGATCGGCGAGCCGCGACGCTCGGAGCCGCGAGAGCGAACGTCGTTGCGGACGTGATGCTCGCCGCGCGATAGTCCGCGCGCGCATGCGGCAGTCGGGACTCATCGCCCTCGCGACGCTCGCTCTGATGGCGTGTCGGACGCACCAGGTCGACGTGTGCCTGCCGGCCTGCAACGCCGGCGACCAGACGTTCTTCGCGCAGTGCGTGGCCAGCGGAATCGGCGGCCAGTGTCTGGCGGGCAATCGCCGCTGCTGCGCGCTCGCTGCCCGATGCCTCGGCGGTCTCGACGACCAGACCGTCGTCACCACGCGTACGTCGTGCATGGACTTCAGGCAGACGAGCTGCTTTCCGCCGTGCAACAGCGGCAACGTCGCGAGCTACCAGCAGTGCTTGATGGTCGGCGGCTCGGCCTGTGCGGTCGGAGACGAGAGCTGCTGCGCGCTCGCGGCCAACTGCCTCGGGAACCTCGGGGACGTCACGGTCACGGCCGACGGCTGCTGCGCGACCAGCGCCGACTGTGCAGGCGGCACCTGCGATCCGATGCGCTGGACCTGCATGAGCATGGTCCCCGGCTGTGGCGACGGCGTGCAGTCGCCGACGGAAGAGTGCGACGACCACAACACCATCACCGAGTCGTGCACGTACGGGCTGATGAGCTGCACCGTCTGCGACGCCAGCTGCCACAGGGTCGCGGGGGCGACGCACTTCTGCGGCGACTTCGTCGTCGATCTCACGGACGGCGAGGAGTGTGATCCCGAGGAGGCGCTCGTCTGCGACAGCACGTGTCGATCGCTGGAGATCGCGCAGTGCCACGACCGTGTGATCGACGGCACCGAGACCGACGTGGACTGCGGCGGGCGCGAGTGCGTGGCGTGCTTGTCGGGGCAGCTCTGTGCCACGCCTCGCGACTGTCGGTCCACCAACCTCGGCTGCATGGGCTTCGCGGACTGCGCGATGGGCATCTGCACCGACACGACGCTCTGCGACGACCACAACCCCTGCACCGACGACGGATGCACGGCGACGGGCTCGTGCAGCACGCCGACGATGATCGACCGCGACCACGACGGCGATGGGCCCTCGTCGCTCGGCTGCGGGCACGACTGCAACGATCGCGACCCGAGGGTGAATTCGTTGGCCACCGAGATCTGCGGCAACACGATCGACGAGGACTGCGACGACCGCTTCGACGAGGGCTGCTTGTGAGGTGGGGCGCGCTGGCGCTACTCCTCGGCTTCTGCCTCGCAGCGCACGTCGAAGCGCAGGGCGTCGCGCTCGATCAGTACCGCGCCGCCGCGACGCCACTCGATGGGTTCGTGGTGATGCGACCGCGAACGATGGGCCACTTGCGTGCGGCCGCGAGCTTGCACCTCGACTACGCGCTGGCGCCGCTGCGAGGTCCCGCGTCCCCGACGGGCGTACAGCTCGTCGATCACGAGCTCGCGGCGCAGGCGGGCTTCGCGCTCGGGCTCTTCGATCGACTGATCGTCGCGGCACGCCTGCCCGTCGTCCTCTCCATGGGCGGGCCGAGCGCGGCGGCGGGCGCGCCGATCAGCCGCGATCCAGCGGCGAGCGGCGCGGGCCTGGGCGATCTCGCGCTCTCGGCGCGCTTTCGCTTGGTGGGCGAGCACAGCGACACGTTCGCGCTCGCGCTGGCGACGGAAGCGACGATCCCGCTCGCGGAGGCTGCGAACGCCAACCAAGACCTCGCGGGTGAAGCGGGCGTCACGTTCACGCCAGCGCTCGCGGGCGAGCTTCGGTTCGCGCCGGTGCGGATCACGCTGAACCTCGGCGCTCGCTTCCGCGAGGCCGCGGTCTACCGGTCGCTGCGCGTTCAGCACGAGGTCACCTGGGCGCTCGCGGTCTCGGTAGACGTCGTCCCGAGCGTGCTCGAGCTGATGCTCGAGGCGTACGGTGCCACGCCCTTCGATCGCTTCGGCAACGCCGCGGTATCGCCCGTCGAGGTCTTGCTGGGCGGCCGCGTGCGACCGATCGCACCTCTCTTCATCGGCCTCGCGGGCGCGCTCGGGCTCGGCGATGCGTACGGCGTGCCCATCTTCCGCGCCGTGCTCACCGTCGGATGGGCCGACGTCGAGGGGCTCGATCAAGCGAGCGTCGAGACCGAAGAGGTAGAGCCCCTCGACCCGACCGAGCCCGTCGCCGAGACGATGGAGCCGGTGGCGACTGCATCCGAGGTGGACACCGCGTCGTCGCGCGAGCGCGTGCCGCCGCCCGATCCGGGTGAATACGGCCAGCTCGATCGCGACGGTGATCGCATCGTCGACGCGGAGGATCACTGCGTGCTCGACCGCGAGGACTACGACGAGATCGTGGACCACGACGGCTGCCCCGAGGAAGACGCGGACGCCGATCACGTGGCCGACGTGGAGGACGCGTGCGCAACCACGCCCGGAGTGCGCACCGACGATCCCGCGACGAGCGGCTGCCCCGAGCGCGCCTACGTGAGCGAGCGCGGCACGATCGTGATCCGCGATCGCGTGGAGTTCGCGACGGGGAGCGATCGCATCCTCGGGCAGAGCGAGGCCGTGCTGGGCGACGTGCTCGCGATCCTGGCGAGCGCCGAAGACGTCGTCCGTGTGCGCATCGAGGGCCACACCGACGATCGCGGGCGCGACGCGGCCAACCTGCGCCTCTCGACGGCGCGCGGCGCGAGCGTGCGTCGCTGGCTCGAGGCACACGGCATCCCCAGCGAGCGACTGGAGGCCTGGGGCTGCGGCGAGCTGCACCCGCTCGAGGTCGGCACGAGCACGCGCGCGCGGCAGAGCAACCGTCGCGTCGAGTTCTTCATCGTCGATCCGATGCCGCCCGAGCTCGCGCTGCGCGAGGGCTGCGTGGAGGCGGCGCCATGACGCGCCTCGCCGCCGTCATCATCGTGCTGGCGTTTGCTGCATCGGTCTCGGCGCAGGACACCGAGCCCTACACGGTTCAGGCGGGCGACACGTGCGGGACGATCGCCGAGCGCTACTACGGGAGCCCGCGGCGCTACGATCGCATCCACGATCACAACCCGGACCTCGGGCCGATGCCGCATCACCTGCACGCAGGTCAGGTGCTGCAGATGCCGCTCCCACGCACCAGTGGCGCCGACGCGACCGTGACGGATGCGCGCGGCATGGTGCGCGCGCAGCAGTCGACCGAGCCCGCGTGGTCGGGCGCACGCATCGGCGAAGAGCTCACCTCGGGCGCGCGCGTCAGCACCGGCGAGCGATCGAGCGCCGAGCTCACGTTCCGTTCGTCGTCGGTCGCCGCGATCCGCGAGGAGACGCTGGTCATCGTGCACGGCGGATCCGTCGAGCGCATTCGCGAGGAAGGAACGCACGCGGAGCTGCGCGAGGGCTCGCTCTTGAGCCGACTCGGCTCGCTCTCGGGCGGCGCGCCGCTCGTGGTGGCGACGCCGACGGCCGAAGTGGAGATGCACGAGGGCGAGACCTCCGTCCACGTCGCGAGCGGCGGCGACACGAGCATCTCGGCCCACACCGGGCATCACACGAACGTACGCGCGACCGACGGAGCGGGGACCGTGGAGGTGCCGAGCGGACACGGGACGCACGTGCACCGCGGATCACCACCGACGCCTCCGCGACCGCTCCCGCTCGCACCCGAGTGGTCCGCGGGTGACAGGCGATCGTTCCTCGGCGTGATCGGATCCGGGGGAACGCTGCGCGGGGGCTGGCTCCCTGCGCTCACGGCGACGGCCTACCTCGTCGAGATCGCGCGACGCGAAGACGGACGGGACCTCGTCTACCAGGCCGAGGTGCCTGCCACGGTCACGCGCTTCGAGGCCTATCACTTCCCGGCCGGCAGCTACTTCGTGCGCGTTTCCACGCTCGATGCCGATCGCCTCGAGGGTCGACCTCTGTCGCCCGAGCGCTTCGAGATGATCGGCGTTCGCTTCGTCGCGCCGGGCGACACCGTTCCCGATGCATCGAGCGACGAGATGGTGGACGTGCTCGAAGAGCTCGATGCGCTCTCCGACGCCGCCCTCTTCGCGACGAGCGCGCCGCCTCCGCCGGAGGTGCTGCGCGGCACGCGCGTGGTGGTGCCGGATGGCATCGTGTGCGCGATGGGAGCGAGCACGCCCTCACACGAGCTGGTGCTCGAGGCGATCGGGCCCGCCTTCCTCACCTGCGTCGATGGCGCAGGACAGAACATCGTAGGCATGGATGTGGTCGTCGTGGGCATTCGCGCGACGCTGCTCGCCGAGGACGAGAGTCCCCTCGGCTCGCTCGTGCGCGGTTCGACGACACCCGTGCGCATTCGCCTCGAGGCGGGCGCGCCCGACGAGAGCGCCGTGCTCGTGACCGGCGCCGACGGGATCGAAGTGCGGGACCTCGCGGCGCGCGCCGACGGGGAGCTCGGCGCCACGCTGGTCGTTGCGCCGGATGCCAGCGAGTCGCTCGCGCTCACGCTGGCCCATCGCGATGCGCCCACGCTCGCGCTCGGCAGGCTCGACGTGCACACCGAGGCACCACCGGCACCGCCACCGCCGCCGCCGCCGCCGCCGCCCGCCATTCCTTTCTCCATCCACGAGGCTCTCGGTGCCTTCGCGATGCCCAGCTGGGTGGGCTTGCGCGACGAGCAGCGCACAGGCGTCGGCGGCACCATCGGCATCACCTTCGCGAGCGCACGCCTCGGCGAGCCCGATCCGCGCTTGCGCATGGTCGCGGGCGTCACCGCGGGCATGTTCGACGAGCACCTGCGCATCTCCGCCGTCGCGCCGCTCGACATCATGGGGCAGGCGTCGCGCAGCGCCGATCGTGGCGCGCGAGATCTCTTCGTCTCGCTCGGAACGCGCGTCCTCTCGTCGGCGCAGACGGGCGGCGTCGGTCTCGCCTTCGACGTGGGCCTCTGGACACCGACGGCAGGCGCTCAGGGGCTCGATCGTCCGCGCCTCTCGATCGCCACCGACTTCTCCGTGCGCATCGTCGATCGCGTCGCGCTGCGCACGCGCCAATCGGGCATCTTCGATCTCTCGTCCGGCGACTCGATGCTCTGGGCGAGCGCCTACGGCGTCGACGTGTTGATCGCGCACCCGCTCTCGATCGGCGTCGAGGGCACGATGACCATCGGCCGCGAGGACGGACGCGACTGGTACGCCGGTGGGACCGCGCTCGCGCTGGGCCTCGACCTCCGTCCGGTGTTCCTCTCCCTCGCGGGCCGCTACGGCTTCGGCGACGATCTCTGGCCGACCGCCACGATCGCGTTCAACGCGCGCGTCGCGTTCGATCCCTGACCTCGCCGGAGTCTTTCACCGCGCGCGGCGTGCGTGCTTCTTCACCGCGCGATGCACCTTCGCGGCCAGCACTTCCGCGCGGACCGGTCGCGGCACGACGTCGGCGACGCCGAGGCCGACCATCCGGGAGACGCGATCCGCGTCGTCGTCGCTCGAGTCGGTGAGCACGGGCACGCCCACGGCGACGAGCGCGCGGAGCTCCTCGTCGGTCGCGCCCGGCGCGAAGATCGCGATCGTGCTCTTGGCCGAGGGCACGCCCGTTCCCCTCACGGGCGCGAGGCCGTTGGCGCGCAGGCCGAGCACGACGTCGTCGTCGATGGCGCCGAGCACCACCAGCGCACGCGATAGTGGCGTCGAGGCATCGGGCACCGCCGTGGGGCGCATGCCCTCGTCGTGTGGATCGTCGGGCGTGCGGACCGTCGGGATCATGCGGGCCACGCGGCCCTCGAGCAGCTCACGCCCGCGCGCCCGCTCGCGCTCACCGAGCGTAGTGGCGAGCTTGCCGAGGCGCGCCACGATCGGCTCCGCCTTCGGCCTCGACTCGGGCGCCTTGCGCAGCAGC
>JAYVCF010000412.1:0-5018 GCA_043750095.1 Deltaproteobacteria bacterium
GAGCACGCCCATCTGCTCGAGCATCATCATCGCGGCGCCGACGTCGGTCGTGTCGAAGGCCTCGGGCGCCGAGCTCCACGGCGCACGGACACCGAGACGCCTGGCGCTCTCGACGAGGACGTCGGTGACGTGTTGCGGCAGCTCGACGTACGGCGCGTCGAACGCCCAGTCGGCGATCGTGTGCGCGGCGCCGTCGCGCGCCTCGATCAGCGACGTCGCGAGCTTGCCGCCGCGCTCGGCGGCGACGAACGTCGAGACGATGCCCCATCGACACGCCTGGGTCTGCACCATCACGGCGTTCGCCTTCGGATCGGCCCAGTCGCGAAAGAGCGCCACGCCCTTGTCGCCGACCGCGAGCGGCATCCCATCAGGAGGTGTGCCTTCGATCGACTCGACGCGCGTGAGCGCGAGGATGCACGCTGCCGGTCGGCCAGCGCTCTTGAGCGTCTTCTGCCAGAAGCGCTGGATGCCGAGCGCGACCTCGAGGCCGCCGCCGTTCGGCGTCGCCGGCTGGAACACGAGCACGCGACCCTCGCCGATGCCCCCTGCTAGCTCGGTCATGTTCTCGATGATCGAGGCCGCGCGTCCGGGGCGCAACCCAGCGATGTCCCTACGCGGCGCTCGTCGGACTGACGATCGCGTTTCGGCGTCCCGCAGCCTCGCCATGGCTTCCTGCTCGGTCCGGTTTCCGGTAGCCTCGCGGCGACTCGGGGGTGGCCATGCGCGCTCGCTTCGTGTGCCTGATGGTTTTGGCGAGCGTCGCTGCGTTCGTGGGCTGCGTCGAGACCGCGAGCGGTACGAGCACCGAGAGCGGCGGGATCGTCACGTTCAGCGGCGTGACGAGGCGCGCGGACCAGGAGATCGCGTTCTACTTTCTGGATCGTGGCCGACCCCGGAACTGCGCCGACCGAATCGGAGATCTTCGTCCCGACGTTCGAGTGCGGACCGCAATGCTACAAGATCGTCCCGCTGCGAGTGCGCTCGAGCCTCGAGCCACGGAGGACCAGCACCGGCCGATCACTTGGCGTCTTCGACTGGAGCGTCACGATCCCGGCCGTCGCGCGGTTCGGAACGCCGACACGCACGTTCGCGGCGGACGCATGGAGCCCGCAGGACCCGACGGCTCGGGCGGTTCCGCATGGTCCAGGACGCGTCGAGGTCGCGGCCTACGAGATCGATAGTAGCGGCGTGCTCGGCGCCCGGCTCCAGACGCACACGGCTGGGCCCGCGCTGAACGGCGACACGTACGTCGCGTTCGACAACGATGGCGTGGGTCTCGTCGATCCCATCTCCCCGTGGACTGGAACTCGAGTGGCATCGGGTACACCTGGCGTCGACGTCGAATTCGGCTCGTACGTCGTCGACGGCGTACCCGATCCCGTGCTCGGGGTGATGTGTCATCCGGTGAGCGCCGGCACCGCTGCGACGCGAACCATCATCTTGAACCACGGCGGTGCGTTCTTCGGCCCCGGCCTGGGTGGGAATCTCGGTCATGACGACCTCGACTTCTGCATCCAGATGGCGAGCCGCGGCTGGCGCGTCGCGATGTCGGCCTACCGCGGCTTCGGAATCGTCACGGGGGCGAGCGGCCCGAGCTCGTTGCTGCCTGCGGGGGTCGCACATGCACAGGCTCCCAGCATCGCGCTGTCGGAGTTCTGCAGCGGCGAGGTCATCGACGTGCTCCAGTGGACCGCGATCGTCCGCGCTCGTCCCGATACGCGTGACGATCGGTTCTTGATGATCGGCGGGTCACATGGCGGCTGCATCACGCTGCGAGCTGTCGAGCAGGGAGCGCAGGTACGCGCCGCGATCGCGCTCGCGCCGATCACCGACTTCTCGTATCTCTTTTCGCGCGGTGTCGCGCTCGACCCGATGTTCGCCACGAACGCAGCGCCGTTCTACGGCGGGCCGCCGCCCCCGCCAGGCGCGATGGAGTCACGCTCGCCCGTGCGGTTCACCATCGACCTCAGCCGTCGCGACGACGTTCAGATCCTGATCGGTGCCGGCCTCGGCGATTCCATCGTGCCGGCCCAGCATTCCTGTGAGCTCGCGACCCTGCTGGGGACTTCGAATCATTTCCTCACGAGCGCCGGTGCGTTCAATGGCGGCGCACCGACCCTGATCGATCCGCCCACGTCCCCCGCGCTCTCGACGGCCTGCAGCACGGTTACCGGTTGGGACAGCACGCGGCACGAGCCCACCGGCTGGCCCGCGCAGCGGTACTTTCTCCTCTGGGATTATGGGAGTGGACCCACTGGGCCCGCGATCCACGTAGCGACATTCCTCTACGAGCCGTGGAACATGGGCACGTCCATGCACTCCTCGGCCATCGACAGCTTCATCCGCAACTCGTTCGGGCCGTGACGTCAGGGTGGTGCCATGCTGGTGCAGCACCGCATGCGCGCTTTCGGCAACCGGCTCGGTTGGGCACGCGTCGCGCTGGCTCTCAGCGCGTCGATCGTGAGCGGCTGCTACGAGACGACGACACCACCCGATGCGGACAGCGGGACGGACCCCACGGATTCGAGCTGGACTGACGTCGATGAGGGGGATGGATCGGTAGACGCGACGCCGCTCGACGCAGAGCCCGCCGACGCCTCCGACGCGGCGGGCGACACCGGGCCGATCTGCACGCCGAGTCGCGAGATCTGCAACGCCTTCGACGACGACTGCGACGGCTCGGTCGACGAAGATCCAGAAGCGAGCACGTGGTGCGGTGCGCGCTGTGGAGTCGACCCGTGTCCGCGCGCGCGCCCGATTGCGCCTCTCTCCAGCGCGCTGCTCGTGACTCGGCGGCCGACGTTCCGCTGGGTACTCGAAGCTGGCGCCGACTCTGCCCGCGTCGAGGTATGTCGCGATCGCGCCTGTGCGGACGTAGTCACGACCATCTCGGGTACGACCTCCGCCGGGCCGGCCGCCGATCTTCCGCAGGGCGTACTCTTCTGGCGTCTCGTCCCTCGTCGGGCGGGCGTTGACCTGCCGGCGGTGAGTCCGACGTGGATCGCACGTGTTCCTCCGGTCACGCGTGCGACCGGCGGCATGACGGGGATCGTGCTCGATGTCGATGCTGACGGACGCGCGGACGTGCTGCTCGGACGCACGCGCGCGGGAACCAGCAGTACACGAGAGTGGTTACTCTTCGCCGGATCGACGACGGGCCTGGGTGAGCGCGCGCGCCTGGCCGACACGGTGCTCGAGGTGGGGGCGGTGCTCGACGCGGACGGGGACGGTCACGCTGATGCGGTCACGTTCGAAGCAGACACCACCGGAGTGTCGGTTCGTCGTGGTGCACCGTTCGGATGGACGGGCACGTCGGAGCTCCTCCCGCCGAGTGTGTCGTGGACCCTGCTGACGGGTGCTGGCGATGCAGACGGTGATGGATACGTGGACCTCTTCTTCGGCCGGGGCCATCTTGTCCGCGGCGGTCCAAGCTTCGATACCACGCCCGTGGTCGTCGCCGATCCTCCGTACTCGCAGCCGGAATTCGACTCGACGACCTACGCGGTGGGCGACCTAGATGCGGACGGCGTGGCGGACTTCCTTGCGATGCAGTCGTGCAGGTACGGCGTGTTGGCGCCACCGTGGGTCACCTGCGCGAGCGATCGCTCGATCTGGCGCATCCGGGGTGGGACCGTGCTCGCCGCGGCGGAACGCTGGGCTCACGTACCGCTCGGAAGCACCTCGCCCGGGCCGGACGCTGACACCCTGGCCCCCATCACATCCACGGGCGACGTCGACGGCGACGGCCTCGTCGATCTCATCGCGCTCCCCTCGGGGATGGCGCCGCGGCTCTTGCTCAATCGGTCTGCGACGCCGTCGGTCGACAGCTGGACGCCGCTCGACACCGACGACACCGTGGCATGGGTCGGCCCGGCGTGCGACCTCGACGGCGACGGGGCCGACGACCTCGTCCTGACCCGCACCGCGTGGCGGAACACGTCCACGTTCGTGCGCCGCGGCGGCGCGAGTGGCCCCCGCGCAGAGCAGATCGTGCTGTCGAATCTTCAGGCTGCGGCGACCAGTTGCCTCGGCGACGACGACGGCGACGGGTTCAGCGATGTCGCGGTGCTGCTCTACGACCCCGAACTCCCCGGCTCGTTCGTGCTTCACGTCTACCGCGGAACCGCCGGTGGAGTGAGCACCATGCCCGTCCAGGCGATTGCTGTCGGTGACGTCGGCGGCACCGGCGGACCGGGCCATTCGATGTTCTGAGGCATGCTGGTCGGGGCTCGCCGCGTGCGCCCCGAGGACCCTGTGCTACCTCGTCGGCCTCCGACACGATGGGGATCGCGTCGACCTCACCATGACAACGTCTTCCCGCAGGCGCGAGCGCTGCGCCATCTACACGCGTCAGTCCGTCGGCGGCCGTGGCGGAGGCACCGTCACGACGTCTTGCGCCATCCAGTACGAGCAGTGCGTCGAGCTCGTGCGCCGTCGCGGTTGGGAGCCGGTCTTCGAGCGCTTCGACGACTGGGGTCAGAGCGGTGCGAGCCTCGATCGCCCGGCGTTCAAGCGGCTCGTGCGGCGCATCGAGGACGGCGGCATCGATCGCGTCGTCGCCTACCGCCTCGACCGCATCAGTCGGACGATGAGCGACTGGGTCGAGTTCGACAACATGCTGCGCTCGCGCGGCATCGGCTTCACCGTCGGCGATGGCGCGATCGACCGCCGCGGGAGCACGCTCGCGTCCTTCCAGATGAACATGCTCGCGACGTTCGCGCAGTTCGAGCGCGAGATGATCGCGGATCGCATCCGCGACGGGCGCGCGATGCGCAGCGCACGCGGCGAGCGCACTGCGGGGAAGCTCCCCTTCGGTTACCGAAGCGATCGGCGCACGAAGCAGCTCGTGATCGAGCCTGCCGAGGCCGAGGTCGTGCGGTGGATGTTCGGTGAGGCCGATCGTGGCGCGCTGCCTGCCCACATCGCATTCGGGGCGAGCGCGCGCACGACCCGCGCGTGGACCGCCCGCTCGGTGTCGAGGGCTCTGAACAGCCTGGTCTACGCGGGGATGCTCCCGG
>JAYVCF010000413.1:0-12302 GCA_043750095.1 Deltaproteobacteria bacterium
GCACCGTCGTTCGTGCCCGAAGGGCGAAGCAGAGGGATGCCCGCCGCCGACGCGGGCAATCGATCAAGAGCCCGCGTCGAGGTACTAAGGTTAGGTTAGGCGGCGTCCGTTCCTACGGGGCCCGCGCTCGTGTACCGTCGTCCGTCATGTCCAACGCGCGCCTGCTCACCGTTGCTGCGGTCCTCGCCCTCGCGCTGCCCTCGTGCGCCAACGTCGAGCCGGAGATCGGCTACACGAGCGAGGCGCTGACCGTCTGCCACACGACCGTCGTCGAGGGCATCGACGTCGCGTCGTTCCAGGGCTCGATCAACTGGAGCTTGGTGCACGGCTCGGGTCGCGAATTCGCGATCGCGCGCATCGGCGACGGCACGTACTCGGACACGACCTTCGCCACGAACTACGCAGGCATCCAGGCGGCGGGGATGGTGCGCGGTGCCTATCACTACTTCCGTCCGCACATCGCCGCTTCCACGCAGGCGGCCTCGATCGCCGCCGCGGTCGGCACGCTCGGGCCGGGCGATCTTCCCGTCACGATCGACGTCGAGTGCATGTGCCCGTACCACTCCGGTGGCCTCTGCGGCGTGACCTCGTACTCCGACTGCGTGTCGCCGAGCACGGAGAACACGGTGCTCACCGACCTGGTGACGCGGGTCGCCGCCGCGACGGGCCGCATGCCCATGATCTACACGGGCGCCTGGTTCTGGGACGGCGGCACCTACCTGAACGGCGCGAGCGCGTTCCCGAGCGCACCGCTCTGGGTCTCGGGCTACACGTCGGGCTGCGTCACGGTCCCGAGCGGATGGACCGACTGGCAGATCTGGCAGTACTCCGACGGCTCCTGCTCCGGCTGCGTCGGCGGCGCCATCCCCGGCATCGCGGGCAGCGGCGTCGATCGCGATCGCTGGAACGGCGACCTCGCCTCGCTCATGGCGTTCACCGGCGGCGGCAGCGGACACCTCATCTACGGCGCGCACTACGTGACGCAGTCGTTCCCGCTCTCGAGCGTGGGGCCTTTGCCGATCGCGCAGGGCGCCAGCGTGGCGGCGTCGATCCAGCTGCGAAACACCGGCACGGCCGACTGGGACCAGAACACGCGCCTCGCGACCACCGTCGCTCGCGACCGCGCCGACATGTTCGTGGGAGCCGACTGGCTCGCGCCGAATCGGCTCGCAGGCGTTCCTGCTGGCATGACGATCGCGCCCGGCTCCACGTACACGTTCACGTGGACGTTCACCGTCCCGCCAGGAACGCCGGTCGGGATGTACGACGAGCACTTCGGCGTCGTGCAGGAGGGTGTCGCCTGGTTCGGCGATCCGGGCCAGGGCGGTCCGTCCGACATGACGATCGAGGCGATCATCGAGGTGACCGCGGGCCCCGACAGCGGACCCCTGCCGGTCGATGCGGCCACGACGACGGGCGATGCGGGCACGACGACCCATGACGCAGGCATGATCGCGGGTGACGCGAGCGGCATGGGCGACGACGCAGCGAGGGGCGACGCGGGCGTGGTGATGGGCCGAATGATCAGCGGCGGATGCGGCTGCCGCGCGGCCGGATCGCGATCGGGTGGGGGCGCGACCCTTCTCTTGCTCGCGCTGGGTGCGATCGTGCTGCGTCGGCGTCACACTCGACGCGCATGAGCGAAAAAAAGTCGGACGCGGACTGGCGCGCGCAGCTGACCCCCGAGCAGTACGCGGTCGCGCGTGAGTGCGGCACCGAGCGCGCGTTCACGGGCGTCTACTGGAACCACAAAGAGCCGGGCCTCTATCGCTGCGTCTGCTGCGGCGCCGAGCTCTTCGACAGCCACACGAAGTTCGACTCCGGAAGCGGGTGGCCGAGCTTCTACGCGGCGATGGGCGAGGCCGCGAGCAAGGAGGGCGCGACCGATCGCGTGAAGACCAAGGTCGATCGCGCCTACGGCATGGCGCGCGTCGAGATCGTCTGCGCGAAGTGCGACGCGCACCTCGGGCACGTGTTCCCCGATGGGCCCAACCCGACGGGCCTCCGCTACTGCGTGAACTCGGCCAGCCTCTCGTTCGAGGGCGCGCCTTCGAAGAAGACGTGACGAGCCCGGCGTGGATTCGCGGGCGTGTTCACGTGGCGCGCAGCGGCTTCTTCGAGGTCGAGACCGAGCGAGGTCGGCTCGTGGCGAAGCTGCGCGGCCGCCTCAAGCGTGAGAAATGGGAGAACGATCTCGTCGTCGTCGGCGACGAGGTGGAGCTCTCGCCCAACGATCGCGGGGAAGCCTCGATCGAGGCCGTGATCCCGCGACGCACCAAGCTCTCGCGTCGCCATCCGGTGTCGCGTGGGCGCGAGCGCGAGGACGTCATCGCTGCGAACGTGGACATCGTGTTGGTCGCGGTGAGCGCGAGCCGACCGCCGCTCCGGCCGCGCTTCGTCGATCGCTTTCTCGCCATCGCCGAGTGGAATCGAATCGAGAGCGCGCTCCTCGTCACCAAGTTCGACGAGGCCGACGACGCGGCGGCCATCGTCGCGCTCTGCGAGTCGTACCGAGCGATCGGGCACGACGCCTGGCCGACGAGCGTACGAACGGGCCTGGGACTCGATCGGGTCGCCGCGATGCTCGAAGGACGCACGGCCGTACTCGTGGGCCCCTCGGGCGCGGGAAAGTCGAGCCTCGTGAACGCGCTCGAGCCTGGGCTCGCGCTCGGTGTCGGCGACATGGGCGAGCAGGGCAAGGGCAAGCACACGACGCGCGCGGCCGTGCTGCATCCGGTGCGCGGAGGTTTTCTCGTGGACACGCCGGGTATCCGCGAGCTCGCCTCGTTCGCCATTCCGCCGCGCGAGCTCGCGAGCTGCTTCCGCGACCTCGCGCACGTGTCGGAGGGCTGCGCGTTTCGCGATTGCTTGCACGTGGCCGAGCCGAACTGCGCGGTACGCGACGCCGCCGAGCGCGGAGAGATCCGCGCGACCCGCTACGAGACGTACCTCTCGCTCCTGCGCGGAGATCCAGACTGACCTTGTGGTACGGTCGCCCCGTCATGCCCTCGAACATCGAGAAGCGGTGCGTGGAGAAGGGGCTCCGGATGACGGAGCAGCGGCGCGTGATCGCCCGCGTTCTCTCCGACGCGAACGACCACCCGGACGTCGAGACCGTCTACGAGCGCGCGGCCGCGATCGACAAGCGAATCGGCCTCGCGACCGTGTACCGGACGCTTCGTCTCTTCGAAGAGGCGAGCATCCTCGAGCGTCACGACTTCGGCGACGGCCGCGCGCGCTACGAGGAAGCGCCCGACGAGCACCACGATCACCTCATCGACGTGCAGACGGGTCGCGTGATCGAGTTCAAGAACTCGGCGATCGAGGCGCTGCAGACGAAGGTCGCCGAAGAGCTGGGTTACAAGCTCGTCGATCATCGGCTCGAGCTCTACGGTGTGCCGCTCGGTCAGGACGAGACCGCGCGCCCCAAGAGCTGAGCGATCGAGCGATCGCACATGCTGGAGCTTCGATGGACGAGCGAGAAGCTCGCGAGCGCCGATCGAGCGCTCGCCCAGCTCGAGACGGAGATCGTCGCGCGTGCCGCCGAGCTCGCGCCCGTGGTCGAGCGCAACGAAGACGCGTCGGTGACGATCACGCTGCATCCCGCGGCGGCGCCCTTGCTCTTGCGCACGACCGAGGAGCGGGTCGAGGTCGAAGCCGACACGGGAACCGCCGGCCCCGGCTATCACGAGGACGTCTACGCGCTCGTGACGGGGGCGGCCGAGAAGCACGCGATCCCGTGGGAGCGGGCCCCGCGAGCGCAGGATCGTCCAGCGCTCGAGGCGCAGATCGACGCCTGGCTCGGCGCGACCGTCACCGAGATCCTCGCCATCGCCGAGCGGGGCGCCACGGGCTTCTCGATCCTCTTGCCCGAGGGCATCGAGTACGCGCACAGCGGCATGCTCGCGACGCCGCTCGGCCCGCGCGACCGCGCCTGGCTCGAGCGCGTGCGCGAGAACCCCAGCGCGGGTCGCGACGTGTTTCCGTGGTGGGGTCGCGGTCGCGGTGCCGAGTACCACGCGGGCCTCGCGCGCACGCTCGCATGGACCGAGGTGCGCTGGCGCGCGCCGCTCGATGACCGCGAGCGCGGGCTCTTCGATCGGATCGTGACCGCCATCGAGCGCGCCCACGGGCTCGATCCCTCGATCGCTCTGCCCTGGGTCGAGGCTGCCGAGCTCTACGAGCTGCTGGGCGAGGACTCGCTCCGTGCCACGCGCGCGGGTGTGATCGCCGAAGGCGCGCGCAGGCGCGGTGCGAAGAGCACGCTGGGCTATCGACGAAGCCCCGTTCGAGTCTCGCTCTCGGGCGGCTGGTCGCTCGTCGTCCCCGGCGAGCTCGCTGAGCGCTGGGAAGAGCACGGCACCTGGGTCGGCTGGGATCGCACGCGCACGATCTGGATGAGCTCGATGAGCGCGGAGAACAGCGACGAGACCGTCGACGTGCTCGCGGGCCTGCCCGAGCTGCCCGGCGACGGCGAGCTGCTGCGCATGGAGCGCGGCCCCATCGTGGGTCACGCGCGGTTCGCGAGCGGCGAGGAAGATGGAAAGCCGATCTCCGTCCTTCGCGCTCACGCCGCCTGCGGACGACACGTCGCCCTCGGCACCATCATCCAGCCCGAGGCTGCCGATCGAACGTGGGCGCTCGAGACCTGGGGCACGCTCGACCGCGACGACACGGGCTGATCCCGACCCAAAGGCGCGAGCTGGATGACCCAGCTCGACGCTCTCGCTTCGCCGCTCAGATCGAAGGAAAGCGGAGCTCGAAGGTCGTCCCCGACTGACCTTCGACGTGACTCGTGGTCACCTCGATCGTCCCGCGATGCGCCTTGACGATCTTGCGCACGATCGAGAGCCCGAGCCCCGTGCCGCGACCTTCGCCCTTGGTGCTGAAGAAAGGCTCGAATATCCGCGGGAGGTGCTCGGTGGAGATCCCCGGGCCGTTGTCGCGCACGCGAACCACGACCTCGTCGGTACCGAGCGGCGACTCCGTTCGATGGGCCTCGATGTGCACGCGACCGTTGCCCTGCGCGGTGAGCGCTTGCGATGCGTTGGTGACCAGGTTCACGAAGACCTGGTGCAGCTGGCCGCGCACGCCCGAGATGGGCGCGAGGTCGGCGTCGAAGTCGGTCGTGAGCACCACGCCGCACTCGACCATCACGTGCTCGCAGAAGCGCGCGCCTTCGAGCGCGACCTCGCGGATCGAGAGGGCCGTCTCCTCTTCGTTCGAGGGACGTGCGTAGGTGACGAGGTCGCGCGTGAAGCGCGTCATGCGGCTCGCGCCCTCGACGATGCGGCGGAGCTTCTCGACGTCGCCGGCGTCGGCGCCCGCGCGCGTGGCCTTGGCGTGTAGGTACTCGCTGTAGACGCTGATGCTCGTGAGCGGGTTGTTGATCTCGTGGACGATGCCCGCCGCGAGCTGACCCAGCGTGGCGAGCTTGTCGGTGTGGAGGATCTGCTCCTCGAGGTGATGGACCTCCGTCAGGTCGCGACCGATCACCACGACGGCGCTCGCGTCTCCGTCGGCGTCGTAGATCGGCGCCACGTTCCAAGCGACGCGCGCCGCGTCGGCGTCGTGGCGCAGCACGTCGAGCTCGAGCGCGTTGGTCGAGCGGCCCGAGAACGCCTGCGCGAGCGCGGGCAGAGCACGCTCTTGATCGGCCTCGGGCAGCATCAGCGCGAAGTCCTTGCCGAGCACGTCGGCGCGCGGCGCGCCGAGCAACAGGAGCGCGGCACGATTGGCGGAGCGGACGATGCGCGCACGATCGAGCACGAAGATCGGCGCGCTGGCGTGCTCGATCGTCTGCGCGAGGTAGTCGCGGAAGAACATGGCCGCGCGGGCGAGGCGGGCGTTGCGCAGGCTGGCACCGAGAAGGGAGGCGAGCGTCGCCACCAGCGTCGCTCCGTCGCGCACCGCACCCAACCGCGGCTCTTCGATCGACACGATCCCGAAGAGCGTGCCGGCCTCCACCAGGGGAACATCCAAGAGCGGCATGCCCGCGCGCTCGCCCGCGCCCTCGGGCACTGCGAAGTACGCGCCCGCCACGGGCACGAGCGTGGTGCCCGCTGCCCGCGCGGCCTCTTCCGACACGCCGAACGTCACCGCCGAGCGCTGCGTCAGCTCGAGCATGTCGCGTCGCGCCTCGATCAAGCGGCCGTTCGCGTAGGCGAAGCCCAGCACGCCGCCGAGCTTGCCCGCCGGATCGGGCTCGATGAGCCGCACGAGCACGAGGGCATCGGGCGCGACGACGGCGAGCGCATCGACGAACGAGCGCACCAAGCCCTCTTCCGATGCGCCTCCGTGCTCCGCTTGCGAGAGGGACGCGATGGCCCAGAGCGCGCGCTCGAGCGGCAGGCCGGAGGACGCACTCTCGTCGCTCGTGCCGCGCGGCGGCTCGATCGAAGGACGCGAGTTCGGAGGCGCCTCGATCGAAGGACGCGACGGCGCGGGCCACACGTCACTCCGGGGCGCCGGTGAATTGTCGAGGGAGGCGGTGGTCTCGCCACGTCGCGCGATCGCCGCGTCTTGAGACGCCGCCTTGTCCAACTTGTCCAACTTGTCGCTGGGCCGGTCTCTCATGGGCCGATCTTTTCGATGGCGGGAGTGCTCGGCGCCGGGCCGATCTTTTCGATGACGGGAGTGCCCGGCACAGCCGGGCCGATCTTTTCTTCGCCCGCGGCGCGATCCAGATCGAGGATCTTCTGCGCACCGACGTAGCTCTTGGTCTCGTACTTGGTGATCTTGCCGATCTTCCGGACGATGTCGGCCATGCGCTCGGACTCCTTGACGATGACGCTCGCTGCACGGTGCTCGGGCGTGCCGGCCGTCGTCTTGCGCACGAGCAGCTCGGCGTAGCCCATCACGCTCGTGAGGGGCTGGTTCAGCTCGTGGGCCGCGGTGCCGGCGAGCTCGGCGATCAGCGCCTGCTTCTCGGAGAGCGCGAGCTTCTCTTGCGCCTGCTGCAGGCGCTCCTCGACGCGGATCTTCTCGCGCAGGTCGGTGAAGATGCCGACCGTGGCGTAGGGGCGGCCGAGCTCGTCGAGGATCATCGCCGCCGAGAGCGTGATCGGAACACGGCGCCCGTGGCGATCGACGGCGTCGAAGCGAATCGGCTCGAGCCTTCCTGGCCCGCCGTGGCCGGGTGCGACGAGCATGCGCATCACGTCGCGCGCGCCGCCGGGCGGGTAGAGATCGGTGACGTGCATCTTGCCGATGACCTCGGCCTGCGCGTAGCCGTAGATGTGCTCGGCGCCGGTGTTGAAGAGCAGGATGCGCCCGCGCATGTCGGCCGCGATGATCGCGTCCACGCTCGCGTCGATCAGCGACTCGAGGAACTCCTTGGTCTTGGCGAGCTCGGTCGCGGTCGCGCGATCCTTGGTCACGTCGCGACACGAGAAGAGCACCGCGCCGTCGCCCTCCAGCAAGGATGAGAACGAGCAGTTGAACGTGCGCGTGCCGCCCGCGAGCTCGACGTGCAGGTCCACGTCGCGCGGGTAGCTGCCCGTCTGCTTCACGCCGCGCCAGATGCGCAGCATGCGGAGCCGGTCGCCCGGCGCGAGCAGATGGATCAGCGCCTTGCCGCGCACGTCGGCCTCGGTGAGACCGCTGATCTCGAACGCGCGCGGGTTCGCGAAGAGGAGCTGTCCGTTCTGATCGACGGCGACCAGGCCATCGGCGGCGGACGTGAACAGGTTCGCGTAGCGCTTGAGCGCGCGAAGCCGCCGCTCGGCCTCGAAGCGCGCGAAGTTCACCTGCTGCGTCTGATCGCGCAGCGTCTGCATCACGCGCGCATTGCGCAGCGCCACCGCCGTCGCGTTCGCGGCGATCTGACAGAACTCGAGCTCGCGGGCACGGAGCGCTCCGCGCGAGGGAGCGGCGCGCAGGAAGAGCACGCCCATCGCTTCTTCCTGCCACATGATCGGAAGCAGCGTCAGCGCGCCCAGCACGTCTTGCGGCACCGCGCTGCGCACGCCCTCGAGCACCGGATGCGTCGCCGCGTCCCGGATCGTGAGCGGCGTCCGCGTCCGCAGCACTTCGACGATCTCGGGATACTTGTCGAGCTCGATGCGGAGGTTGGTGATGCCCTGGTTGTCGCTCGCGGCGACGACGTAGCCGGCCGAGAGCGGCTCGTTCTCGGGGGCCAGGACGATGCTCACGCGATCGACGTTCACGACCTCGGCGATACGCCGCACGACCGTGTAGAGGATCTCGCTGAAGTCGAGCGACGAGCTGAGCGTCTGCGTCAGATGGAGCATCGCCTTGGCGTCGCGCTCTTTGTCGGCGAGCTCGAGGATCGTCTCGGCCACGCGCAGATGCGCGCGCGTGCGGAAGCGCAGCTCCTCGGCCTCGCGCGGCCAGCGGGCCAGATCGTCTGCGCCGGCCTCGAAGAGCGAGCGCGCATCGACCTCGCCGTGCGCGACCGCGAGCACCGTGGTGCTGCGTCCCGCGAGCGCAACACGGAGGCTGCGGATCGTCGAGAGCTCACGCTCCGGATGCTCACCGCACGCGACGAGGACGACGCCGACGGCTTCGTTCTCGAGGTGTGCGACGGCGGCCACCAGCGTCGCGGCCTGAAACACGATGTTGGCCGGTCCCCCGTCGCGCCGAGCGAGCGCCGATACGACCGCCTCGCGCCGTTCGGCGATCTCGTCGATGATCACGATGTCGGCAGAGCCGGGCACGCTTCGACCACTCAGGGTAGCAGATGGCCGGAAGAGACGCGTACCATGCGCGCAATGGCCCGCACGCTCGCATCGCTCGTTCCTGGAGGGCTCGTTCTCGCGCTCTCCATGGCGATCGCGGGTGTCGCGGCGGCGCAGGATGCAGCGCCCGACGCGGACATCGCGGCGCCGCTCGATGAGGTGAGCGGTCCCGGGGTGCCGAGCGTGCCCCCCGCTGGAGCGCTCGCGACCCCCACGCTCGAGCCGATCGCCGTGCTCCTCCTTCCCTCGGGCGACGTGGACGCCGCGGTGGCCGACGCATTGACCGAGCTGCTCATCGCGGCCGTCGCACAGCGAGGCGGCGCGACCATCGTCGGCAAAGAGGAATTCCAGGCGCAGCTCGGACAGGGCGACGCGAGCACCGCCGAGTGTCTCGAGTCGATCACCTGCCTCGGCCGCATCGGCGTCGCGCTCGGCGTACGCGAGGTGATCGCCGGCACCATCGGCCACCACGGCACCACGTGGGCGTTCGCCCTCAACCGCATCGATCTGCGGACGGGGGTCGCCCAGGGCCGCGTGTTCCGCGAGGTCGAGGGCGATCTCGGCGCAGTCGTGCGCACGCTGCCCGAGTCGGTCGCGGACCTCTACATCGAGACGATCGAGCCCGGACGCCTCGTGGTGCGCGCGATGGTCGAGGGCGCCGAGGTCTCGCTCGATGGCGCCGTGATCGGCACGATCGTCGGCGGCGAGCCGGTGCGGCGTGATCTGCTCGAGCCCGGGCACCACGAGGTGCTGGTCCGCGCGCACGGACACGTCAGCTACCGACGCACGATCGACATCGAGGCCGGCACCACCTTCGCGCTGGAGGCCGAGCTGACGGTGCTGCCGCACCACGGGTTCGACGTGCCGGTCGTGACCTGGGTGGTCGGCGGTATCGCGTTCGCCGCGCTCGCGGGAGCGATCGGCCTCGGCGTGTCGTCGACCGCACATGTCTCGGCGGACGCGACGCAGCGCGAGGTGCAGGCGTTCTATGCGGCGCGTGAGAACGAGGCGATCGCGGCGGACGTGTGCTTCGCGGTCGCGGCCGCGGCCACGGCAGGCGCCGTCATTCCGCTCGTCCTCGCCGCGCTCGAGCAGCCCAGTGCGTCGGACGGCGACCCCGTCGAGGTGTCGGTCGCTCCACTCCCGAGTGGCGCGCTGGTCATGCTCGGAGGAACCTTCTTCTGATGCCTCGCGGCACACGGGCGTTCCGACCGATCAGCGTGGCGCTCTTCGCGCTGGGCTGCGTCGTCTCGCCACCGGATCTCACGGGGCAGTCGTACCCGTGCAGCAGCGATCAAGACTGCATCGACGGCTGGGTCTGCGCCGACATCGGCGTGCTCGGCCACGACGTCTGTCGGCCCCGCTGCGATCCGGCCAGTCCCTCGAGCGCGTGCCCGTCGGGCTTCTGCACCTCGGCCGGCGTGTGCTGGGACACCTGCCGCATCGCGAGCGACGGCGCGCTCGATCAGGGCTGCGCGCCTGGGCTCGCGTGTGTGCGCCGCAACGGCTTCAGCGGGGAAGGACTCTGCATGCCGACCGCCGGATGCACGGTCTCGACGGACTGCACCGAGGCCTCGCACGATTGTTCGAACGAGGTGTTCCATCTTCCCTCGAGCGACGGCACCACGATGTTCTCCGCCGATCACTCCGTGTGCATCGCGACGGCGCAGGGCGACGTCCGAGACCGCTGCCCACTGGGCTACTTCGCCAACAACGGCATCTGCATCCCGAGCTGCGATCAGACCGACGCTCGCTGTCCGCCCGGCATGGCCTGCGTGAAGGGGCTCGGCTCCGTGCTCGGCGCCGCGGGGCGAAGCGCGTGTCTGCCGGGATGGCGCGGCCTGCCGTGTCGCGACGACTCGGAGTGCTACGAGGGACGCTGCCTCGCGCTCGCGAACGGTTTGCACACGTGCAGCTTCACTTGCGCCCAGGCGGACGCGGCCGGACCGCTCGGCTGCGACATCCTCGACGGCAGTCCGATCGCAGGATTCGGCGGTCTCGACTTCGAGTGCGACAGCGCGGGAATGTGCTCGCCGCTCGGAGCCATTGGCGCGCCATGCAATCCCGCAATGCCATGTCACCCGGAGATCGCGTGCCTCAACGACACGGCCGGCGTGTGCACGGAGTACTGCACGACCCGCGCGGAGTGCGTGGTGAGCACGGTGGACTCGCACGACATGCGCGAAAACGTGTACTGCGCGCCGATCACCTCGCCGACCGGCACACCGCTCTTCTTCTGTCTGAACCAACGCCCCTTCGGAGCGACCTGCGACATCGGTCGACAGTGCGTCACCGGCCGCTGTGCGAACATGCGCTGCGTGTTCGCCGTGGCCCCACCGTGAGGCGAGGGCGATGAGCGGCTCTCGGCGCGATGGTGCCGCATCCATCGGCGTGTTCGACTCGGGGCTCGGTGGGCTCACGGTCGCGCGTGCGATCCGCCGCGCTCTTCCGCGCGAGCATCTCGTGTACCTCGGCGATACCGCGCGGGTTCCCTACGGAACGCGCAGCGCCGAGACCGTGATCCGATACGCGCGGACGTGCGGCCGGATGCTCGAGAAGCGCGGCATCAAGATGCTCGTGGTCGCGTGCAACACCGTCAGCGCGGTGGCGCTCGACATGCTCCGCGTCGAGCTGGACATGCCCGTGCTCGGCGTCATCGAGCCAGGCGCGCGCGCGGCGGTGAAGGCGAGCCACACCGGCAAGGTCGGGGTGATCGCCACGGCGGGGACGGTCGCGTCCAACGCGTACCCGCGTGCCGCAGCGAGCTTCGATTCGCGCGCCGAGATCACGCAGCGCGCCGCGCCCTTGCTGGTCCCTCTCGCCGAAGAGGGCTGGCTCGACGGAGAGGTTCCGAGGCTCGCGGTCCACAGATACATCGAGCCGCTGATCGCCACCGGCATCGACACGCTCGTGCTCGGCTGCACGCACTACCCGCTCTTCGAGGCCATCATCGAAGAAGAAGCGCGCATCCTCGCGGGCAAGGCGATCGCCATCGTCGACAGCGGCGTCGCGGCGGCCGGAGAGCTCGGTGTGCTCCTCGCGGAGCGCGACCTCGCGCGCATGGACGGCGTTGGCTCGCTCGAGCTGATGGTCACCGATCGCCCCGCGAAGTTCGCCGAGGTCGCCGCGCGCTTCCTCGGCGCGAGCGTCGAAGATCTCGCCGTCGAACAGGTGGATCTCTAGGCGATCAGATCGAGTTCGCGAAGGCGCGGCCGAACTCCATCGGCATGGGCCGATCTTTCGGGTCCTTCGCGGTCGCGGCGCGCATGAGCTTGATGAGCGCGGCCGGGTACGTGCTCGTGCGCGAGGCGTCTTCGAGCGGGTCGCGGTTCATGTGCGCGATGATGCGATCGCGCGGCTGCTCGATCAGCTCGTCGAAGAACGTGCGGCCTGTCGTCACGTTGTAGATCGTGCCCGCGAGCGCGTACACGTCCGCGCGGCCGTCGAGCTCGACAGGGTCGAGCACCTGCTCGGGCGCGATGTAGCCGGGCGTGCCGGCGACGAACCTTCCGCTCGCGTCGGCGGGCACGCGCGTCGCGCGCACCATGCCGAAGTCGATCACCACGGTGGCGAGCGGCTGCGTGCGGCCCGGATCGCGGTGCT
>JAYVCF010000414.1:0-5735 GCA_043750095.1 Deltaproteobacteria bacterium
CTGCGGCTCACCCCCTCGCGCAGGTGTGGCCGGAAGCACCTCCTCACATCGCCAAGACCATCGATCGGGCGCTCGCGAAGGAGCCCGGGGATCGTTGGCAATCGATGAAGGAGTTTCGTGCCGCGCTCGAGGGTCAGCAGATGGCTTACGAGCCGACCGCGAACCTGCCGGCACCTGCACGTCAGCTTCCGTCGCCGCCGGCCAACGCCGATGGCACCACGTCGACTCCGTTCGGCTGGGCTTCGCACCCCGACGCCGCGACTCGCGTTCCTCAGCGAAGTGTACTGCCCCTGCTGCTCGGAGGCGCGGCGGTCGTGCTCATCGCGATCGGCGGCGTGGTGGCGGTGAACAACCGTGAGCCGGAGTCGATCCCTGGACATGAAAGGGGGCTCGCTGCTGCACCCAATGTGGCGGCGCCGCCGTCCGTCGCGGCCGTGCCCGCGCTCGGTCCGGATGCGGGTCTGGTTCGCGTCGTCGCCGCACCAGTGGTCGTCGTTCCACCCGTCGCCTCACTCGCGCCGGTCGTTGCGCCCACCGAGGCTGCCGTGCGCGGCGGCGAGCACACGACCAAGCACGCATCTCGGCGCGACCGCGCGACGATCCCAGCCATTGCGCGTGAAACGACGCCGCCCTCCGACACCACGAGCGCGCATCACGCTCCACCTGCCGCCTCGTCTTGGGGCACCACGGTGGCAGTCGACGACATGTGAGAGGAGCCTGAGTGCGCTCGATGCTTCTGGTCACGGCGATCGCCTGCACGATCGCGACGGCGAGTTCTGCGCGCGCGCAGCCCGACGAGTACGTGCGGCTCTCCGCAGCCGGCGTTGCCGCGAGCACGGCGGGACGCCACGAGGAGGCCTACGCGCTGTTCGAGCAGGCGCACGCCGTGTTTCCCAACGCGCGATCGTCTCGTGCGATGGGGGCGACGGCCTTCCAGTTGCGACGCTACACAGACGCGATCGAACACTACGAGGCTGCGCTCGGAGACGAGCGGCGCGCGCTGACCGATGAACAACGTGCACAGGCAGACGGGGAGCTCATTGTCGCGCGCCGTCTGGTCGGGAGCGCGCGTGTGAGGGTGTCCACGCCGGGAGCGAGCGCGACGATCGACGACGACGTCGTCGCGATCGACACAAGCCACGCTCTCGACCCGGGCCCGCACGTGCTCGTGGTGAGCGCAGTCGGGTACGCGCGACAGACGCGCGCGTTCACGACTCGCTCGGGCGAGGAGCATGCCTTCGAGATCGCGCTCGACCCCGTCGCACGCGCGAGCGTGATCGACTCCGGACCAGTCCGCAGCGACGTCGGCGCCACGGCGCGGGCTCCTGCTGCACCACGGGTCGTTCTGGCACCGCGCTCCTCCACACCGCGGAGCGCGCCCGTCGTGACAACGGCGGCGGAAGTGGACGCACGCCCCGCGGGTAGCGTCCTCGACGAGTGGTGGTTCTGGACGGTCCTCGGTGTGGTCGCCGTGGGCGCGGGCGTCGGAATCGGCGCGGGCGTCGCATCGAGCGGGACGACCGCCGAAGCCCCGTTCACACCGCCAAGCGGCCTCGTGGTCACCACGCTGAGCGGGCCTTGATGCGCGGCGCGCGCGGGCTGGCGATCGCATGGCTCGTCGGGTGTTCGAGCGTGCAACCGCGCACCGAAGTCGTCGTTCACGTCGAAGCGGGTCCGAGCGTGGCGATGGAGGCGACGCTCTTGCACGTGCTCGTGCGAGCCGGTCCGAGCCGATCGGTTGACGGCCTCGTCGTCGAGCTGGACGAGGATCAGCCGCTCGGTGCGCGGGGCTTTCCGTTCGAGATCGGTCTCGTTCCCGCGAGCGGAGACGCGTCGCGTTTCTTCGAGGTCACGGCGACGGCGCGGCGCGCCGATGGCACCGACATCGTGAGCACGCGCCTCACGAGCGGCTACGTCGCCGGCATGACGCTGCTCGCCGTGGTTCGCCTCGAAGACGCCTGCCGCGGCGTGATCTGCGCGGCCGAGCTGAGCTGCCACATGGCCGAGTGCAACAGCGCGTTCGTCGAACCCGCGACGGAGCTGCCCTTCGTGCAGATGCCGACCGCGCAGGCGACGCTCCTCCCCTCGGACGGCGCGGCGGGCGACCAGTTCGGTTCGTCGGTCTCGCTGAGCGCCGACGGAATGCGGGCGCTCGTCGGCGCGGTGCTCGATGACACCGCGGGCGGCACGGACTCCGGCAGCGCGCACGTCTTCGTACGGACGGGCGGGAGGTGGACCGAAGAGGCTGCGCTCGTGCCGTCGGACGTGGAGGCGGGCGACGCCTTCGGCGTGTCGGTCGCGCTGAGCGCGGACGGATCTTGGGCGCTCGTCGGCGCGAACACCGATGACACCGCGGGCGGCATGGACGCCGGGAGAGCGCATGTGTTCGAGCGCGTCGGAACGACGTGGACCCAGCAAGCGACGCTGCTCGCGTCGGGCGGCGCGGCGGGCGACTACTTCGGCGCGTCAGTAGCGCTGAGCTCGGACGGAGCTCGGGCGCTCGTGGGCGCCTACGGCGATCGTTTGGCAGGCACGAACGCCGGGAGCGCGCGCGTGTTCGTGCGCACCGGAACGACGTGGACCGAAGAGGCGGCGCTGCTGGCGTCGGATGGCGCCGCCGACGACTGGCTCGGTGCGTCGGTGGCGCTGAACTCGGACGGGAGTCGCGCTCTCGTCGGTGCGCTCTACGACGACACCGCGCGCGGTATGGACGCTGGGAGCGCGCACGTGTTCGCGCGGAGCGGGACGACCTGGACCGAAGAGGCGACGCTGCTCGCCGCCCGCGGCGCAGCGGGCGACCATTTCGGCTGGGCGGTGGCGCTGAGCGCGGACGGGAGCCGCGCACTCGTCGGCGCTGCGTGGGAGGACTCAGTGGGCACGGCGGCAGGGAGCGCGCGCCTGTTCTTGCGCACGCGCACGACGTGGGCCGGAGAGGTGACGCTGCTCGCTGCGGCCGGCAGCGGCTACGACTATTTTGGCTGGTCGGTCGCCTTGAGCTCGGAGGGGGACCGAGCGCTCGTGGGCGCACTTCTGGACGAAACGCCAGGGAGCCCCTCGGTTGGGGGCTCCGTGCGCGTGTTCCGCCGCGTGGGCACGACGTGGACCGAGGAGGCGACCCTGAGCACCGGCGGCGGCGGCTCGGAGAAGCACTTCGGCTTCTCGTTGGCGCTCAGCGCGGACGGTAGAGAGGCGCTCGTCAGCGTGAACCTCGACGACAACGCACGAGGCATCGACTCCGGAAGCGCGACGGTCTTCACGCTGCCGCCATGAGTGGCAGCCAAACGAACTGCGAG
Organism: Deltaproteobacteria bacterium; assembly: GCA_043750095.1. Taxonomy (GTDB): domain Bacteria; phylum Myxococcota_A; class Polyangia; order Polyangiales; family Sandaracinaceae; genus JBBSAT01. Next base: position 3,294 of record JAYVCF010000414.1, read on the forward strand.
AGGGAACCGAATGCGCTGGATGTTATCGACCGCGATGATGGTGGCCACGCTCGGCATCGCGAGCACTGCGGTCGCGCAGCCTGAGGAGTACCTGCAGCTCTCAGCCGCGGGCGCGGCCGCCAGCACGGCCGGCCGCCACGACGAGGCGTACGCGTTGTTCGAGCAGGCGCACGCGGTGTTTCCGAACGCACGATCGTTTCGCGCGATGGGTGCGACCGCGTTCCAGCTGCGACGCTACGCCGTTGCCATTCTGGACTACGAGGCAGCGCTCTCGGACGAGCGCCGACCTCTGACGCCCGAGCAGCGCACACAAGCGGAGGAGGAGTTGAGCGTCGCGCGCCGTCTGGTGGGCACCACCCGCGTCACCGTCGTCACGTCCTCCGCGAGTGCGACGATCGATGGCGATGACGTCGCGCTCGACACCAGCCTCGTGCTCGACCCGGGGCCGCACGAGCTCGTTGTGCGCGCAGCGGGGTACGTGGAGCAGAGCCGAACCTTCACGACGCACGCGGGCGAGGAGCACCCGTTTGAGATCACTCTCGATCCTGTCGCAGGCGCCGCCGCGATCGGCGACCGAGCCGAGCCGAGCGAGGACCCCGCGACGACGGTCGGGGTCGCAATCCCGCCGACGGCGGAGGAACGCGGAAAGGTGCGCGTGCACGTGCAGGCCTCGAGCGGCGAGCTCGCGTTGCAGCGCGTGACCGACGAGGGGAATGGCCGCGACCGCCAGGCGCAGTTCGCGCCGCTCTGCGGAGCTCCGTGCGACATCGATCTCGAGCCCGGGACGTACAGCCTCGGCGTCTCGCACGGCGACGACACGCCACGCCGCGCCGAGCACCACCTGTTCACCTTCGACGCCGACACGACGCTCGAGCTCGACTATGCGAGTGCCGACGGGATGCACGTCGCCGGCTGGGTCACGGGCATCGTCGGACTCCTCGGAGGCATCGCGCTCATGTTCGCTCCAGCCCTCGCCCGCGGCGGCGAGCTGACCTCCGGTGACAACCTCATCACGTTCGTCGCGGGCGCCGTGGTCGGCGGCATCGCCTACATCGTGGCCTTCGCGCTCGTGTTCCAAGAAGACCACGCCGAGATCCGCCAGGCGCGCTGAGCGCGGCGAGCGATCACACGGGAGGAAGAGACCGAATGCGCTCGATGCTCACGGTAGCGGCGATGGCCATGGCGACCCTCGTCGCGAGCCCCGCGCTCGCGCAGCCAGAGGAATACCTCTCTCTCTCCGCCGCCGGCGCGGCTGCGAGCTCCGCGGGACGCCACGAAGAGGCCTACGCGCTCTTCGAGCAAGCGCACGCGGTGTTCCCCAACGCGCGCTCCTTCCGCGCGATGGGGGCGAGCGCATTCCAGCTGGGTCGCTACACCGTCGCGGTCCGGCACTACGAGGCGGCGCTCTCCGACGAACGGCGACCGCTGACACCCGAGCTGCGCGCACAAGCGCAGGAGGAGCTCGACGTCGCCCGGCGTCTCGTCGGCAGTGTGCGCGTGACCTTGAGCACACCCGGTGCGGCCGCGACGATCGATGGCGACGACGTCACGCTGGGGACGAGCCTACTGCTCGACCCAGGGCCGCACGAGCTCGTCGTGCGCGCGGGGGGATACGTGGAGCAGCGACGCTCCTTCACGACGCGCGCGGGCGAGGAGCATCCATTCGAGATTTCGCTCGATCATGGCGAGCACGCTGCAGACGTCGCTGTCGCTTCGCCTGCGCCGCGTCGGACCGTCCGTGTGCACGTGGAAGCGACGAGCGACGACATCGCGCTGCAGCAAGAGGACCCCTCGGCTGGTGCCGCGGACTACGTACCGGTGTGTGTCGCTCCTTGCGACGTCGAGCTCGAGCCCGGCACCTACACGTTCGGCGTCTCCTCGGGACAACATCCGGCACGGCGCGCCGAACACGACGTCTTCAGGTTCGAGCACGACACCTCGCTGGTGCTCGAGTACGAGAGCCGCGAAGACTTTCAGAACGTAGGTGTCGTCGTGGGCACCGTCGGAGTCATCGGCGGAGCCCTGACGATCTTCGGCGCGTTGCTACCTCCGCGCGCCTTCGAAGAGGACGACCTCATCGCGCTCGTCGTGGGGAGCACGATCCTCGGCATCGCGCTCATCGTGTCGATTCCCCTCTGTCTCTTCAACGACCACGCCGACGTCCGCGTGGCGAACTGAGTGAGATCCGACGCTGCGCGTCTGTGCAGACGGCGACACGCGGGGGCATCGACGCAGCCCTGGTCATCACCCGCCGCAGACGGGAGCACAACCCCCGCGAACGTCGCGCGCTCGCGTCACGGCACGCGCAGGGCGCACGAGGTCGTCGCGCGCGGCAAGCCCGTGAAGCTCACGCGCCTCGAGCTCGATCTGCTGCACTACTTCGTCGAGCACCCCGGCGTGGTCATCTCGCGCAACACGCTGCTCGAAGAAGTCTGGAAGCTG
>JAYVCF010000415.1:0-10348 GCA_043750095.1 Deltaproteobacteria bacterium
CGACGAGGGGGCGTTCACGCTCGAAGAGGCGCGCACCATTCTGGGTGCGGCCCGCTCGCAGGGGCTCGCGGTCAAGGCCCACGTCGGGCAGTTTCGTGATCTCGGTGGACCCGAGCTCGTGGCCGAGCTCGGCGGCCTCTCGTGCGATCATCTCGAGGAGGTCAGCGACGCGGGCCTTCGCGCGATGGCGGCCGCGGGCACCACGGCGGTCCTCTTGCCCGCGGCCTGGCGAACGCTGCGGCAGCGCGCTCCCCACGCCGCACGCATGCGCGCGCTCGGCGTCTCCGTCGCCGTGGGCACCGACGCGAACCCGGGTACGAGCCCCTGTCTCGATCTGCCGCTCTGTGCGGCGCTCGCGGTGCGTGACGCGGGGCTCGAGGCGAACGAAGCGTTGCTGGCGATCACGTCGAGCTCGGCGCGCGCCATCGGTGTTCGCGACGCGGGCCGCATCGCGGTGGGAGCGCGCGGTGACCTCGCGCTCTGGGACCACGACGAGCCAGGCATGTTCGCGTACGTGCTCGGTGGTCAGCGCCCCACGAGCGTCTGGGTGCTCGGCCGGCGAGCCAGCGAGTCGCCCGCGAGCACCGCCGCGTTCTGAGCGCGGCCTCCTACCGGCTTGCCCACACGCGCGCGAGCCCGTACCTCCAGCAGCCCATGGAAGCCGCGCCTCCCGTCCTCGAGGGACCGACGCCGGAACGGCCGCGCTTGCCGGAGCGGCCGTGTCCGGTCTGCGGCATCGCCGTCGAGCCGCTGCGCGCGGCCGAGGTCGTCCTGCTCGACGAGGGGTTCCGATACCTCTGCAGCGCCGACTGTCGCACGCGCTACGTGGATGGCCTGCGCACATCGAGCCCGGGCACGCGCCCCTCCGAGCGACCGCGCGGCACGTCTTGGTCGACGGGAAGCGACTCGGGCGTCGCGTCGCCGCGCAAGAAGCGAACGCGCACGCGCAGCGGCGAGTGGACCGGCAAGAGCCTGGTCGCCGCGCCTGCGCCGATCGCGCTTCCGATCATTCCGCTCGGACTCGCTGCGGCGGCGCTCCTCGCGGCGGTCTTCGCGACGTCGTGGACGCTCGCCGCGATCGCCACGCTCTTCGCGGCCATCTCGGCGGCCCTCGCGCTCGCGTTCGGAGGGCACGTCCGGGCGAGCGCGGGGCTCCCGGCCTATGTCGCGGCGCCGCTCGGCTCGCTCGCGGCGGGCGCCGCAGGTCTGGTGCGCCTCTCCGACGGAGGCGACCCACGTGCGTTCTTGGTCGGGGCGGCGCTCGCCGCTGCGCTCGCCAACGTGCGCTGGTGGATCGACGCGAGCTCCGCGCAGACGACGGAGCATCTCTTGCGCTCGCTCGCCGCGCGCATGCCCGAGCGAACGCACGCACCGCTGGCCGTCGAAGGAAAGCCGCGCGCCGTGTCGGCGTCCGAGATCGATGCCGCGCGCGTGCGCGTCGGCGAGGAGATCCTCGTCCGCGAAGGCGAGGTGGTCGCCGTCGATGGCGCGGTGCGCGCTGGCGAAGCGCAGGTGCTGCTGCATCCGGCGGCGACTTCCGCCGTGCGCCGTGGTCCGGGCGACGCGGTGATGGCGGGTGCGCGCGTCGTGGACGGCGTGATCCGCGTGCTCGCCAGCCATGTCGGCGACGATCGCGCGCTGCTGCGACCCGCGCGCTTCGGTGACGGCGGCGCCGACGACGCAGCGCCTCTGACGCGCTTCGCGTTGCGCGCAGAGCTCGTCGGCGCCGGCGTGCTCGCGGCGGGCGTGGTGATCGCGATCTTCGTGAACGGAAGCGGCGAGAACCTCGCCGGCCGGCTCGCCGCCGTCGCGGCCGTGTTGCTCGCGGCACCTCTTCTCGCGGTGCGGCGCGCGGCGGACGGGCCCTACGTCGTCGCAGGCGCGGCGGCGGCGGAGCGTGGCGTCGCCTTTGCGAGCGCGCGCGCGCTCGATCGATCCGGTCGGACGACCGTGGTGGCGATCTCGACCCGCGGAACGCTGACCGAGGGCCTCCCCGAGGTCGCGGAGACGCACGCCATCGACGGGGACCTCCGTCCGGTCCTCGCGCTCGCCGCGGCCGCCGAGCGCGAGGTCGAGAACAACGTGATCGCGCGCGCGATCGTTCGGCACGCCGAGGAGCTCAAGCTCGAGCGCCCGACGGTCCGCCGCGTCGCGATGGTCCCGGGCCGTGGCGTGCGAGCGACCGGACCCGCGGGCGAGCACCTCGTGATCGGCACGCGCCAGCTTCTTCTCGAGGACGGTGTCAGCGTCGCGATGGCCGAGCCCGAGGCCGCGCGCGCCGAGGCGCGTGGCCAGGTGGCGATCTTCGTCGCGCTCGAGCGAAAGGTGAGGGCGCTCATCGCGCTCCGTGACGAGGACCGACCGGGGGCGCGCGCTGCCGTCCAGCGTCTGATCGATCTCGGCGTCGAGGTCGTGCTCTTGTCGGGCGACTCGCGTGCGTCGATCGACGCGCTCGCCAAGCGCCTCGACGTCGATCACGTGCGCGCCGATCTCACGCCCGAGGAGCGCACGGCAGAAGTCCGACGGCTCCGCGACGCGGGCGGCGTGGTCGCGGCCATCGCGCATCCGATGCACGACCCCGATCTGCTCGCGGCGGCGGACGTACCCATCGTGCTCGCGGCCGCGGGATCGCCCGAGGGCGACCGGGCGATCGCGCTCAGCGGCGACGACATCCGCGATGCCGCGGGCGCTCTGTTCATCGCGCACGCAGCGCGACGCGAGGCGCTTCGGGCCACGGCCCTCGCCGCCGTCGGAGGCATCGCGCTGGTCGCGCTCGGCGCGGCGGGCATCGCCTCGCCTCCGGTCGTCGCGGTGCTCGCGGGCGCGATCGACGTGTTCGTGCTCCCGACCGGTGAGCGCGTGCTGCGACGCATCGAGATGCGACTGCCCGCGCGCGGATGAGCGCGGTCCTCAGGTCGGCAGGTCGCGCAGCTCGCGCTTCAGGATCTTCCCCGTCGGGTTCTTCGGCAGGTCCGGCAGGATGCGGACGTCCTTCGGGACCTTCGCGCCGCTGAGGCGCTCCCTGCAGAAGCTCACGATCTCGGTCGGCTCGGCGCGCGCGCCCTCTCTTAGCGAGACGTAGGCACGCACGCGCTCACCGAGATCCCGATCGGCGACGCCGACGACCGCCGCCTCGGCGACCGCAGGATGAAGGCAGAGCGTCTCCTCGACCTCGGCCGGATAGACGTTGATCCCGCCCGAGATGATCATGTCGCGCTTGCGCCCGTCGATGTGGAACAGGCCGGTCGCGTCCTGGTGCGCCAGGTCGCCCACGCTGAAGAAACCGTCTCGCATCGAGCGACGCGTGGCGTCGTCGTCGCCGTGATAGGAGACGAGCAGCGAGTTCTTCACGAAGAGCTCGCCCGTCGCGCCGCGCGGCACCGCCCGACCTTCGTCGTCGAGCAAGCAGATCTCGTTGCCGCGTACCGCGTGGCCGATCGTCCCGGGCGAGCGGATCAGCTCGTCCGGCGTCGCGAGCGTGTTGAGCCCCGTCTCCGTCGATCCGTAGATGTTGTAGAGCACGTGACCGAGCTCCGTGATCGTCTCTCTCGCCAGCGCACCCGAGAGCGGGGCGCCTGCGGTGAAGATCGCGTTCAAGCTGCGCAGGTCGTATCCGCGCCGCGTCGCCTCGGGAAGGGCCAGGAGCCGACTGAGCATCGTCGGCACCATCGCCGTCGTCGCGATGCGTTCTTCCGAGAGGCGTCGCAGCGTCGTCTCGGGATCGAACTTTCGCTCGATGAAGACGGTGCCGCCCAGCATCGTCGTGATGGTCGCGAAGGCGAACGCGGTCGAGTGATAGAGCGGGCACACCGCGAGGTGGCGATCGCCGACGTGCACGGGCAGCTCGTAGAGCAGCTGGACGTACGCGAGGTAGCCCTCGCGGCCGAACTTCCGCACCGCACCCTTGGGCTTGCCGGTCGTCCCCGACGTGTAGATCACCACGGCCGCGTCGTCGGAGTCGCCGTCGTGTCGCTCGATGGGCCCGTTCGCGATCACGTCGTCGTAGGCGTCGAGCCCCGCGTGCGATCCGCCCACCGCGATCACGTTCTTTCGCGCGAGCGAGGGGAACGAGGCAACGTGATCGGTATAAACGCCCGCGATCTCGCTCTCGATGAAGAGCATCTTCGCGCCCGAGTGCGACACCAGATACGCGAGCTCGGTGGGCGTCGAGCGCCAGCTCGCGGCGACGGATCGTGCCCCGATGCGCGCGAGCGCGGCCTGGACCTCCACGAACTCGGGGCGGTTGTGGAGCACGGCGATCGCGGACTCGCCGCGCCGAAGCCCGTGGTGCCGCACGAGGCGCGTCGCGAGCCGATCGATGCGCCGGTCGAGCTCGCCGTACGTGAGCCGAAGCCGGTCATCGACCAGCGCGAGCACGTCCGGTCGCGCCGCCGCGTGGTAGCGGAAGATGCCCGCGGGTCCCATCGCACCGGAGACGGCCTGCCGTACCAGCGTCGCCGCACCCGCGATGGAGAAGTCGAAGGCGGCGCCGCTGCGCACGCCGAAGCCCGCTCCGACGCGCGCCATCTCGATCGCGTCGGCAGCGGCGGCTCGTACACGCTCACGGAAACCGCGAGCAGAGTCATCGTCCTTGTTGACCATCAGCGTTCTCGTTCCGTACGATGCCTCAACGGTCAAGAGGAGGTTCCAAATGGGATTCTGGGAAGACGCGACGCCGGCGACGAAGGGCACGATTGTGGTGGGTGCGTTGCTGATCGTCTACTTCGCGGTCGCGTACTTTGTCGGGCTCTGGCCGTACAACTCGGTCGTGGGCGAGATGACGCAGCAGCGCGGGCTGCCCGCCGCATCCGCCGCGCCCTGAATCCTTCCGGGCTCGCGCACAACCGTAGTCGAGCGTGAGGGCGCCGCGCGATCGCGCGCTGGCGTCCCTCGCGTCTACGCGCAAAGGTGCGCCCGGTGAGTGACTCGATGTCCACGAAGATCGGCCCGGCATCGCCGGGTGCTCCGTCCGAGATGCGAACCACGGAGCAGAAGAGTCGGAGCGAGCGGATCGTCGTGGTCGGCCTCGGCTACGTCGGCTTGCCGGTCGCGATGGCGTTCGCGCGCCAGTTCGAGGAGGTGGTCGGCCTCGACATCGATCCTCGCCGCATCGACGAGCTCCGAAGCGGGCACGATCGCACGAACGAGATCGAGCCGAGCGAGCTGCGCTCGACGACGCTCCGCTTCACCTCGAGCCCCGCCGAGTGCGGCAGGCCGACCTTCGTCGTCGTGACGGTGCCGACGCCGATCGATCAGGATCGCCAGCCCGACCTCACGCCGCTCGAGAGGGCCAGCGACACCGTCGGACGCCACCTGCTCTCGAAGGGAACGGTCGTCGTCTACGAGTCGACCGTCTATCCCGGCGTCACGAACGAGCTCTGCGCGCCCATCCTGGCCGAGCGCTCTGGCTTGAAGGTCGGCGTCGACTTCACGCTCGGATACTCGCCCGAGCGCATCAATCCCGGCGACCGCGAGCACACGCTCGAGCGCACGGTGAAGGTGGTAGCGGGCAGTGACGCCGCGACGCTCGAGCGCGTGGCCACGGCGTACGCGGCCATCGTTCCGGCGGGAGTGCACCGCGCGCCCAGCATCGAGGTCGCCGAGGCGGCGAAGGTGATCGAGAACACGCAGCGTGATCTCAACATCGCGCTGATGAACGAGCTCGCGATCATCTTCGATCGGCTCGGCATTCCCACCCGCGACGTGCTCGCAGCAGCCGGCACGAAGTGGAATTTCCTCCGCTTCTCGCCTGGCCTGGTGGGCGGCCACTGCATCGGGGTCGATCCGTATTATCTGACCGCGCGCGCCGAGCGCTTCGGCTACCACCCGCAGGTGATCCTCGCGGGCCGCCGCATCAACGACGGGATGGGCGTCTACATCGCGCAGCGATTGATCAAGATGTTGATCGCGCAAGACCGCCCCGTGAAGCAGGCGCGCGTCGGCATCCTCGGCCTCACGTTCAAAGAGAACGTGCCTGACCTCCGCAACAGTCGCGTGCCCGACATCGCCAACGAGCTGCGCCAGTTCGGCATCGCTCCGCTCATCCACGATCCGCGCGCGGACGCGTCGGAGGCGCGCCACGAGTATGCGGTGGACCTGTCTCCCATCGAAGACCTTCACGACCTCGATGCACTGGTGCTCGCGGTCGCGCACCGGGAGTTCACGGCGTACGGCGGCGCGAAGCTGCACTCGCTCGTGCGGCCCGGCGGCGTGGTGATCGACGTGAAGTCGGCGCTCGATCGCGCCACCGTTCCGACCGATCTCGCATACTGGGCGCTCTGACCGCCCGCTCGAAGGCGCACATGGCCAAGTTTCTCGTGACCGGCGCTGCCGGGTTCATCGGTTCGCACGTCGCCAAGGTGCTGCTCGATCGCGGCGACACCGTCGTCGGCTACGACAACGTCAACGACTACTACGACCCCTCGCTCAAGGAAGCGCGGCTCGAGCGCCTCACACCCTCGTCGGAGTTTCGCCTCGTGCGCGGCGACGTCGCCGACCGGCCGCTCGTGGAGAAGCTCTTCCGCGAGGAGCGCTTCGACGTGGTCATCCATCTCGCGGCCCAGGCCGGCGTTCGGTACTCGCTGACGAACCCGCACGCGTACGTCGACTCCAACCTCGTCGGCTTCGTGAACATCCTCGAGGGGTGCCGCCATCACGGCGTGAAGCACCTCACCTACGCGTCGTCGAGCTCCGTGTACGGCGCGAACACGCAGATGCCGTTCTCGGTCCACGACAACGTGGACCATCCGCTCAGCCTCTACGCCGCGACGAAGAAGGCGAACGAGCTGATGGCGCACACGTACAGCCATCTCTACGCGCTCCCCACCACCGGCCTCCGATTCTTCACGGTCTACGGGCCTTGGGGGCGGCCCGACATGGCGCTCTTCCTCTTCACCAAGGCGATCCTCTCGAACCAGCCGATCGACGTGTTCAACGAGGGGCGCATGCAGCGCGACTTCACGTTCATCGACGACATCGTCGAGGGCGACGTGCGCGTCGCAGATCGCGCTCCCACCGGCGACCCGGCCTGGTCGGGCAAGAAGCCCGATCCGGCGACGAGCCGCGCGCCCTACCGCGTGTTCAACATCGGCAACCACGATCCGATCGAGCTGATGCACCTGATCGCGACGCTCGAGAAGGCGCTCGGCAAGACCGCCGAGAAGCGGATGCTGCCGATGCAGACGGGTGACGTGCCCGCGACATTCGCCGACGTCGAGGATCTCGAGCGCCTCACCGGGTTCAAGCCCGCCACGCCGATCGACGTGGGCGTCCAGCGCTTCGTCGACTGGTACCGCGGCTACTATCGCGTGTAGTCAGTTGGGCGCGGCAGTCGGATCCGCGGCCAGCTCGGGGAACACGTGCAGGATCTCGTCGGTGAGCGCGCGCACGAGCTCGCCCTCGGCCTCCTCTGCGCTGCCGCCGACCACCCGCTCCACGTTGCGCTGGTAGATGAACGCGCGCCCGGCGCGGGGCGGCTCGCCGTCGGAGGACACGTCGTCGAGCAGCAGCGGGATGCGCGGATCGACTCCCTCGGCCACGACCTCGGCGCCCGGGACATCACACACGATCACGAGCGCACCCTCGAGCGTGTGCGCGAGCGGCTCGGGCAGCGAGCGGATCGCCGACTGAACGCGCGCCTCGAAGTCGCTCGTCGCGATCTCCGCGTGCTTGCCGGTGCGTCCCGCGCGGAGTTCTGCGTCGCGCGCGCGCAAGAACGCGATGGCCATCGCGCGCGCATCGCCGCGGTGCTCGGCGACGAGGCCTGCGTAGTACTGCGCGTCGGCGTTGGCCGGATCGAGCTCGGCGGCCTTCAGGATCATCGGCTCGGCGGTGTCCACGTCGCCGGTCTCGAAGTAGGCGCGGCCCACGGCGAAGGTGAGCGTCGGGTTCTCGAAGGGTCCCTTCGGCAGGCGCGCGACGATGCGCGCGGCAGCGTCGCGGTCGCCCTTGCCGAGGTAGGCGTCGAACTCGAGCAAGAGCGCGTCGGCCATCTCGTCGTCGTCGACGATCCACTCCAGCGCGTCCTCGACGCTCGCGATGGCGTCGTCCCACGCATGCAGCGGGTGCAGATAGACCTCGGCCGAGTTGAGCATCGCCTCGACGAAGCTCTCGTCGAGCTCGATCGCGCGCTTGTAGTGCTCGACCGCTTCTTCGGGATGGCCGTCGAGCGCGCTGACGTAGCCGAGCAGGTTGTGGACCTCGGGCGCGTCGGGCTCGAGCTCGAGGCTCTTCTCGGCCGAGCGTCGCGCGCCGCCGAGATCGCCTTTTCCGACCAGATCCCAGGCGCGATCCAGGTGCGCGCTGAGCTGATCCATCGGGCCCTTGTCGTCCTTGGTCATACGGTTCCCTCGAGAGGGAGGGGGACCTTCATGGGCGCACCACCTCGGCCCGTCAAGACGCGGCCTCGGACCGAATCAGCATAGGATGAGCGCGCTATGCGCTCTCGCCTGGTGGCGGTGGTTTCCGCTGCACTCTCCCTCGGATGCTGGGCGCTCGGCCCGCTGCCGGATCATCCCGGCTCGCTCGGCTCCACCTCGTGCGGGATCGTGTGCGAGGGCGCCGATCTCGCCGACCGCGGTGAGGCCTTCCTTCGGGGTCGACCGGGCGAGCCCACGCGCGTCGGCGTGCCGCGTCTCATCACCGCGCTCGAGGGCGCGGGAACGGTGGTGCGCGCGGCGTTTCCCGGCGCCGAAGATCTCCGAATCGGCGATGTGGGTGCGCCCCTCGGCGGACACCACGAGCGTCACGCGAGCCACCGCGCAGGTCGTGACGTGGACGTTCTGTTCTACGTCGAGGACGCGGGCGGACGTCCGCTGCGCTCGGCGGGCTTCGTCGCGTTCTCACGCTTCGGCTACGCGTTCGCGCCGGACGGCTCGCTCTATTTCTTCGACGACGCGCGCAACTGGTCGCTCGTTCGCACGCTCTTGACCGACGAGACGCTGGAGGTGCAGTGGATCTTCTGCAGCCGCGGCGTCGAGGCGCGCCTGCTCGCGTACGCGCTCGAGCACGAGCCCGATCCGGACGTGCTCTTCAGGGCACCGTACGTCCTGCAGCAACCGGAAAACGCGCGGCCGCACGATGATCACTTCCACGTGCGCATCTTCTGCTCGGCGGAGGAACGCGCCGAGGGATGTCGCGACATCGGCCCGCGCTGGCCCTGGCTTCGCCCCGACGTAGAAGCCATGGCGGGCGAGTCACCGCCGCTCGATGACGCGACCTTGCTCGAGATGCTGCGCGCCCCTTAGTCGCGTCAGTCGTCGTGTCAGTCGAAGAGCGAGCGACAGCGCCGCGCGACCTCGTCGGTGCCGACGGCGGACGCGATGCGCGCGATCGTGAGCGTGCTGCCGGCGAAGGCCCGAGCGGTCTTCTCGTCCTCGCTCGTGGCGTCGAGGAGCGCGAGCCAGGAGCCAGGCGGGAGATCGCTCGCGAAGGTCGCGACCGACTCGAGATGGAAGGGCGCGTGCTGACAGTCGAAGAGCACGACCGGAAGCTCGCCGCGGTGGTCTTCGATCGCCTCTCCCATGTCCACGAGATCGACGACCGATCGCACGACGGCATTCTCCCCGAGCACGAGGGCGAGCTCGCGCGTGCGGGCCGTGTGCGTCGAGACCACGATCAGGACCGACATCGAGTCGCCTGCGCGCAGGGTCTTTCCTCTCGCCCCGACGACCACGACGCCGGAGGGGTCATCATCGCCGTCGAACACCGGACGCGCCGTGATCGGCGCTGGGGGCGGGGTCGTCGGGGCGGCCGCCCTCGGCTGCGCGGTGACCGACCGCGGACGACGCATGGCCAACCTCGCGACCAGCGGCCAGAGCTCGGTCATCACCCCGTCGGCGACGTCGGCGCCCAGGCGCTCGGCGATGGCGCTCCGAAGCTCGCCGCGCACGAATCCGTCGAGTGCCTCTCGGTCCTCTGGGACGGTGATGAGGCCGGCTCGAGACAGCGCCGATCCGACGATTCCGTCGCGGATGACGGGCGCGGCCACGGCATCGAGCGCTTCCTCGACGGCGCGTGACGCGTTTCCTCTCGGTCGTCTGGAAGCTACGCTCAACCGGATCCCCCTCGCCCTGGCACGATTGTAAGGTTGGATGGGAGACGCGGTCAAAGCGCGACTGACCGAGTACAGTGACGGTGTCATGCACGTCGTCGGGATCGATGAGAACGGGCTCGGCCCGCGCTTGGGCGCGCTGGTGGCCACCGCGGTCACGATCGAGGTCGAACCGTACGAGGCGCGGGCGCTCGCGCGGCGCGGTGCGCGAGCCGGAATCGGCGACAGCAAGGCCACCGCGGGCTTCGGCAAGATGGCGATGGCCGAGAGCGTGTCGCTGGCGCTGGCCGAGAAAGA
>JAYVCF010000416.1:0-9743 GCA_043750095.1 Deltaproteobacteria bacterium
GGAGGTGCGAGGCTTCGACCGACATCCAGGCGAGCGCCGTTTGCTCGCCGCAGCGTCGGGCGAAGGGTCGCACCTCCGCCGCGACCCGGTCACGATCGATCGGTCAGCTCAGGTGATCCGTGGGGTCAGTTACGGCCCGGCGTACTGCAGGACCGGATAGTCGAAGAAGCCGCCGTTGCGTGAGACCACCGTCGCCGTGATCACGTCCCCGCGATCCACGTAGAGCGCGGAGAGCGCCTGCGCCGGCATGAAGATGAGGTCGGCCCACTCCTCGCCGGCCGCGTGACGGCAGCGGATGGTCATGCGGTTCTGCACGCCAGCCGGGTATGAGCGCCGCCGCACGTCGGCGGGGTCGAGCGCGTCGATGTCGCTCGCGTGGGCGACGGCACACTCGATCATCGTTCCGATCCGAGCGGGGTCGCTGGCGATGGAGCGCAGATCGAAGCCCGCCGCGAGCGTGGCCGTCACGGCGCGCGGCGTCGCCAAGGTGGCGGCCGGTGCTTCGCCGACGGTCTCGACGAAGTCCACCACCGGGTAGTCGAAGAACCCTCCGTCGGCGCTCCGGATCCGCACGCGGATGCGCGCGCCCGGGACGACCTCGGCGACGTGGGAGGCGCGCGTCGCGAGGAACTCGAGGTCGGCCCAGCTCTCGCCGGTGGGCGCCACGCATCGAACGCTCATGCGCTGCGTGGCCGCCGGATCGTAGGGCGAGGGCTCGCTCGCGTCGGCCGCGACGTCGATCGTCTCGAGGCGAAGCGCCGCGCCGACGTCGCAGAGCTGTTCCGTGTCGAGGTGCACGCCGGGCTGGACGCGCACGAGGCGCATGTCGAACCCGGCGCCGATCGCGCGCGCCGCGTGCGTCTGCACGGCGGGCTGGTCTTCCTCGAGCGTCCCGCGCGTCTCACGCTGCGGGGAGCCGGGTGCGCCGCCGTCGATCGGCATGTCGGTGTTCACGAACGGGCTGACGCAGCAGCCCGAAGCGAGCACGAGGTACGACGCGAGAGCGAGCGGGACCGATCGCACGGCGTCCGAGTACGCCCGACCTGTTGCCGAGTCAAACACCGCGGCCGCGTCGAACACGCTTGCCCACGCGCCGGACCGCGCCATCCTCTCGTCGTCGATGGCCCACCTCGCGCCGCATCAGGATCCCTGGTTCCACGATGTCTTCTGCGCGCCGGCGTCGAACGTGTCGCTCTCGGACGCGATCGTCTCGGTCGCAGGCCCGCGCGTGAAGTGGCTGCGACGCTGCGTCGCGCTCGTCGCGGCGGACCACGGCTACTGGCGTGAGGAGCGGCTCGTCGAGGGCCTCGACGGGTCGCTGACGCTGGAGATCGACTCGCATCGCGGCGAGGCACCGCATCGCGAGCCCATGCCGGCCGATCTCGCGAAGGACTACGACGCGCTCGTCGCGTGGATGAGGCGTTCAGCGCGCGCCTGGCCGAGCTCCGACGGCCTGCATCGCGAGCCAGGTGCGGCGCGCGGCGACACCATCGTGATGCTCGACGCCGCGACGCTCGAGGGGCGCGCGCTTCTCGGTGAGAGCGCCGTCAGAGCGTTCCGTCGGCTCGTGTTTCCAGGGCTCGACGTCGCGGCGCTGCGACGATAGCGCCACGCGACGCTCACGAAGGACGTGAGCCCGGATCGGTGTCCGGCGGCCGCGGGCGTGTCTTCTCGGCCAGGAGCGCGCCCGGATCGGTGTCGATGGCCATGGGCATGTCGGACGTCTCGGACGACGTGAGGCCGACGTCGGTGGCGAGCCCGCCGTTCGTGTTCTCGAACTGGAGCTCGTCGGCGTCGAGCTCGGCGTGATCGTCCGTGTGTGCGGTCCCGGGATCGGACGTGTGCGCCTCGATCTCGGAGGAGGCGACGGTCTCGATCTCACCCGTCTCGTCCTCGCCGAAGCCGTCCTCCCAGGGGTCGGTCCCCTGCGAGCCGGGCATCAAGCGCTCGTAGACCTCCGAGATGCGGCGCCGGCGCGCGCCGCTCGAGAAGAGCTCGCGCACACGTCGGTAGCCTTGCTCGGTGAGACGCTCGGCGAGCGATGCGTCGCGCAGCATCTCGAGGATCGCCTCGGCCAGCGCGGCCTCGTCGCCGGGCGGATACAGAAGTCCCTCTTGCTCGTCACGAAGCACCTCGGCGACGCCCGGCACACCGGCGGCGACCACCGGGCGATGACAGGCGAGGTACTCGAGGAGCGGCTGCGGGAGATCGCCGAGGACCTGGAAGCGCGGGGCCTCGCTCGCGGGCGCGATGCAGACGTCCGCGCCGGAGATCACGGCGGCGATCGTGGCGGGCTCACCGCGCACCTCCACCACGCTCTTGAGCCCGAACGCATCGACCATCTGTCGCACGCGCTCGCGTCGGCCACGGTTGGTCTCGCCCGCGATGAGCGCGCGCACCTGACGCGTGGCCGAGACGCGCTTCACCGCGCCCAGCAACGTCGCGATGTCGCGGTCGGCGGTGAACGCACCCAGGTAGAGCAGGCGTGGCACCGACGCGCGCGCGCCAGGTCGCCAGTCGTACGCGCCCACGTCCACGCCGGGCGGAAGCACCAGCACGCGATCGTCTGGCGCGACGCCTCGCGGTCGGGCGGCGACCCGCTCCGTCACGCCTCGGCGCGCGGCTTCGGTCGGAACGAGCACGAGGTCGGCCGCGTCGAGGCAGCGCTCGTGCGCCTCGCCCCAGCGCTTCTCCATCTCGGCGCCCAGCTGCTCGTCGGGGAAGGTGCCCATCTCGTAGACGAGCTGGAACCCGTAGGTGCTCTTCCGATCCGCGGCGAGCGCGCCCTCGAAAGGCCCGCGCACGTGGACGACATCGTAGCTCTCGGCTTCGAGCTGACGCCCGACCGCGCGATCGAACACGATGCGCTGCTCGAGCGGACCCTGATCGCCGACCGGAACACGGAACATGCGCGCATCCCCGATGCGCTCCTGGTGCGAAGAGGTCTCGGTCTTGACCGTGACCATGTCGATGTCGGCGCGGACCGAGGCGATCATGGCCATGAGCGCGGCCGCGTGCGGCGAGCTTCCCGGCACGTTCGCGAACGCCGCCACGAGGACCCGTATGCGGGCGCGCTCCACGAGGGCATCCTACCAGCAACGAACGATTGTTCGACACTGGCGCGTCGGCTTCCGTAAGATGGAACGATCGTGAACCGATTCCGGCTCCGATTTCTCCTCCAGGAGTTCGACCTGAGCGGCCCCGAGGTCGTGATCGGGCGCAGCTCGGAGTGTCAGATCACCATCGAGGATCCGCTGATCTCGCGTAAGCACGCGCGGATCGCCATCGACGCCGAGGAGGCGCGCGTGTCCGACCTGGGCAGCCGCAACGGTGTGCGCGTGAACGGTCGACTGGTGAAGGGGGAGCAGGTGCTCAAGGACGGCGACCGCCTGCGGATCGGCACCCAGGAGCTGCTCTTCACGATGGTCGGGCGGGCCGAGCGCGCGCCCCGTCCCACCGGCTACATGAAGCTCTGCCATGCGTGCGGGACGCCGTACCCGGAGGGCGCGCCGAGCTGTCCGCACTGCGGTGCGCCGGCGCTGGCGGACGAGGACACGATGTCGGGCGTCGCGCCCGAGCCCAAGCGGAGCTGGACGTTTCAGCTCCTGGGCGAGGTGATCGAGCGCGCGCTCGCGAGCGGTCGCGCGATCGAGGCCGAGCGCCTGATGCGCAAGGCCGCCAAGGAGGTGGACGAGCGTCTTGCCGCCGGGGAGCGCCTCGACTCTGCGCACAGTGCGATGATCGCGGGCTTCGCGGTGCGCCTCGCGAAGCTGGTCGGCGGCAGCGAGTGGGTCGCGTGGGCGATCGCGCTCCATCGACGCCAGAACCTGATGATCTCGGACGCGGTGATCGACCGGCTCGATGAGCTCGATGGCTCGGCGTTCCCGGATCTGCACGCGATGGTCGAGTCGTACGTCGCCTGGTGGCGCGCGCAGAGCTCCGCCGAGAGCGGACCGAGCCAGGACCTCGCTCGGCTGACCCGGCTCGAGCAGCTCCAGCGCCGCTGACGTGGTCCCGTCGGGGTCATCGCGCCTCTCGTCGTCAGGAGCGCTGCGGGTCGGGTCGGCCCTCGTCGCGGCGGTCTGGGATCACGAACGGCGCAGGCCCCGCGCGGGCATTCGCATCGGTCTGCACCTGATGGTGCTCGGTGCGATGCTGGTCGTGCTCGATCGACTCTCGGGGCTCGTTGCACCGCTCTTCCTCGGGCCGCTTGCGTTCGCGTCGATCCTGCTCATCACGCTCGCCTCCGCGCGCTTCATGGATCGACGGCCGCTCGCGGATCTCGGGCTTCGTCTGGATCTCCCGCGCGCCGCCGACTTCGGAGCGGGGATGCTGGTGGGCGGCGCATCGATCGGGCTCGTCGCCGTGGTCGAGGGCGCCGTCGGCGCGGCGAGCTACGCGACGCAAGCGGTGGACGGGACGCGCGTCGCGCGCATGGTGTTCGTCGCCGTGTTCTTCGTCGGCGTGGCGATCCAAGAGGAGCTCGTCTTCCGTGGGTACCACCTGCTGAACCTCACCGAGGGGCTCACGGGTGCGCGCATCTCCGCGCCACGCGCCGCCATGCTCGCCACGCTCGTCAGCGCACTCGGCTTCGGGCTCGCACACGCCGGCAACGATGGCGCGTCCATCCTGGCGACGGTCCAGGTCGCCGTCGCGGGCGGGACGCTGCTCGCGGTCGGCTACGTCCTCACGGGAGACCTCGCGTACTCGATCGGCCTGCACTTCGCGTGGAACTTCGCGCAGTGCGCTCTCGGAATGCCCGTCAGCGGCTTCGTCCTGTCGGACGCGGCCCTTCTCACGCGCGCGCCGCACGGAAGCGAGCTCCTCACCGGCGGCGCGTTCGGCCCCGAGGCCAGCCTGATCGGCCTCGCTGCCATGCTGGTCGGAACGGCGCTCTCGCTCGCCTACGTCCGCGCTCGCTACGGACCGCTCGGCCTCCGGATGCGCCTTGTCACGCCGCCGCGGCCGTCTTTTTCCGAGCCGCCATCGGGTGCGAGCTGAGACCCTTGTGCGCGTCGAGCCCGCGGAACGCGATGCTCCGCCCCTTCGCCTTGTATGCGCCCTCGAGCTCGTGGATGTGCTCCATCACCGTGTGGTCGACGAGCTTGCAGTCGCTGACGTCGACGATGACGTGCGTGGCGGTCTGCGCCGCGATCTTCGACTTGATCCCGAGGTAGTTGCTGAAGATGGCGGCTCCGTGGAGCGTGATCGTCGCCGTGTCGTCGGAGACGGTCACCTCGGGACGTGCGCTGAAGAGCCCGCCGATCGGCGTCCCGTTGATGAGATGGATCGCGAACTTGGTGACGATGCCCATCGCGACACCCGCGAGCAGGTCGACGCCGACACACCCGAGCGCGGTGACCACGAAGATGATCAGCTGCTCCGCGCCGATCTTGTAGGTCCTGGCGAACTCCTGCGGAGACGCGAGGCGCGTGCCCGTGTAGACGAGCATGGCGGCGAGCGCGGCCGAGGGGATCAGGTGGATGAGCTGGGGCGCGGCGGCGACGAAGGCCAGCAAGAACACGCCGTGGAAGAAGTTCGCCATCTTCGTCTGCGCGCCGTTGTTCAGGTTCGCCGAGCTGCGGACGATCTCCGCGATCATCGGCAGGCCCCCGAGCAAGCCGCAGAGCGTGTTGCCGATGCCGACGCCGAGCAGGTCACGGTTGAGGTCCGTGGGCCGACGAAGTGGATCGAGCGACTCGATGGCCTTCGCAGAGAGGAGCGACTCGATGCTGCCGACGCCGACGAACATGGCGATGTAGTAGAGCGAGGTCGAATTCGTGATGTGCGAGAAGTCCGGGAACGTGATCGCCGAGAGGAGCGAGCCCGTGATCGTCACGAGCCCGCCGCCATAGTGGACGCTCGTCGAGGTGTCCGTGTGATCCGTGACGGACGAGATGTCGAGGAAGTATCCGAGCGGCACCGCGACGAGGATCACCACGAGCGGCGCGGGGATCCTCTTCACGGTCGGGTTCTTGATGAAGAGCCAGCCGTAGAGGATCGTGAGGCTGGCCAACGCGATCGCGAACGCCGTCGGGTTCATGTGCGCGAAGGAGTGCGGCAGCGCTGCATAGGCCTGGATGGGCTCGAGCGTCGGGGGCATCGCGATGCCCATCATCACGTGCGCCTGCTTCGCGATGATGATGAGGCCGATGGCCGCGAGCATCCCGTGCACGACCGTCGTGGGGAAGAAGTCGCCGAGCTTGCCCGCCTTCATCGCGCCCATCAGCGCCTGGATCGCGCCGGACACCGTGATGACGGCGAGCGTCCAGCGATAGCCTTGCAGGCCCGCGGCCGTCGCATCGAGCCCGGTCGCCGCCGCTTCGGCCGTGAGGCCCGAGATGCAGCCGACGGCGATGACGATGAGACCCGCGGCTGGGCCCTTGATGGTCATCGGCGCACCGCCGATGAAGGTCACCAGGATGCCGCCGATGATCGCGGTGATGAGCCCCGAGAGAACCGGGAAGCCGGACGCGCGCGCGATGCCGAGACAGAGCGGCAGCGCGATCAGGAAGACCAAGAAGCCGGAGAGAATGTCGGCGCGCCACGGGCTACCAGGGGAAGCGGTAGCGGGAGCGGCAGGTGCGGTATCGGTAGACATGGTCGCGCCTTCAGCAGCCCGCGTGCCAGCGCGAGGTGTTCGGAATCAACGGGCATTTGGGTGTTGGGGGAGCACCGCGCCCTCGTCGCGAGGCGAAACGACTCGAGCTCACGCGAATTGCCCCGCGAACGAACACAGGTCCATGGCCTCAGGTCGGAGGCTCGCTCATGCGACCGCCGCCGGCGATGAGCCCGTACTTCTCGAGCTTGCGGTACAGGCGCTTGCGGTCGAACCCGAGCACCTCGGCGGCGCGCGTCTTGTTGCCCTGCACGGCCTCCATCACCTTGGCGATGTAGCGGTGCTCGACCTCGTCCATCGAGACGAGCTCTTCGTCGTTCTCGGCCACCACGACGACCTGCGTGCGCTTGTGGTCGCGCACCTTCGCCGGAAGGTCCTCGACCGTGATCGAGTCGAAGCGCGTGAGCGCGACCGCCCGCTCCATGCAGTTCACGAGCTCGCGCACGTTGCCGGGCCAGGGATACACGAGCAGGCGCTCGGCCGCCTCGGGGGAAAGCCCCTTGACGCTCTTGCCCGAGCGCCGCGCGGCCTCGACCAGGTAGTGCTGGGCGACGGCGAGCACGTCGTTACCGCGCGCGCGCAGAGGCGGGATCTCGACCGCCACCACGTTCAGTCGATAGTAGAGATCCTCGCGGAAGTTTCGCTCCTCGACCATCGTCTCGAGCTCGCGATGTGTCGCGGCCAGCACGCGCACGTCGATGGGGAACTCCTGATCCGATCCGACGGGCCGCACGGCGCGCTCTTGCAGCACGCGCAGGAGCTTCGGCTGGAGCGCGACGGGCATGTCCCCGATCTCGTCGAGGAAGAGCGTCCCGCCGTTGGCCTGCTGGAAGAGCCCCTTGCGGGCGCCGCGCGCGTCGGTGAAGGCGCCCTTGGTGTGCCCGAAGAGCTCACTCTCGAGCAGCGACTCCGGAACGGCGCTGCAGTTGATGGCGACGAAGGGCTGCCCCACGCGCTTGCTCTGTCGATGGACCGCGCGCGCGACCAGCTCCTTGCCGGTGCCCGTCTCGCCCGTGATCAGCACCGACACGTCGGAGTCGGCGATGCGCGACAAGAGGTCGTACACGCGCTGCATCGCCGGGCTCGTGCCGATCATCTCCTCGGAGGGCGTCACGTTCCGCGTGTGCTCGCGTAGCCTTCGAACTTCGTCGCGCAGCACGCGATGCTGGATGGCGCGCGCGAGGGCGATGTCGAGCGTGTCGATCTCGAAGGGCTTGGTGATGAAGTCGTAAGCGCCCGCGCGGATGGCGGAGATGGCGGTCTCCATGCTTCCGAACGCGGTGATCACGATGACCGGCACGTCGGGCTGGCTGTCCACGATGCGCCGACAGAGCGCGATCCCGTCGAGCCCCTTCATGTTGAGATCGGTGACGACGACGTCGTAGCTGTCTTTCTCGATCGCCTGGAGCGCCTCGACGCCCGAGCTCGTGTGACGTGCGACGAACCCTTTCTTTCCCAGGGCGCGCACGAGCATGTCGCCCATGCTGCGATCGTCATCCACCAACAGTACGTTGCCGCTCATGATGCCCCTCCGGTGATCGTCTCGGTCGCCACGCTCTCCACCTCGGTCTCCGCCGTCGCCGGCCCCGGCGGTGGGCGGATGCTCACGTCGCGCATGGGGATCAAGAGATCGAACTCGGTCCCTGAGCCCTGCTCGCTCCGCACTTCTGCAAACCCTCCATGATCTTCGAGGATGCCGTACACGACCGAGAGGCCGAGGCCGGTCCCGTCGCCGACGTCTTTCGTCGTGAAGAACGGATCGAAGATCCGCTCGAGGTTCTCCGAGGCAATTCCGGTGCCCTCGTCCATCACGCGCAGGACGCCGAAGGGAACGGGCTCGGACTCGGGGTTTCGAGGAGGCGTCGCGAGCTTGCGC
The DNA here is from genome assembly GCA_043750095.1 of Deltaproteobacteria bacterium. GTDB lineage: Bacteria > Myxococcota_A > Polyangia > Polyangiales > Sandaracinaceae > JBBSAT01. Next base: position 8,496 of record JAYVCF010000416.1, read on the forward strand.
AGCACCCGCATGCGGAGCGAGCCACCCTCGGGCATCGCCTGGATTCCATTGAGCGCGACGTTCGTCAGCGCCTGCTCGAGCAGCAGCGGATCACAGCGCGTGACGCAGGGCCCTGCCGGAGCCGCGAACTCGATGCGCACGTTGCGCTTCTGTGCGATCGGCGCGAGCAGCTGCGCGACGTGCGCGGCCGTCGTGGCCAGGTCGGCCGTCTGCGACTGCGGGCGACGACGACGCGCGAAGCCGAGCAGCTGCTTGACGAGGTCGGTGATGCGCTGCGTCTGATCGAGGATGATCTTCGCGTCCGCCGCGACCTCGTCGGTCACGCCATCGGCCTGTTCGATCAGGCGCGCGCGCCCCGAGACCACGTTGAGCGGGGTGCCCAGCTCGTGCGCGAGACCCGACGCGAGCTGGCCCACGGTCCGCAGACGATCGGCGTGCCTCAGCTGATCGAGCGCGTCGAGCTTCTGTCGGTGCTCGGACTCGATGCGCACGTCGGCCTGATCGAGCTTCTCGCTCATCTGAGCCATCTCGCGCGCCAGCTCGCCGATCTCGTCCTTCTGATCGAGACGCACCGGCTTGGTGTGATCGCGTCGGCCGATCCGGCGTGCCTCGGCGATCAGCATCTGCACCGGCCGGCCGACGAAGATCCAGCCGAGCAAGGTCATGAGGATCGCGCACGCCGCCACGACGGCCACGGCCTCCAGCGTCGCGTGCCAGAGCGAGGTCGAGAGCAGCGCACGCTGCGAGTCGAGCGGCTGCGAGACGAGCAACGCGAGGTCGGGCTGGGCTTGGAGGCCGAGCGGCTCCACCACCACGATGTGGTTGGCGTCGACCCAGACGCGCTCGCGGCCGCGTCGCGCACCCTCCGTCGATCGCGGCGCATCGAGCGTCGTGGTGTCGACGACCTCGAGGATGAGATCGCGGTCCTCGATGTCGGCACGACGAACCAGCGCGCGTGCACGCTCCTCGCCTTCGAGCGCCCAGGTCGAGACGACGATCGAGCGCAGCGCGCGCGCGAACAAGACGTGATCGTCGCGCACGTCGGCGAGCAGGAAGTCCTGCTCCTCGTCGAGCCGGAACCACGTCGCAATCACCATCACCGCCAGGAGCGCAACGACGAGAGCGGCGATGAGTTTGAGTGCGAGCCTCACGTGATCCAGCGTGGCGATTCGCCGCGCGCCGGGGCATGGTAACCCGTCGAAGCGGCGCTCGGAGCCTACCTGAGCAACGTGAGCACGGCTGGTGCCA
>JAYVCF010000417.1:0-5483 GCA_043750095.1 Deltaproteobacteria bacterium
GGCCTCCTTCGAGCACCCACGCATCGATGTGGTGCGTCGCGGGGTCGTAGATCACGTAGACAGCCGTCTTCCAGACGCGCGCGTAGATGTCCTTCTTCTTGCCGTAGTCCTCGTCGCGCGTGCTCGGGCTCGTGAGCTCGATGACGACGTCGGGCAGGCGCATCTCCTCCCAGAGTACCCACGAGAGGCGGTCCTTCTTCGCGTCCTCGGGATCCACACCCAGGACGACGAAGACGTCCGGTCCGCGGAAGTGCTCGTTCTTCAATTGCCGTGGGGAGAAGTACACGAACATGTTCCCACCCACGTAGACGTCGTCGCGCCCGCGCGTCGCGCTCCGCAGCGCGTGAACCAGGTGCGCGTACTGAATCGCATGGCGGTTGGTCTCCATCGGCTCCCCGTCCTCCGAGGGCAGTTCGTGCTGCCCCGGCAGACGCACGGGTGGAACCTCGGGGGTGGACGGAGTCGTCACGTCATCGAGGATGCCATGCCCGGTCTGCATGCGGCAGCGCTGGTGCGACGACCGTGCCGGGCGTGCGCGTGCGGAAAAGATCGACCAGAAGTGGCGGAGGTGACGGCGGGTGGCGGCGGGTGAGCGCGACGCGCCGTTCGAGTTGACCCACTCGGGAACATGGGCTTCACTGGCGCGCTCTCATGTTCGTGCTTCCGAGCTTCGTCAAAGCGCGCGTCGGACGAGGCCTGTACCGCGCGGTGATGGGGAGCCGGCGCCTGGTGGGCAGCACCGAGACCGAGGTGGTCTGCACCCGTGAGGGGATCCACTGGCACCTCAACCTCAACGAGGCGCTCGAGCTCGGCATCTACGTCTTCGGGGCGTTCGAGCCCGACGTTCGGCGAGCGGCCGATCGCATCCTCACGCCGGGGATGATCGCGCTCGACGTGGGAGCGAACGTCGGCTCGCACGCGCTCTACATGGGGCGCCTCGTGGGCGCCAACGGTCGCGTGTACGCCTTCGAGCCCACGCGCTACGCGGTCGACAAGCTCACGCGCAACATCGAGCTCAATCGCTGGGCGCGCGGCGTGGTCGTGCCGGTCTGGGCGTTCGTCGGCGATGCCGCGACGGTCGCGCCGAAGGCGGTGTACTCGAGCTGGGATCTCGATCACCTCGAGCTCGGACATCCGGACCACGGCGGCCACTACAAGAGCGCCGAAGGCGCGGCGGTCGTCACCATCGACTCGTTCGTGCGAGAGCATCGCTTGCCGCGCGTCGACCTGATCAAGATCGACGTCGATGGCTACGACACGTCCGTCGTGCGCGGCGCTGCGGAGACGCTCGAGCGCTTCCGGCCGCACGTGCTGCTCGAGCTCTGTCAGTACGTGCTCGAGGAGTGCGGCACCAGCGTGCGCGAGCTGATCGGCACGCTCGGCGAGCATGGCTACACCTTCCGCACGATGCGACTCGGCGCGCTGCCGACCGACCTCGACGAGATCGCGCGCGGCGTGCCCAAGCGCGGGATCATGAACGTCGTCGGGGTTCCACCGGCGGGTCCACCCGCGAGCGCGCGTCCCGAGGTTGCGGCCGCGTCGGGTCGTCCGCGCACCGATCGCTGACGGGCGACGATGACGGTCCAGGCCGCGCGAGCGCTCGCACGACACCCGGTCGCGCTCCTGCGCACGGGTGTGCTCGCGCTCGCGGCGCTCTTGCGCTTCCTCGGCATCGGGTTCGCGCCGAGCACGCCGTGGGGGCGGCCCGACGAGGAGATCTTCGCCACCGTGGCGCTGCGGCTCTTTTCGGAGAGCTCGCCGCACAGCGCCGAGACCGGCTGGCCCGAGCTCTGGTTCCGCGTGCACTACCTGGTGCAGGCGTTCCTTCGCTGGCTCTGGACGTCGCGCTACGGCGTCGATCCCGATCTCGGCTGCGTGATGACCATCTCGCCCGCGCGGATGCTCGTGCCGGTGCGCATCGTGACGGCGGCGCTCTCCGTCGGGACGGTGTGGCTGGTGATGTGCCTCGCGCGTCGGGTCGGCCCGCGCACGCTCACGCCGCGAGAGCGCGAGGCGATCTCGCTGATCGCGGGGCTCGTGTATGCCGTGGATGTGCTGGTGATGCGGGACGCGCACTTCGCGGTCTCGGATCAGGCGCTCTTGTTCTTCCTCGCCTGGATGTTGCTCGCCGCCGCGCGCGGGCTCGATCAGGGGCGCGTGATCGACTTCGCGTCGTGCGGGATCGCGCTCGGCCTCGCCATCGGGACGAAGTGGACAGGCCTGACCTTCGGCGTGATCCCCGTGCTCGCGCTCGCGATGCGCTTCCGGCGCCTGGGTGCGCATCCCTCGAACATCGTCGCGCTGCTCGTCGGGACGGCCGCGACCATGGCGGCGTTCCTCCTGACGAACCCCTCGTTCCTGACGAGCGCGCAGCCCTTCCTCGACGGACTCGCGGGTCAAGCCATGCGCTACGACCCCAACGCGCCCCAGGTCTTCACCATCTACGAGCACGCGCCCATCGAGTTCGGGCTCATCCGACATCTGCGCGTCTCGTTGCCCTTCGCGCTCGGCTGGCCGCTCACCGTCGCGGCGCTGATCGGCACGCTCGCCATGCTCGGTCCCTGGGCGCGGCGCGGTCGCGGGGCGACGTTCATCGTCGGGTTCTTCACCGTGCTCTTCCACGTCGTCGTCGCGGGTCGCACGATGATGTACTTCGGTCGCTACTCGCTGCCGATCCATCCTGGGCTCGCCGTCGCGAGCGGCGTGGTGATCGTGCTCGGTGCGCGCGCGATCGCGAGACTGCGTGCGGTGAGCGACGCCGAGCAGCGCACGCTCGCCTCGCGGATCGCCGTCGCGCTCACGTTGATCTTGGTCGCGGAGCCGACGTATCGATCGGTGGCGTTCGATCTGGCGCTGATGGCGCCCGAGACGCGAGAGCTGGTGGCGCGCTACGTCCACACGCACATCGGCAACGAGCCGGTCGACGTGAGCGGCGGCTACTCGCGCGTATACGGCGTGCCGCCTCTGCTCGCCGATCGATGCGAGCAGGCGCTGCCACCGCAGCTACGGACCTGGGTGATGCGGCTCGGCACCGCGAGCGATCCGGTCGGCCTCGTGCGCGGGACGCCCGCGTCGTGGCCCGTGGTCTCGCACCAGGCGATCATCGGCGAGGTGCACGGGCCCTACTATCCATACACGTCCGACTGGGCGCTGATGACGCTTCCGTATCTGCCCTGCGATCAGCCCGTGCAGCGCTTCGGCGCGGACGAGCCGGGAGCCTGTTACCACGAGGTCGCGCGCTTCGAGCCCGAGGGCATCGCGTGCGACGCGATGTGGGACGATCAGGACCACCTCTACGCGCCGCTCTGGGGCTGGGAGGCGAGCTCGGTGTTCTCGAGCTTCGAGCACGCGCGGATCGGACCGAGCGTGGTGCTCTATCACGACGAGTGCGCGAGCCCGTGATCGCGAGGGTGCGCTACGGCGGATCGCGGTCGTGCACGAGCCAGTGCGTGTTGCTCTGCGGGATGAAGCGCGCGCGCAAGAGCTCGGTCTCGCGACGCAGGTGCGCGTCGTCGCCCGCGAGCACGGTCGCCAGCGACGAGTAGCGGAGCGCGCGCTCGATGCGGTCCGTCCGGTCGGCGTCGTCGCGTGCCTCGATCGCCCGCTGCCAGGCGGCACGCATGCGCGCCGCCGTGGGCATCGTGTCGTCGTCTCGTCGCTCGCGCGCACATCGATAGAGGCGCAGCGCGGTCTCGGGCTCGCCGGCCTCGATCTGCGCGTCGATCGCATCGGCGAGCGCGCTCGGGCTCATCGCGCGCACCGCCGGAAGACCACCGGGACATCGCGGATCGGCGTCGGTCGTGAGCCCGCGGATGGTTCGGATCCAGGAGTAGGTGCGGAGCTCGGGGACGTACTGCTCGATGAGCTCGTACTGGCTGCCGAACACGGGGAGGTTGCCGAGGATGGCGCTCGGCCCGTGCGTGTCGATCAGCGTCGGCGGGACCTCGTGCAGAAGGTAGTCCTCGACGTTGGCGCGGTCGTGTCGCCCCGAGCGCGCGATGGTCCAGTCGCCGAGGCCTGCGAGGTCCACCATCGTGAGCTCGGGCCAGCGCAGGCTCGGTCCACCGATGTCGGAGAGGCCGAGCCGCGGATGCCGAATGCCGATCGAGGCGTAGTAGCGCATCACCGGCGTCCAGAACGAGATGGTGAGCCAGGCCGGGAAGGTGGGGTTCGTGTGGATGTCGCGTAGGCGCTCGGCAGCCTGCGTCGTCTGCCCTACGTGCGCGCCAGCGAGGATCACCGTCACCATCGCCGCGGCACGCCAGCGAACCCCGGCTCGCTCCGAGTCCGTGCGAGGCCGCGTGAGCGCGCGCGCGCGAAGTCCACGAATCGTGGCGGCGGGAACCAAGAGGACGAAGGGCAGAACCGGTCCGAAGAAGCGCCACTCGCGCATCCAGTCGCCGCCGGCATCGACCACCAGCGCCACCGCGCTCGCGCCCAGCAGCGTCGCGATCGTCGCCACCACGCGATCCGATGGCGCCTTGATCGCGAGCGGCGCCAGCAAGAGCCCGAGCGCGAGCAGCACGATCACCGCGACGTTGTTCTCCACGTACGTCTCGAGGAAGGGCATGTGCTGCGTGAAGAGCAGGTGCTTCACGTAGAACGGGTTGGGCAACCACGACGCGAAGATGGCGTAGCGGACGACGAGGCCACCGAGCGCAATCCCCAGCGCGACCGCGGCCGTCGTCAGCTCGGGGCGTCCCAGCTTGCGACGCCATGCGAGGATCGGCAGCGCGATGGAGGCTGCGTAGAGCGCGCCCTCGGGTCGCACCAACGTCAAGAGCCCGAGCCCGATCCCCGTGAAGCGCGGCCGTCCGCTCCGTGCCTCGCGCATCGCCGCGAGCCCCGTGAGCGCGATGGTGAGCGTCAGCAAGGGTCCCTCGAGCCCGGCGCTGGACCAGTAGACGTAGGGTGTCGCGCAGCAGGCGACGACCGCGGGGAGCGCGTCCTCGAGCTGAAGCGGTCGATCGGTCGGCCCGGGTCCCCATGCGACGACGATCGGAAGCGCGACGAGCGAGCACGTGATGCCCATCGCCGCCGCGGCGCGCATCGCGGGAAGTCCGAGCGCCGCGGGCAGGCCCACCATCAGCGTCCAGAGCGGGTTCGAGTACGCCTCCGTCACCTGCGAGAAGGGCGTCAGACGAAAGCCGTGGCCCGTCCAGAACGTGCGCCCGTACGCGATGGAGATGGCCGCGTCGTCCGCCAGCGGCACGTGCATCTCGTCGATGCGGAACACCAGCACGCCGAGGCTCGCCACCACGAGCAACGCGGTGAGGCGTGCCTCAGAAGTCGAGCGCTCCCGCGCACCGATCCAGCGTAGACGCATGCGGGCGGCGTTCTTACCACACGGCTCGTCGGCGCTCGTTAGGGCGCTGCGTAGGAACAACTGGGTCTTCGGCCGCCGGGGCATCCGCGATGGCGGCGTTGCTTCGTCGGTCAGATACTTCGAGTATCTTCCCTCCTCGCGCCTGGCCCTCGCCGCG